>RFYV01000037.1 GCA_009921265.1 Betaproteobacteria bacterium | reverse complement strand
TTTAACGAATGGTTTGGTTTTTATTTGCCTTCAGGTGTATCTGCAGACGTGGTCACTCGCACGAACACCGCATTGCGCGCTGCATTGGCTGCACCCGAAGTGGTCGAAGGATTGGCCGCGATGGGGTTGGAGTCCGCATCATCAACGCCTGCTGAATTGGCGACGATGCTCAAGAACGATACCAACCGTTGGGGCCCAATTGTCAAAGCCATTGGATTTACAGCAGAAGGTTGATTCAAATAAATTAGTGCAAATAAGTCAGTGCAACGCCTATAGTTGCACTGACTGCAATGACATGAATGACATTGGCTTTGTATTTAAATAAAGCAACTGCACTTGTAAGTGCCAATATCAAACTGATCCAATCAAATTGACCTGTTAGGCCCTGTGGCCACAGAACATAGTATCCAAAAAATAAAGCCAGATTAAGAACTACGCCAACAACGGCAGCAGTAATTGCAGTGAGTGGTGCGGTTAATTTAATTTGTTGATGCGTACTCTCAATAAAAGGCCCGCCTGCCAAGATAAAAATAAACGATGGCAAAAAAGTAAACCAAGTGACAAAACACGCGGCAATAGTCCCCGCTAAAAAAATCGCATCGGCACCAAAAAAAGCTTTGGCATAGCCCCCCACAAAAGCTACAAAGGCCACAATCATAATGAGAGGGCCTGGCGTTGTTTCACCCAAGGCCAAGCCATCCATCATTTGCGTGGCGGAGAGCCAAGAAAAATCATTGACGGCACCTTGATATACGTAAGGCAATACGGCATAAGCACCGCCAAAAGTGAGCAATGCAGCCTTGGTAAAAAACCAACTCATTTGCGTCAACGTGTGATCCCATCCATAAATAAAAAATAACCACAACATGGGAATCGCCCAAAGCAATAAGCCTGCGGCGAACACTTGAATCAATCGCGTCCATTTAAACAAAGCATGTGCGGGTGTGGGTGTGTCGTCATCAATCCACGCACTTTGTTTGTTAGCTGAGGTGGATGTATGCCCAGAACTTGATTGAAATAAGTGAGGTGCGTAACGACCCAAAAAATAACCCAAAATAGCCGCTGAAATAACAATAACAGGGAAGGGGACATTAAAAACAAAAATCGCGACAAAACTTAAACCCGCAATCGACCATAAAAGATTATTTTTGAGCGCACGAGAACCGATGCGGTGAGAGGCTTGAAAAACAATCGCAGTCACAGCAGGTTTGATGCCATAAAAAATACCAGCGACCCAAGGCACCTCTCCCCAAGCCATATAGACCCAAGACAAGGCAATCAATAAAAACAAGGACGGCAACACAAACAAAACGCCCGCTAAAACACCGCCACGAGTTTTGTGCATTAACCAACCGATGTAAGTGGCGAGTTGTTGCGCCTCAGGACCGGGCAAGACCATGCAGAAATTAAGTGCGTGTAAAAATCTTTTTTCAGAAATCCATCGTTTACGCACTACCAACTCTTCGTGCATGATGGCAATTTGACCTGCGGGCCCGCCAAAACTAATAAACCCGAGTTTGAGCCAAAAGAGTAGGGCTTGGTAAAAACTCACCTCTGCAGGTGAATCGTTATTGGATATTTGATGGGTTGCCATTCGTCGATTATCGACGAGTTTGGTCTTTCCATCCATCGGTTAATGTATGGATAAAAGCAATCACATCGTCAATCTCTTGATCATTGAGTGTGGGTTGCTCACCCTTCTTTTTTTGATAAGGCACTTCTTTGACGTTGACATTGGAATGAAGCGCAACAGGCAAATCATCAAACTTGAGCACCTTGCCCTTTGCATCTTTGGGATACCATTTTTCGGGATGGGTATCGCGTTGCACATAAAAAGTTAATGCATCTTTGAGTGATTTAAATTTGCCGTTGTGAAAATAAACTTGTCGCACACCTGCGTTTCTAAGGGTGGGCACTTTGAATGCACCGCACAAATCTTTTCTCTCTTTTAAATCAGGCTTGTCGCAAAGTCCCAAATCAAAATATTTTGGATTATTGTTTTCGATAATTTCGAGGTTGCGCGGAACGCCCAAGTTGTCATAGGTGAAGTCGGTAAATAATGGATGTCTGCCTTTTTTGTCTTTGTCAGATGGATGACACGAGGCGCAATTGCCTTTTTCTTCGTCATTAAACAAGGCAAGGCCGCGTGCTTCTGCCGCTTCGAGTTGAATTTCTCCTCGCAAATAGGCGTCGTATTTACTAGAAAAAGCGTTGAGCAGTGGTGAATTTTTTTGAAACGTTTCTACGGCTTGAGTGAGTTTTAAAAACGCTGCGTCGACATCATTGAGTATGTTTGCACCGTAAGTTTTTTTAAATAAATCGGCCCACTGAGATTGGGAAATTTTTTGAACCACGCTGGACTTATCGGGATTGGCCATTTCACGCTCGCCAAGCAGTGGCCCCATTGCTTGCTCGGCAAGAGAGTTGGCGCGTCCATCCCAAAAAAAACCACCTGTTGGTGTTCCTTTTTCATCCCAGTGAAAAGCGGTGTTGTAAACGAGATAGCCCAAGGGCTGGGACGCACGCAGTCCGTGGGCCTCCAGATATTTGCCGCCAGGCTGAAAGGCCAATGCGTTGGGCGCAGAAAATCCAGCGCTGGGTGAATGACAGCTGGCGCATGAAACTTTTCCAGACGCTGAAAGCGTTGCGTCATTGAATGCCAATTGACCAATTGCAAATTCGGATTTTTCCAATTCTTTTGTATTCATTTGGCATCCTGAGCTTGCAATCAGCAATGTAAAAAAAACAAAAATGACACAACGATTGTGTGTGAGCATGGTCATAATCAGTTGGAAAGAAAAAAGAACTTGAAGGAGAACATTATGGCTAGAAAATTTGTCGACCTGTCTATTTTTTTAGAAAACGATGTGCTTAGCGATCCACCCGCATTTAAGCCGAAGATTGAATATTTCACACACCAAAATACATATGAACAAATTGAGCCTTTTTTTCCTGGTCTCAAAAAAGAAGATTTGCCCGATGGAGAAGGTTGGGCCGTTGAGATGGTTCATCTATCGACTCACAACGGAACACATTTAGACGCACCTTATCATTTTCATTCAACCATGGATAACGCTTTGGGTGAAAAAAAACCTGCGATTGCGATTCATGATGTGCCACTCGAATGGTGTTTTCAACCTGCAGTCAAATTAGACTTTCGTCACATGACAGACGGTTACGTGGTTACTGCAAAAGATGTGGATTCAGAACTCAAACGCATTGGACACACACTCACGCCATTAGAAATTGTTGTGATCAATACGCGCGCGGGTTCTCGCTATGGTCATTCAGATTATGTTTCATCAGGTTGTGGCATGGGCTACGAAGCCACTATGTATTTGTTAGAGCGTGGCATCAGACTGACAGGTACCGACGCTTGGAGTTGGGATGCACCTTTTGTGCACACGGCCAAAAAATATGGTGAATCCAAAGACGCATCTTTGATTTGGGAGGGGCACAAGGCGGGCCGAGACATCGGCTACTGTCATATCGAAAAATTACACAACCTAGAGATGTTGCCACCCAATGGTTATTACATCAGTTGCTTTCCACACAAAATTCGCGGCGCATCGGCGGGTTGGACTCGCGCCGTTGCTATTTTTGAGGATGCATTAATGGCATCACGCTAATTCAACAGGACTTGGACGCAACTCAATCTCACACATTAAGGAAAAACATGAAAAATATCGTAATCGTCACGGGAGCGAGTCGCGGCATTGGAGCGGCCACTGCACGAAAGCTTGGCGCCAAAGGCGCTTGTGTTGTGATCAATTACAACCAGGCGGAAAAGCAAGCTCAAGCAGTTTTAAATGATGTGATTCAAGCGGGTGGACAAGGTCTGTGCATTCAAGGTGACGTTGGTCGCGAGAGTGATGTGTTGCGCATGTTTGAACAAACCCAAAAACATTTTGGTGTTCCCACGGGTTTGGTCAATAACGCAGGAATTGCAGGATCATCCAAACGCCGTATAGAAGATTTAGATTTTGAAACCATGACAGACATCATGCGCATCAATGTCATCGGCACATTGTTGTGTTCACGTGAAGCGGTGTTGCGCATGTCTCAACGCAATGGCGGAAAAGGCGGCGCTATCGTTAATGTTTCATCATTGGGCGCACTCACAGGTTCACCTTTTACATTTGTTGACTATGGTGCATCCAAGGGTGCGGTTGATACATTAACCACGGGCATGGCCACCGAGTTGGCCAAGTATGGTGTGCGTGTCAATGGCGTTCGACCTGGAATGATTGATACCGAAATTCATGCATCAGCTGGCATGGCCGATCGCGTAGAAAAACATGGCCCTCAAATGCCCATGGGTCGAGCAGGATTGGCTGAAGAAGTCGCCGACGTGATTGTGTTTTTGTTATCCAAAGAATCGTCATACGTTACTGGAACCATGGTCGATGTATCGGGTGGCGCGCGTTAAAAAAATTATTCTTTGACGTTGGCCATGCGAATCAATTGTGTCCATCGCGCATGATCTTCGCGCAACCAAGTGCGATATTCGGTAGGTGATGAACCAATCACCACGCCACCCAACTGCCGCATGCGTTGATTGATATCAGGCTTATTAAGCGTTGTACGAATGCTATTGGCTAATTTTTCCAATACAGCCGGCGGTGTTCCAGCAGGAGCCAAAAAACCGACGGGGCCAACATATTCTTCAAAGCCAGGAAACCCCGACTCAGCCATGGTTGGTACCTGAGGTGCATCAGTGTATCTTTGAGTTGTTGTGACAGCCAAAATTCGAACTTGCTTTTGCGCTTCACGCTCCAACACGCCAATCATTGGATAAAACATAAAGTCCACGCGATTGGCAATCACTTCGGTTAATGCAGGTGCGTTGCCTTTGAATGGCACATGCACCATTTGCGACTGCGACCTTGTAGCGAGTAGGGCAGCAGATAAATGTGCAGAACCGCCATTTCCCGCTGAGCCATAACTCACGGCATCAGGCGCTGACTTGGCCTTGGCAATTAACTCAGCCATTGTTTTGTAAGGGCTGTTGTAACCCACGACCAAATATTGAGGCAAAGCTACAGCCAATGTAATTGGAGAAAAATCTTTCACTGGATCGTATTTGACTTTGCCAGCACCCATGATGGCATTGACATTGTGCGATAAGGTGTTAACAATTAATGTGTAACCATCGGGTGCAGAAGTAGCAACACTCTCGGTTGCAATATTACCATTGGCACCCACTCGATTTTCAACAACCACTGCTTGACCTAAACTCACGCTCAGGTCTTGTGCGACTAAACGCGCAATCACATCGGTGGGCCCGCCCGCCGAATAACCCACAACCATTTTGATGGGTTTATTAGGAAAATCAGTTTGTGCTGCTGCGAGCATCGCATGTGCACAGAGCATCGCAGAAAAAAATAAACGCATCCATGAATTCAAAAAACGAGTCGCTGGCATAGATGTCTCTCTTTCTTTTTAAAAAATACTTCGAAAATTAAAACTTATTCATTGATCACCGTATGACGCAGAGTACCTAGTCGACTGATACTGATTTCTAATACATCCTGCTGTTTAAGCCAAAGCGGTGGTGTTCGGGTAAACCCAACACCGTCGGGAGTTCCTGTGGCAATGATGTCGCCCGTCATCAAGGTGGTGAAGCTAGAAATGTAATGGACGATGGTGGGTATGTCAAAGATCAGGTCGTCAGTGCCCGAATGCTGAACCTGTACGCCATTGAGTGTAGTGGTGATCTCCAGTTGGCTGGGGTCACCTACTTCGTCAACCGTGGTGATCCATGGGCCCATCGATCCTGACTTTTCAAAATTCTTGCCCACAGTGAGCGAGTGTTTGAATTGATAGTCTCGAATACTGCCATCGTTCACAATCGTATAAGCCATGATGTGTTGCATGGCATGTTCGATGGATACATTTTTTGCAGGCTTGCCAATTACCAAAGCCAATTCGCCTTCATAGTCAAAATCGGTTGATGCTTGGGGCCTTATCAATGGTTGATTGCAAGCCACCATCGAAGCCATGGTGCGAAAAAACAAACTTGGCTGCTCGGGTAGTTTGGCATTGATCTCGGCCAGATGTCCTTTGTAATTGCGTCCAATACAAAAAATTCTGGGTGCATTAGGAAGCGGCACATCTAAAACCACATCGGATAATTGAATAGTAGCTTGTAAACCAGCAATGCTTTGCGCAATCTCTTGCAAAGTGCGATCACGCAAAACATCAAGTAAAGTATTTTGTAAAAAATGAGCTTGATTCTTTAAATCAATGATGCCATTTGATTGTAAAACACCAAACGATGCAGCCGATTGATATTGATAGCTTAATAACTTCACGATATATCGATCACCACATTACCAATCACTTTTCCTGATTCAACCATTTCATGTGCAAGAACGACTTGGTTCAATCCAAAACGTGGCCCCACACTGTGAATGAGTTGCTGAGTTTGTAAAAGATGTTGCATGCGGTCGAGTGCATTTTTTCTATCCATCGGCTTTAAGTCGTAAACCAAAAAAAACTTCAGTTGAACAGATCCATATGTCATCGGTCGGGTAGTGACATTCACTTTTGGTGTGTTGGATCCATACACAATTACTTGACCGTGTTTTGACAAACAACCTTCGTTAATCAAAGGGATCGTGCCTGAAAAATCCAAATCAATGATAGTCTCAACGCCTTTGCCATGGGTTAATGCAAGAACCTTTTCGCTTACCGATTGTGTTTTATAAAAAATAATTTCATCGGCACCTGCTTTTTTAGCGTGCACAGCTCTTTCTTCAGTGCCAACTGTGCCAATCACATGTCCGCCTGCTAATTTAATCAATTGAGTGACGTAGTGACCTACAGCAGATGCAGCGCCCGTTACCAACACGGTTTGATTTTGAAGATCGCCTGCTAAGTTCACTGCTTGTATCGCCGTGAGTGTAGGAATGCCCAAGCAAGAGGCTTGCGCAAAATCAACACTTTTGTGTAGGGGAACAGCTTGTTCAGCAGGTAACGCAATAAATTGCGCTGCAGTACCGTGTGGGCGTTGCCATTGACCGTTCCAAATCCATACACGTTCACCGATGCGAGAAGAACTCACGTCACTGCCAACGGATTCAATGACACCTGCACCATCGCTGTGAGGAATGATTGGCTCCGATAGGGGGCGTGCACGACGCGATTTGACGTCTGATGGATTAACGCCCGAAGTCATCAATCGAACAAGAACTTCACCGCTTTGGGGTTGCGGTTTTGGCATCTCTCCAAACTGAAGAACATCTTTGGCTTCGCCATTGAGTGTGTACCAAACTGCTTGCATTAAATTTCCTTTGATTAACGATTACTGCATTGCTTCTTTTAAAGCTTCTTGTCCAGGCAACCAAAGCACAATCAATGTGCTTACAGCAGCGATGGCCGACATTGCAAACATCAAACTGGTAAATCCAGACGCTTTGATAAATGGACCCATCATAAAAACCGCAAAAGAGCTAATTCCAAACGAAACGGCAATGCGCACGCCACTCACACGCGAGCGCATGGAGTTGTCGATGTAGCGAACCACCATAGTTTCATTAAATGGAATAGCTGCAAAAACGGAAACCATATAAACAATGGCCATACCGTACCAAACCCAACCGCTAGTTTGTGCTGCCAAATAAAACACAATCACTTGAGTGATTAATATGCCAATCAATAAAGGTTTAACGGCCACACGATCGAGTAACCATCCCACAATCAATTGCGCAAATGAGGCGATTGCATAAATAAGCGCCAATAAAATTCCTAAAAGGGCAGGGTCGTTGATCAAACCTTCCAGGCGTTCGGTAAGCAATTGCGAATTGCCGTTGGTCGTGAAGTTAAATAACAAACTGCCCGTTGTTGCACTGGCCACCATCACAATAAACGTGCGAATGGCCAAGTGTTTGGGTAAATGAATTTGAATTGCAGTTTTTTTGGCAGGCGCACTTTGTTCAGGTGGCGCACTTTTTGAAAACCAATAACCGCACAACAACGACACAACACCTGGCACCATGAATGCCATTCGCCATCCAAAATACTTGACTAAAAAACCCGTGGATAAAGCGGCCAATGCAATACCCATATTGCCTGATAAGCCGTTGAGTCCAATCGTTCTTCCTGGTGTCTTCGAATTTTGTACCAACAATGGAATACCCACTGGATGGTAGATGGATGAAAACACACCCATCAACGTGAGCCACGCGGCCATTTGAAGCGGTGTTTGAGCCAACGCAATCAACATTGAACTAATACCCATGCCATAAAAAAACACCAACATCATGCGACGCCGTCCCCATTTATCCCCTAACTGACCCGCTGGAACCGACGCCAATCCAAACATCACAAATGCACCCGTGGTGTAGGGCATCAAGTCTTCCCATCGACCGATACCAAAGTCCAATGCAATCGCTGACACCGCTGTTGCAAAGATCAACAAAAATAAATGATCCAGTGCATGTGCAAAATTAAGTAAAAAAGATGTACTTTTGTTCATGGTGTGCTTTTCTTTTCGGAAGGTCAAGCATAACCCAAGACCTTATACACTGCTCGCATTGATACAATGGGTAAATGGAATCCTTATTGATATCGACGGGGGTCGTGGCCCTCGCAGAAATCGGCGACAAAACACAACTTTTGGCATTTATTCTTGCCGCTCGTTTTAAAAAACCTATTCCCATCATTGCGGGTATTTTGATTGCAACTTTGGTCAATCACGGACTGGCAGGCGCTTTGGGCGCGTGGATCACGCAAAGCGTGAATCCTTCCACCTTGCGTTGGGTCTTGAGCGCATCCTTCATCGCAATGGCAATATGGACGTTGATACCCGACAAAATCGAAGAAGACAAAACCCAAGTGGCCCAGCGTTGGGGCGTTTTTGTCGCTACGCTCATTACTTTCTTTTTAGCCGAGATGGGCGACAAAACCCAAATTGCAACCATTGCCATGGCCGCTCACTTTGCCGATCCCTTCACCGTGGTCATGGGAACTACCTTGGGTATGTTGATTGCCGACGTACCTGCTGTTTTTATGGGTGACAAATTGGCCAACAAAATACCCATGAAGTTGGTGCACAGCATTGCGGCGGCTATTTTTACCTTGATGGGTGTTGCAACACTGATGGGATTAGGGTTAGACCATATCCTAGTATCATTAAAGTTGTTTTAAATACAGATGAATTTATAGAGGTTTTATGAACGCACCCATTCCCCAGTCGGTGGTCCAACAAGTCACCGCACAAGATTTAAAAGCGCTACCTCTTATTCAAAAATGGGTTTCATTTGCATCCGTCTCGCGCGATAGCAATTTACCTTTGATCGATTGGACGCAAGCGTATCTCGAGTCGTTGGGCCTTGAATGTCATCGCACCTACGACGACACGCGACAAAAAGCAAACCTCTGGGCAACTTTGCCTGCGCGCGATGGACAAATGCTTCACAACGGTATTGTGTTGTCAGGTCACACTGATGTGGTACCTGTCGACGGTCAAGCGTGGGATACCGATCCATTTGAAGCGGTGATCAAAGACGATCGTTTGTGGGGACGTGGTGTCACTGATATGAAAAGTTTTGGTGCCACTGCTTTGATGATGGTACCCGAACTACTCAAACGTAAACTCAAACGCCCCGTTCATTTGGCGTTCAGCTATGACGAAGAAGTGGGTTGCATTGGTGTGCGCCGCCTCATTGCAGATATTGTTGACAAAGGATTCAAACCCGCAGGATGCATTGTGGGTGAGCCCACTGGCATGCAAGTTGTGATTGCGCACAAGGGCAAACATGCTTACAAAACTACGGTGCAAGGTTTTGAAGCGCATTCATCGCTCACGCCATTGGGTGTTAATGCGGTTGAAATCGCTTGCGAGTTTGTTGCGCATCTCAAGTTCATGCATCAACATCTCAAAGCCAATGGTCCTTTTGATCCGATTTATGACGTCCCCTACACCACTGTTCACACAGGCGTGATCAATGGCGGTACAGCGCTTAACATCATTCCACGTTTGTGCGAAGTCACGTGGGAGATTCGTCATCACCATCTCAACACACCCGAAGATTTGTTTGCCAAGGCCAAAGCATTTGCTGATGCCATGATTCCGGCAATGCAATCTGTTGCGCCAGATACAGGCATCTCGCACGAACTCAAATCGGTATTGCCCAACTTTAACACCGCGCCTGACAGTGAAATTGCACAATTGTGTTTTCACAGTTCAGATTTAGATCCTGCAAAAGGCACAGGTAAAGTGTCCTTTGGTACTGAGGCTGCGTTATTTCATCAAGCTGGTGTGCCCACCATTGTGTGTGGCCCTGGTTTTATTGCCCAAGCTCATCAACCTAATGAATGGGTAAGCCTTGAACAACTCGCATGGTGCGAACGTTTCATGCGCCGATTAGCCGATCAACTCTGTGTGTCTTAATAAAAAAAGGTATTGACCATGATTCAAAGAAGAAAAGTTTTAAACAGTGCGGTTGCTGGTGTGATGCTGTTAGCTATTCAAATGGCCCAAGCGCAATCGACTAAAACCATTCGCATTGTTGTGCCGTTTGCCGCTGGTGGCGTGCAAGATATTTTGGCGCGTTCGATGTCGGTTGAGATGGGTCAAGCATTGGGTCAAACCGTCATTATCGAAAACCGTGCAGGCGCAGGAGGTACCATTGGTAATTCTTATGTGGCCAAAGCAGAAGCAGATGGCACCGTGATGGTGATGGCGGCGGCGAGTCACAACATTGCGGGCTCTTTGTACACCAAACTCAATTACGATCCACAAAAAGATTTTGCGCCATTGGCGCATGTGGGTTCAGCCAGTTATGTGTTGATGATTCATCCCGATGTGCCCGCTAAAACAGTGGCTGAATACATTCGATATGCCAAAGCCAATCCTGGCAAATTAAATTATGCAACTGCCGGTGTGGGCAGTGCCACACATTTGTCGATGGCGTATTTCAATGGCATGGCAGGCATTGATGTGGTGCATGTGCCGCTCAAAGCAACGGGTGAGGCCATTAACGAAGTGATTTCGGGTCGTGCACAAGCTGTGATTGCTGCCAGCATCGGTGCACTTGCGTTTGCCAAAGACTCGCGCATTCGTTTGCTGGGTGTTACTTCTCTCAAGCGCAGTAAATATTTGCCCGATTTACCTTCTATTGCAGAAAGTGGTTTGCCAGGTTACGAATTTGATTCATGGTTTGGTTTACTGGGTCCTTCTGCAACACCTGCGGCTGAAGCAACACGCATCAACAATGCGATGGCTAAGTTACTTAAAGATTCCGTGATACTTGAGCGATTAGACAAACAAGGGATCGAACCGCGCGCTTTGAGCAATACAGATTTTTCTAAACTGCTGGCAGCAGACTACGTGCGCATGGCCGCCGTTGTCAAAGCATCGGGCGCCAAGGTCGATCAATAAAATTTATTCAAAGGAGTTCTCTCATGTTTAAAAAAATCTCAATTCAAATCATGCTGGCAAGTGCGCTCTTGGTCGGCGCTGCTCAATCGCAAACGGTTGAATGGCGTTTCAATAACAGTTATCCAGCTTCACGCCCAGAATCAGCTCAATTAAGAAACTTTGCTGCTGATGTTGAAAAGCGCACCAACGGGCGCATGAAAATTTCCATATCAGAAGGTGGGTCATTAGGACTCAAAGACGCCGATGCATTGCGTTTTATGCAGACGGGTGCTCCTGAGTTGGGTTTCATTTGGCCGCCATTTTTAGGGCGTGACGCACCGGCATTGGCCAATATTTATGTTTACGGATTGGTCTCGGGTGCGCAAGAGCATCTCAAAGCATTGCCTGCTCTCAAGGCCGTTTTAAAAGAAGGCATCGGCAAATGGAATATTGAGGTTCCTGGATTTTTAGGTTTTTCAATTGTTGATGCTTCACTGTTCTGTCGTGAACCTGTTAGAACACTTGAGGATTTGCGTAAGAAAAAATTACGAGTAGGAAGTCGTGAACAGGTAGAAACATTTAAGCGATTAGGTGTTGCTGCTCAAATCGTGCCACAAAATGAGTTGTACTCTGCTTTGCAAACGGGCGTTGTTGATTGCGCTTTGTATGCCGCACGATTTGCAAACACCATTTCTTTGCAAGAAGTCGCCAAACACGTCACACCCACTGGTTTTCCTTTTCCTCCTGCGCCTTATGCCTTGATGGCACACAAAGCCAAGTGGGCGGCCTTGCCAGCAGACCTCAAAAAAGGATTCAATGACGCAGTCATCGAATTAGAAAAAGTCAGCTTTGATTTTGATGGCGATACCCAAGCAGAAAAGCAAGCGCGTGACAAACTCGTCAGCCAAGGCTCTACTTTTTATCCAGCACTATCGGGCGCTGATCTAAACGCTTTGCGCAAATCTGCATTAGAAACTTGGGATGTATTGGCCAAAGAAACAGGTGGAGATGCAATTGCTTATCGCCAACGTGTATTGGATGCATTACCTAAATGACAGATGATATGTTGGCGCGTTCAACTTGGCGTGATCAGGTTGAACGCGTGATTCACTTTTTATGCATTGCGATGTCATCCATTGGCGCACTCGCTTTGGCGGGCATGTTTGCTTTGGTGCTTGCGGCAGTTGTGATGCGCTATGTTTGGAATCAACCTTTTGATTTCACGGAAGAATTGTGCGGGTTATTTATGACCTTGGCTGTGTTCACGCTCATGCCCATCACGATTTTTAAAAATAATAATATACGTGTCACAGTGATTTCTGAACTCACCAATGGCATCGTACAAAAGCTATTGATGGTTTTAGGTCAATTGATTTTGTGGATTTTTTTGTATATTTTTATTCGTGAAGCTTGGGGTATCAGTGAGTTCACGCGCATGCTTGGTTTAAAAACGGAGCAATCCAGGTTGCCTTTGGCGCCATTTTTTACCGTTGCCTGTGCTGCCTTGTTTTTAGTTGCGTTGGTTAGTATTTGGCGAACTTTTCATCTCATTCAAACCGCACCGAGCGATGAGGTGCATCCATGATCTGGGCTTTCTTAAGCGCCGTTTTAGGTTTTACTGTTTTGTCTGGTGCAGTGTTAGGCGCTGCACTTGGACTAACCGGTTTTGCCATACTTGAAATTTTTGGCGGTGGTGCAACTCGTTTGGGTGTGCAAGCCGTCTTTAATGTGCTTGCCGAATTCACGCTGACTGCTATTCCACTTTTTATTTTATTGGGTGATATTTTGGTCGCTAGTGGTTTAGCAGCGGGCATTTACAAAGCCATGTCCCCTTTGTTTGGTCGATTGCGTGGTGGCTTGTTACATACCAATATTGCAGTTTGTACGGTGTTTGGAGCGGTCAGTGGTTCATCAATGTCGGTATCAGCGGCCGTTGGATCTGTTGCCTATCCTGAATTGGTACAGCGCGGTTACGACAAGCGTTTGGTAGTTGGAACCTTAGCGGGTGGCGGTACGTTGGGATTGTTAATTCCCCCTAGTTTGTCATTACTCATTTATGGTGCTCTTACAGACACGTCAATTGGTAAATTATTTTTGGCCGGCGTGATACCAGGACTCATGATGGCTTTGCTTTTTATGATCTACATTGAAGTCAAAGTTTATTTGCAGCCACAATTGGCACCGCGAGAAAAGGTATTGCCTTGGTCAGAAACTATTCAAGCAACCGTTGCGGTGTGGCCAATTTTGATACTTATTTTGGCCGTGTTGGGTAGTTTGTTCGCAGGAATAGCCACACCGACTGAATCAGCAGCAGTGGGTGTGGCTGCCGCAGTGATTCTTGGTTTTACGATGGGTGACCTCAATTTTAAAAAATTAGGTAAAACATTTTTTAGCTCTGCAACAACGTTTGCGGTCATTGCATTTGTTTTTATGGGCGCTGTGATTTTGGCTCAATCGATCAGCTTGATGCAGTTGCCACAAAAAATGCTAGAAATAATCTCGGGTGTTGGTATGTCGCCCCTTGTTTTATTGATTGTGATTGTGTTTATCTATTTGCTTTTAGGAATGATCTTTGACGGATTGTCGATGATGGTGATGACATTGCCCGTTGTTTTTCCATTGATGACAGGCTTGGGCTACGATCCAATTTGGTTGGGTGTTGTTATCACCATGATGGTTGAAATTGGCATGCTCACACCGCCTGTTGGAATGAATCTCTTTGTATTGGTTGGTATTGCGCAGGGTAAGGTGACACTAGCCGAGGCTGCTTCAGGCGCATTGGCATTTTGGGTTTTGCTGATGCTGGGCGTTGCAATTTTGACAGCAGTACCATCAATAGCCACATGGTTGCCAAGCGTCGCACTTTAAACAGGTAATGTTATGAGTCATGTCAATCGTCAACGTGCGCAAGCACTCATGCAACGGTATGGTTTGGATGTATTGGTGCTGTCAAAACCAGAAAACTACAAGTGGGCCACGGGTGCACACCCTGGCGTCGCTTCTTTTTTTAGAAGAGCAGGGGCTTGTTTAGCGATTGTTCCTGCTGACCCATCACTTTCGATAAGAGCCATCACAACAGATTTATTTGCACCACTCGTTAGAAAAATTTTGGGTGATGATTGCGTATTAACGCATACGGATTGGGTTGAAACTGCCGATATACGCAGTGTGATGCACGAAGGGGGTTTTGCCGCGCAATTGACCACACAGGTTCATCAGCACAGAGTATCGTCATTTCATCGGCCAGCTACCTTTGATGCACGCAATGCTTTTAAGCAACTCAAAGAACTACTGCTGTCAACCGATTTATATCAAAAACGCATTGGTTTAGATATGGATTTCTGGCCAATTGCGGACTATCGATTGTTATGCGAATTTTTCCCATCTATTGTTTGGTTGGATGCCAGTGCAGCGATAAGTGAAATCAAGGTGGTTAAATCCAAAATGGAGATTGATCATCTAACACATGCTGCAATCATTGCTGAAGATGGAATGAAACATGCAATCAGTCATTTACATGAAGGTATACATCGACATGAGATTGCACAAGCGTGGGCTGAAGGTGTCAGCCAGAGTGCAAAAAAGTATCAGATTCAACTCACTGGGCAGTGGGAGTACATCACCGTTGGCGCAATGCCTTGGCAAGGCGGCGGTCAAATTCAAACAGGCGATGTGATTAAGTTTGATGTGGGTTGTTTGGTCGATGGATACAGTTCCGATAGTGGGCGAACCTTTGTGTGTGGTCAGCCGCGACCCAGAACACAAGAAATAGCAAACGCTTTGCACGATGCATTTACTGCTGGACTTGAGGCACTAAAACCGGGTTACCCCATGTCGGAGGTTTATCGCCTTGCTTCGCAAGCCATGCATCGCGCAGGATTTAAAAGTTTTCAGAGGGGCCACTTTGGGCATAGTCTGGGTCACGACACGTTTTGTGAAGTGCCACCTTTTTTGTCAGCCCAGTCGGAGATGTTGATTGAACCCCAAATGATGTTGGCCTTCGAAACACCATTTTATGTCGATGGTGACGGCGGTTTTATCATTGAAGATCAGTTTTTAATCACTGAACATGGTGCCCAAGCCGTCTGGACTTTGCCCCGACATCTGGTCGCCTTTTAGACTCAAAGAGAGTGGGGGCAGGAGAATTAAATTCTTTGCTGCCAAACCTGTTTGCAGTTGGGGCACTTCACTTCCACCGTGTGAAATACGGGCACCCTGCATTTTTGTGAACAGCTTGGGCAAGAAACAATGGCTTTGCCATTATTTACTTGCGGACGTTCCACGCAGTGGGCATGCAAAAATACAGGTGTACGTAAATCGTATATTTTGCTTGCATTAAAAGAAAATTGATAGCCGGGTATAGGCAAATCAACTTTGGTGACGTCGCGTTTAGAGACCACAATGGGCAACAATTTATCGCCAATCACGTCGTCGTTGATGTACCACGCATTAGAGCTTGGGGGTTTGATGAGTTCAAGCGTCGCGACGTCTTTGCTTAATTGATTGGTCTCATCAATTAAAAATCGAATATTGTTTAATTGGTCTTTGATCAAGTGCAGAGATTGGCTGTGCAAAGAATAAAAATAATGTCCAAAATAAACACAAGCATTGAGTTCATTGCCAAAGCTATACCACTTGAGCGTGAGAGTGCGCATGGCATGAATAAATTCGACTGTGTCGCTGTTGATACCAATGATTTGATCGTTGATCATTGCAATCAAGAGCATCTTGACAGCTGTATCAAATCCCGTCGATTGATAGATTCCTTGCGGTTGATTGAAAGCGTTTTTTTGTTCAATACTCTTAAATGAGATTTCTAAAACTCTAAAAAATTCAGGCATCGCAACGGCGACTTGTGGTAGTTTTTTCTTGAACAATTCAAATTCATTGTATTTGGCTTTGAGATCTGCAAACGGGTATTGGGTGGCCATGGGTTAAATGCTGGTGAGTTGTTGGACTAATTTCTCTCTGAGTTGGTTATAACTCATTGAAACATTTTTTTCTGAATCTTTGTACGAATAAGAGTTCATCCAACCGTGAGAAATTTTGAGAGGCTTATTAAATAGCTTTTCAAACAATTGAACCAAATGCACCTCATCCATTTCGTTATCATTAATTTTCTTTAAGAGGTCTGCGTTTGTGTTGGTTTTATTTTCCTTGGGCTTGTTATGGGCTTGCGAAGACTTGGCGCCTCGCTGTTTGACAAGTTTGGCGTCATAAGCTTTTCTTTTGGATGCGTATCCCAATACCCCATAGGCCTCATTCAATTCCATCATGATGAAAGTATTTTTTTCAGCTAATTCTTTATTTTTGTCGGGATGGTATTTTTGTGCCAAGGCTTTGTAGGCGGCCTTGATCACCACGCTATCGGCATTGTCGAGTAGGCCTAGGACCTGATAGTAATCTTTCATTGTGTGCATGGGTCAGCCCGATATCATGTTGATGGTGGGTTCATTGGCTTTGACCTTTTTAGAATAAGCCTTCCAAAAATTGGTTAATTCATCGGTCAATGTTTTTGGATTATTATTGACCAAATAAAGATGAATGTTGACATTTGAAAAATCAACCCATAATTTGGACGCTTGGTAAGACTGCTCGTATTTTTCAAAAGAAAACGCGCCTTTGTACATATTGAGTGCTCGGCTATTTTGAAGCATGTCAGAAACAATAAATAGATTGACCTCACCTTTGACTTTGTGCAATTGAATTGCGTGCAAACTTATCAACTGCAACATTTCGAGTATGGGTGATTCTTTGGCAGATTGTGAATTAATTAAGTCGTTACTCACCGTTAGCATGGGGCCAATAAAATGTTTGCGATAGCGTTGTTGGAGTTCTTTTACGTTGTCGGTCAGCTCGTTTTTGTCGTTGCCCGTGCCTGGGTTGCATAACTCTAAAAACGGTTTGGTATTGTTTTTAAAATCGTCACCCAATACAAAAATAGAAATCAAATACCCTTCGGGGGTGCTCTCAATGAGCTCTTTGAAGAAAATATCAAACGAAGCTTTTTGCGCAGTATTGAATGCATCGGTTTTATCTACCAACAAAACCTGATGTCCGCGCGGTCCTGATTGCGGGCAGAGTGTTTGTGGGTCTATGCCAGGTTTGCGATTCATTGCCCACCAAATTGCAGCACCCACAATCGTTGCTGCAAAGCAAATAAACAATGCTGTAGCAATGATATTCAAGCGATTTTTTCTGCGTCTGATTTTGCTTGATCTTGCCATGATCAATGGTATTTGAGATGGTTAAGTTTAGATACATACTCTTCAAACGATGCATAAACAGCCTCGCGCTGTTGACTGATGCTTTTCTCAATCTTTGAAAGATTTTGATTGATTTGATCGATCAGCGTTTTTTCTTTGCCAATATCTGTTGTGGGTTCATTCAAGTATTCCAAGGTGGGCATGGTGTCGAAGTAGGCAGGTTTAAAGCCGTCTTCACGCGCGATTTCATTTTCTATTCTGAATTTCCGAATGGCCGCATAAAGAACAATCTCGGATGACTTCATGCTCTCTTGCCAATAACGGATTAAATCTTCTTTGGCTTCTATTGATTTTTGCGCTTCGTCAAGCAGATCGCGCATTGATTTGAATTCGCTATCGATGAATTCGAGATTGTCTTGCTTGATCTCTTCGAGCTCTTCTCTGACTTCTTCAAATTCAGATTCGAATTCTTCTTGAGCCCATTGTGTTCTTCTCACAATGTCGCCATATCCTGGATAGGTATCGTCCAAGGTATAGCCATCGATCAAGGCCGCCAATCCAAATCCGAGGGTGAGCATGATTAAAAACCAAGACATCAGATCATGAATAGAAAATAAGTCTGTTTGCATGACTTGCCAAGCAGCGCGTGTGGGGTTTTCGATGCCTATTAACAATTGTTCTCTGATATGACCGATGGATAAAGCCATCATCGCCATATATGCCAAGGAAAAAATCAAGGCCATGAGTCCCAATAATTTAGGTGTTGATTTACAACTGTTCATCCAAGGAATAGCAAATTTTCCTAAAAAGAAGCAACCCATCACATTGATACTTGCAAGAATAGCTGCATAAATAAATCCACCAATTAAACCTGAACTAAGTCCTTCTGAGAAAAAACTTGAATTGAGTATGCCTTCGACAGTGATTAAGAAAAATAAAATTGAATAACGCAAAACAGTACCCGTTTGACTGGGGAAGTTGGCTTCTCGTTGAAGTTGATTGTCGGCTTTAAATTGCTCTAACTCTTTGATTTTGATTGCCGCGTTGTAACCTAATTTTTTGAGGAACGCACCTTGCTCGTCCATCACTTTTCTGGCTTTTCTTTCAAACTCCGCGTTGAGACTTTCGGCTTTGATTTGTTTGTATTGATTGCGAATATTTTCGAGTTGGCGATCTTTTGCTGCGAATTGTTTTTCTGTGTTGTTGTGTATTTCTTTTCGATTTCTATCGAGGTAGTCGACGACCTCTTTTTCTTTGCTGCTTATTTTTTTTTCGTGAAACGAGGGTAGTCCGAGTTGAGCTTGTCGTTTGGCTTCTTCGACCAAGTTAAATTTGCCAACCACCAGATCCACTTCAAAGGAAATTTGTCGTTTTTCCTCTTTTTTGTCAGAAAACATACCCGCCAATGATTTTGTTATTTCCATCCGTAGACATCCAATTTACGTCAAAACTCTCAATTGATTTCGCCTGACTTTATACTAAAATACTATCTTTAAGAACTATTTAATTCACAAAAGCTACAAAAAACTATAATTTTGCTTTTTTTATTGTTATTTTGGCAACGGACTTAAGGCTAAACTTGAGTAGCAATATTGCCAATCTAAGGTTTACACCTAATTGATGAAGTATGGATCCAAATGCGTGCACTGGCTAGACTTCTATGCATTCTGATCGGGTTGGTTGGATTGGTGGGTGCAACCGCATCCGTGGCGCAGGTTCCAAGCTTTCCCAGTAAACCCATTCGATTGGTCATTGGATTTCCTGCTGGGGGCCCATTAGATCAACATGCACGTCTTCTTTCTGACCGATTGCAACAGGTACTTGGTCAAAACATCATCATAGATTACAAATCGGGCGCAGGTGGAACTGTGGGTGCTCAAGAAGTGATGAAGTCGCCTGCTGATGGTTACACCATCATGTTGGCCAACACGGGCATTATGGTGATTAATCCAGCGCTTTACGGTAAATTACCTTACGGCACTTTAAAAGATTTTGTTCCTATAGCAAGAACAGCGATGCAACCCTTGGCCTTGCTTGTGAATCCACAAGTGCCTGTTAATAATTTAAAAGAATTCATTGCCTATGCAAAAGCGCGACCGGGGCAAATCAATTACGGGTCTGCAGGTAATGGCGGCATCAGTCATCTCGCACCTGAGATGTTGAAATCTTCTGCGCAGTTGTTCATGGTTCATATTCCTTACAGAGGAAGTGCGCCAGCGTTCACTGACTTAATTGCAGGGCAAGTGCAATTCATGGCTGAATCGATTCCCCAAGCTGCCAGCTATCACAAGCAAGGTCGCGTTAAAGCCATTGCCGTGACCAGTAAAGAGCGCAATCCTGCATTACCTGAAGTTCCTACAGTGATGGAGTCGGGCATTGCAGGTTTTGAGGTGGTGGGTTTTTATGGTTTCTTGGCGCCTGCAGGTACACCCAAAGACGTGGTGCAAAAATTAAGCGATGCGTTTAAACAAGTGTTGACCAGTACAGATATTCGATCGCGCATGATTTCGCAAGGTGCCGATCCCGCATTTTTAGGCGCAGAAGATTTTCAAAAATATTTGGCTGATGAGTTACCTAAATGGGCTCAGGCGGTCAAAGTATCTGGCGCTAAATTAGATTAAATGGAATCGACGACTGTGTCTTCTTCTTATATCGTTGCCATGGGCGAGCCGATGGTGGAGTTCAACCAAACGGGCGAAAAAAACGGTAGAAATTTTTTGCAAGGTTTTGGTGGAGATACATCTAACTTTGCAGTGGCCGCCGCTAGACAAGGCGCGCGGGTGAGTTATATCAGTGCGCTTGGAGACGATCCGTATGGTGCGATGTTGCGTCAAATGTGGAGAGATGAAGGCATCGATGATTCATGTGTTGTGATAAACCCATCTGCCTTTACAGCGATTTATTTTGTGACGCACGACACCGACGGACACCATTTTCATTTTTTTAGAAAAGATTCGGCTGCGAGTTGTATCAAGCCAAATGATTTACCTGAGGGCGTGATTGAACAAGCGCGGGCTTTGCATTTTTCGGGCATCTCATTGGCGATTTCTGAAACTGCGCGTGAAACATGTTGGCGCGCAGTGCAACGCGCCAAAGATTCCAGTGTGTGGGTTTCGTTTGATACAAATCTCAGAAGACAGTTGTGGTCCATCGATCAAGCACGTGTTTCGATTCAACAAGCCATTAGCTTGTGTGATATTTGTTTACCCAGTTGGGATGACATGACGGCTATTACGGGTTTGCAAGATGCAGACGTGATTGCAGATCAGTGTTTAAGTTGGGGTGCAAAAATTGTGGCTCTCAAAATGGGTGATCAAGGTGCTTTGATTGTGAATGCAAATGAGCGTCATCGCATCGAGCCTGTTGACTGTCAACCCGTTGACGCAACGGGAGCAGGGGATACTTTTGGTGGTGCGTTTATTCATCGCTTATGCGAGGGAGACGATTTATATAGCGCGGGTGTTTATGCATCAACCGCTGCGGCGATATCTACCGAATCTTATGGGGCAGTGGAACCGATTCCATATACAGAGCAAGTGCGGGCACGCATCAAAATCAAATAGAGATGGTCATGCCCAAAGCTATCGCTTGACGACGCTCGTAGGCTAAAAATTCGGGAGTGATGTTGCTTCCTCTCACGCCACCGCGTACCGCATCGGTTCGAATGTCACCAAAATACTCTTTCCACGAGGGAGGTAAGGGTTGCGCATTGGGAATGCTCAACCACAGTCGTAGTAAGTGTCTTTTCTTTTCTTCTTCGGTGTGATCTTCAAAATGGGTTCGCGAGTGAATCACCACATAGTTGTTGAGTAGTTGTAAATCACCACGCTCTAATTCCATAGAAAAACAAAATCGCGGGTCGGGTAACAATTCATCAAGTAGATCCAATACTTCAATTTGCTCGGGTGTTAGTCGTGGTACTTCGGGGAAATCACGTTGAGATGCCGTCACGTTTTTGCGATTAGCACGCAAAGAAAAATACTGCGGATCGTCTCCTAAAATTGGACAGCGATAAAAGGGTGGTTGGTTTGCGTCGTTGGTCCCTTGGTAGCTGTAATAAAACGGTTGTTGCATCACAGGGATGAGATCGGGTCTTGTCTTTTTGATTTCATCTACAACGGCTATTGAACTGGTCACCATACTGGTGCCACCTGATTTGGCGGTTTGCAAACACAGCAATGAAACAACGTCACACGAGTCCACATGAAAATCAAGACCTGCGTTGGTGTTGTAGCCTCTGCCATTTTTAACTTTGTAGTCGCCCCCTTCATCGCGCACATCGTTCATGACTTGACTAGCGCGATTTTGCGTGCGTGCAACACCCATGTGCAAGCCCAAACCCCAATTGACCAAGCGCGCATCTTCTATGGTCCAGCGTTCCACTGGAAACCCTTTGAGTAAGCACATGCCATAACCCGTTTGAGTGGCCGCAAATGCATTTTTTAATTCACACAGTGCAGTCTCATTCAACGGAAAATCAGATGCTTGCATAGACAACCAATCTTTGTGAGTTGACTTGGCGTGAGCAAGCGCGTTTTCAAATCCTTGAATGGCTTGCGCGCTCAAGCGATGAATCCAAGAGGTGTCTCGTTCAAGTGTGGGGGCGAGCCAAGCTTGGGGTTGATGGCTTTGAATGGATGTCATTGCTTGGTTGTCGGTATAGAAAAATCGAGTTAGTTTATGCTAACAATATGTCCTTGAAGATGCAATCCGAAAATGGGATCAAAGGCACTATATTTAATACTTAAGAAATATTTATTTTGAAAGTTTAAGGCTGACATACCAGTGTCAAAAAAAGCTGGCATTGTTTATGCTTAGTGTGCACTGATTGGTTGGTTTCCTGACATTCAATTTTTATTGACATATCAACAAGAGGTCAACAGAGCCATCCAATCACTTTCATTTTTTTTAAAGCAAGAGCAAAGGAGGCGCACAACAGCAAATCATTTTTTAAGGAGTCGATCATGGATAGCGCAAATGCTTTGAGGGTTAAAGCTTATTCCAGAAACTGGAATGGGAAAAATGCATCTTCTGAAGATAGAAAGCGACAGCGTGCTCGAAAACTTAAAGATCTGCTGGACGCCCTCATAGAGGGTAACTTGGAAGGCGCAAGACAAGCTTTTGTTGCATTGATCAATTTTGATCCAACAGTGGCTCAAGATCCTTATTTATCCAAAATCAGTTCAGCACTTCAAAGCAGTAATTTGTATGCTGCGCAACATTTTGCTAAAGAGTTAAACGCTAAAGGTGCTGTGTTGCAATCACATACACAGCCTGCGAAGCCTCAAAAAGTGGAGGCAATCACTTTTGGCTCAGGACTTTACAAGGAATTGAAACGGATTGATTTACAAGCTTAGTCTTAAG
Source organism: Betaproteobacteria bacterium (assembly GCA_009921265.1). GTDB lineage: Bacteria > Pseudomonadota > Gammaproteobacteria > Burkholderiales > Burkholderiaceae_C > Limnohabitans. The sequence continues at coordinate 8,745 of RFYV01000037.1, read as the reverse complement.
CCAAATCTAAAAATTTCAAAATATCAGGCCAGTGGTCTTCAAAGTCTGTTAAGCCGTGGTCTGATTGTTCCAGTAGCTTGATATGGGATTGGGGATATCTTCCCGTCATTTCTTTCCAATCCAAAACCTCATCGCCTTTTGCAATCACCGTCATGATGGATGTGGGTAGGTTTTGATTTTGAACGTACATATTTTGTAGTTCATCAATGTATTGGGGTTTGAAATAAATTTTTTCTTCGGGGTTTTGCCATACAGGATGCTCGCCAATGTATTTTTTTAAATCGCGTGCCGGCTCAATTGCAGGATTGAGTAACACGGCTTTGCATTGATAGTGGCTTGCAATCCATGTCGCGTAATAGCCGCCAAGAGACGATCCAATCACTGCCATCTGATGGTGTGGCCAATGTTCTATATCGCGTTGCAGCATGTTCTGAGCTTCAAGTGGGGAGACGGGCAGTTGAGGGCAATGCCAAGAGATATGAGGACGATGCGTGCTCATCCATTGGGTTAAAAACTGAGCTTTGGCAGATAAAGGCGACGAGCGAAATCCGTGTAAATAAAGAAGATGCGTGATCGCCATACAGTTTTAAATATTATTTTTTGTTTTTTTCCAATGCTCGTAGCGTGCTTTGTTTTCTTCATTGGGTGGATACAAACCGGGCAGTGCATGACCCGCCTGCACTTGTTGCATGATCCAACCTTCTAATTGTTCTTGTTCGATACATGCGTCAATCACATCGTTGATGAGATCGGCTGGAATCAGAACTGCGCCGTCGCCATCCACAACAATCCAATCATTGGGAAACACAGCAACACCACCGCAGGCAATAGGCTCTTGCCAACCCACAAAGGTGAGACTGGTGACAGAGGCGGGCGCTGCGTAGCCATTGCACCAAACGGGTAGTTGGGTGCCCAGCACGCCTTCCACATCACGAACAACGCCATCGGTAATCAACGCACTCACACCACGCATCTTCATACGTGCACACAAGATATCCCCAAAAATACCTGCGTCTTCAACACCCATTGCATCAACCACCGCAATGCATCCATTGGGCATCGCTTCAATGGCAGCGCGTGTGGATATGGGCGCGCCCCATGATGCTGGTGTGGCCAAATCTTCGCGAGCAGGAACAAATCGCAATGTGAATGCGCGTCCAATGAGTCGCGGCAAACCCGGACTTAAAGGCTTTGCACCGCGAATCCATACGTTGCGCAATCCTTTTTTGAGTAAAACTGTGGTGATTGTTGCAGTTGTGATGTGAGATAGTTTTTTAATAATCGATGGATCATTAGGTATAGGATCGGTTCCCATATGAGAGTGCCTTTAGAAATGAATTAAGGTTGACCTAAATAGTCGCGTTTGCCAATTTCAACACCATTGTGGCGCAAGATGGCATATGCGGCGGTGACGTGAAAATAAAGGTTGGGCAATGCGTGTCCCAATAAAAACTGCATTCCTTTGTAATGCGTTTCTTTTTCACCTCGTTTGGTGATGATGTCTTTATCTTCTGTTCCATCGATTTGTTCGGGCTTAAAGCTTTGAATAAACGTCACTGTTTTAGCGATGCGAGCTTTTAACATCTCAATGCTGATTTCGTTGTCTTCGTAGGATGGGATTTCAACACCCGCGAGTCTTGCGACAACACTTTTTGCAGTATCAGAGGCAATTTGAACTTGACGTGTCATGTTGAACATGTCGGGATAGAGCCTAAATTCGAGCAAGGCTTTGGGATCAATCTTTTTTGCATCGATATGCGCTTGTGCTTTATCAAGCAAATGCGAAAGATTATTAAGAGCATTGCTTAAGCGTGGAACGCTGGCGTAGTACATAGAAATAGTCATGGTTGAACTTTGGGTCATGGTTGAAGAAAGAAACAGGCTTAGGTATTTTAGCGCCCAAGCCTATAAGCAAAAATAAGTTGCTATTAGTGGTTTAAAACTCTAGGCAACCAAACAGACAACTCAGGAACATAGGTGAGTAAGGCCAATGCCGCAATCAATGCACCCACAAAAGGTCCGATTTCTTTCACAATCAAACCCAGATGCGTCTTTGAAACAGAACTGGCAACAAACATCAAAACGCCCACTGGTGGTGTGATTTGCCCAATAACTAAATTAACCAACAACACAATACCAAAGTGCAGTAAATCGATTTGAAGTTGCGTTAAAAGTGGAATAAGAATCGGCACCAAAATAATCATGATGGCCAAGGTTTCCATGAACATGCCAGCAATCAAAAGAGCAATATTAAGAATCAATAAGATTGCCCATGGCTCTGTCGAAATTGATGTGAGTAGTGCGGCCACTTGTTGAGGCGCTTGCTCTACACCCAATATCCATCCAAACGGTGCGGCGCCCGCCGCAATCACCAAAATTGCTGCAGTTTCACGACCTGTCGTTAATAAAATATTAGGTAAAGTTTTCCAGGTGAGTGTTCGGTAAACAAAAACACCCACAAGCAAAGAGTAAGCACAGGCAACTGCTGCAATTTCTGTGGCAGTAAATACGCCCATTCGAAAACCAAACAAAATGAGTACGGGCATGGCCAACGCCCACAACGCATGTCTGAATGCGGCCCACAGTCGAGCGCCACTGAATGCCTCATCTTTTGGAAAATTGCGTTTGCGTGCGGTGTAATCAATCACAATCATCATGGCTAATGCCATTACAACGCCAGGAATTAATCCTGCAATAAATAAATCACCTAGAGATACGTTGGCTTGCCATGCATAGATCACCATCAAAATTGACGGCGGAATAATGGGGCCTAATGTGGCTGCCGCAGCACATACTGCTGCGGCAAATCCTCTGCCATAACCTGCTTGCGTGAGTTGAGGAACAAACACGCGAGAAGTGGCTGCACAATCAGCAACGGATGAGCCAGAGATTCCTGACAAAAAGACATTTCCAACAATGGCGGTTTGAGCCAATCCACCACGAATGTGACCAACAAATGCACGAGTGAAATTAAATAAGCGTTCGCTGATGCCAGACTCGTTCATTAACGAGCCCGCTAAAGTAAACAAGGGAACCGCTAACAAAGGAAAGGATTGAACGCTGGTTGCAACACGCTGGGCAACCACTGAAACGGGGATGCCATCCAATCCAATCACGAGCATGGATGAACCTAGCATGGCAAAACCAATGGGCACACCAAATAAAAGTAAAACAACGAACACACACAACAAGATGGTTAGCATGATTTTTAAATTTCTGCAGAGTCGATGACTGTTTCAGTTGAATTTTGAAATACTTTTTCTGGGCCTTCGTCGATCAATATCATGGCACTATGAAAGAGAGTGATTGCAAAACCGATGGGCATGGCAATAAATATCCAACCCATTGAATATCCCAACATAGGGGTGTGACTTCCCCACACACCTGTGGTGTGCATATAGCCTGCATAAATTGCTGCAACCATGATGACTAAGCCAGATAAGCACGCGATGATGCCAAATAATCGGCGCATGCGCAGACTCAGGCGCAAGATCAAAACATCAATGCGAATGTGCATGCGGGAACGCAAGGCGGATGGAACACCCAACATCACCAACCACACAAAAAGTGTAACCACAAATTCTTCCGACCATGTAATAGGGTCATTGAATACATATCGCAAAATCACCCCGAGTCCTAGAATGATGGAGATGATCCCCACCATCCAAGTGACCAGGGTGTCTTCGATAGTTGCTAAGCCGCGATCAATCGATCTTAATAAATCCAGCATTATTTGATGGCTCTTAAGCGATCAATTTCTGCACGTACGCGCTTCCAATTTTCAGTTCCCCAGCGCGCTTCAAGCTTGGGATAGACGGCTGTCATCTTAGCTGCAAACGCGTCACGATCGGGATTGTCGATAATTTTTGTTTTGCCTGATTTGCGAATATCTTCAAGCATCGATACTTCGCGTGCTTGTTGCATTTGTGTGTTTTTAATCGATGCAGCTGCCGCTTCATCAATCAATAACTTTTGTAACTCGGGTTTGAGCTTTTCTAAGCTGGTTTTGTTAATGAGCAATGTATTGTTTTGCAGCATGTGACGGCTCATGGACAAATAGCCTTGAACTTCATAAAACTTTCGTGAGTAGATAGTTGGAATTGGGTTTTCTTGACCATCGACTGTTTTTTGTTGAAGCGCGGTATAAACCTCGCCAAATGGAATCGGTGTGGGTGCTGCACCAAAACCTCTGACCATTTCAACCCAAATAGGGGACTCAGGAACACGCACCTTGAGTCCTGCCATGTCTTCAGGTTTTCTAACCTCTTTAGTAGTGAACGTGAAATTGCGCCATCCCCAATACCAAATTTTTGTGAGTGGAACAATATTGTGTTTGTCTTTTAGTTCTGCCCAAACAGGTTCCATAGCTGGACCACGAATCACTGTTTCAGCTTCCTTCCAATCTTTCCATAAAAAAGGTGCGCTTGGCATTTCAAATGCAGCGACCATGGTGTTGAGTGTGGGCATCGATGGCGTCGATATATCTAATGCACCCGATTTGAGTTGCTGTAACAAATCGACTTCTTTACCCAACTGCTCAGATGGGAACACGCGAATCGTGAGTTGTCCACCTGATTTTTTGTTGACGTTGTCAGTAAATTCTTGATACAAATCGAAAGCAATTTCGCCAGGGCTATTGGCGTGGCCAAAGCGAAGCGTGGTTTGCGCTGAGACACCAAGTGACAGTCCAGCAAGTAGTCCTGTTAGTGCAAGCTTAGAAAATAAATATCGTCTCTTCATGATGCGTCTCCTTTTAAAAATTCAGTTTCAAAAAATCAGTTTCTATTGGGTAAGGTGCGATTGGCTCCGTCCATGTGATTGGCCAATACAGTTGATAGCACAGGCATGTATTGTTTTTCATGTCCCAGTTTGTTGGCCAACAAATAAACCTGTGCTGCGGCTTCTGCCAGTGTAGTGCTGGCGTTAGCGTTGCTGGCTAATTTTTTGTAGTATGTGAGGTCTTTGATGGCTACGCTCATCATGCCCTGCAAATGCGAATCATCGCCATTCAATGTCCATTGCATGAATCGTTGAAACATCACGCTGTTGCCACCTGCAGAATCAACCACTTGTTTAAATACTTTCATGTCGATACCCAAGCGCAGTCCTGCTGCAAGCGCCTCGCCAACAACGGCACTGGTGGCTATCGCTAAAAAATTATTGATTAACTTCATCGTATGCCCCGACCCTAAGGGTCCAGTTTCGATAATTGCGTCGGCAAAAGTTTCAATCACAGGTTTGACAGTTTGCACAGCTTTGGCTGAACCACCCACAAAGGCACTGAGTTTTCCTAATTCGGCCTCCTTGGGTGTACGACCTAAAGGTGCGTCCACCATATCAGCGTCTAAGTTTTGAAGCGCTTGACCAATTTTCAATGTCACGTCGGGGTTCGATGTTGTGGAATCAACCAAAATGAATCCTGGTTTGACGCCTTTTAATATTCCGTTGTCACCATACACACCCTCTTCAACGTGTTGCGTTGAAGGTAGACACATAAACACAATATCGCAATTGGCTGCCAAGTCTTGTGGATTTTTTGCTTCAATGGCTCCGCGAGAAATCAAATCATCAACTGGTGTTCGATTTTTATTTCCTAAAACTATCAAGGGATACGATTTGAGTAAGATGTTTAATGCAGCGCCGTGCCCCATGTGACCCACGCCCATGTAGCCGATTCGCAAAGCGTTTTTTTTATTCATAAATTCTTTTAGCAATAGAGTTTTTATTGATGTAATCCCAGTCGTAAGTCACACCCAGTCCAGGTCCTGTTGGTACTTCAACGCATCCATCTGGCCCACAACAATCGAGTTGATCGGTGTAGCCACATTTGTAAACAGGCGGCACCATGTTGGGACAATCAGGGCCTACCAAGGCCAATTCGTAGTAATTGCTATTTCGCATGGCTGACATCAAATGACGTTGCGCAGGGCCGCATGCGTGTACTTCTACATCAAGACCAAATGCCTCGCCTAAATGAGCGATGCGCAGACCGCCTGTGATGCCGTGATCGTATTCGGGATCCACGCGTAAAAAATCAGTGCCACCCGCAATAATGAAATCTGCTTTGGGTTCAATGCCGCGTACATATTCTGTAATTAAAAGAGGGGTCTTAATCATGCCTCTTAATTTTTGGTGCATGAATGCAGATTTACCGTTGTCTCGCATGGGATCTTCATACCAAAAATAATTTCCTTCGTCACACGCACGTCCTACATATAAAGCATCAGAAAATTTTCGAAGTTGATTGGCCGGGTCCAACATCAATGTCATCTTGTCGCCCACTTCTTTGGCTACATGCAAAACATTTGCAGCTTCACGTTTGGCGTCACCTTCATTCCAGCCGTGAATTTTGTAGGCGCGGTATCCCATTTCATAGCATTGATGCGCAAACTCTGCATACGCTTCCTTGCAATGGAGTCCGTCGTTGGTGTCACCTAAATAAGTTGATGCATAAACAGGCAAGCGACGCCGATAACCTCCGATCAACTCAGAAATGGACGCGCCGTATTTTTTTCCAGCAAGATCCCAAAGGGCAATATCCAATGGCCCGTGCCCCATACCAGACCATTGTCGGATCTCTCGTTTGAGGTCATCAAAAATCTCTTCTCTTGCCATTGCATCTCGACCGAGGAGGAACGGCGCGAGCATGTCCATCTCACCTCGAGTTGCAGGACTGGCGACCCAGTTGGTGACATATTCACCGCGATAGCCGTCATCGGTTGTGATGGCAATGGCATTTTTTGTGGCACGAATGGAGGATCCGCGTTTAAAGGTGATGAGTTGCCCCACTCCAAGGCGTTCCTTGTTGGGAGAATCAAATTGAAAATCAATGATTTCGATGGATTTAATTTTGCTCATGATTGGATAACTGTAAGGCGATGGAAGTCACAAATAAACCGAGATAAACCCTATTTGTGGGTGATTATTTGCCCCCAATAAGTGAATACAAATGCAGTAATTTTTTTAACAAAAGTCCTAATTTTTCAAAAATTGACCGATGCAGTTATTCAAAAACACGCTGCAAGCATTATCAGCAGCAGAAGCGGATTGATGACCCCATTCAGAATCAATTTCAATGAATCTGCAATCTGCAATGTGTTGCGACGCCCATCGTGCGCAATAGGCAGGGTTGTACAGATCAAGAGGGGGTGCCAATACAAGTGTTTGAGCTTTGATTTGTTTTAATGCAAATTCCGTATCTAGATTCATGCCTGTCGTTTGACCCACATCGTGAAGATCGTAAGCCAATGATTGATAAATCCAATCAAAGGGTGAAAACTCTTGCATATGCCATGAGTTGGTTTTATTTTGAATTTCATTTTTAACGTCGTCAAAACGCGGCAATTGCTTGTCCCACAATTGTGGAGTGCGCGAATTAATCATTTGCATCAAAGGAATCCATGCATTCCAACATTCGGGATCATTGGACTGCCATCTTGGATGAGACATTAATATTTTTCGCGATGTTTCATTGAGTATTTGAGCCCATGCAGAGGTTTTGGCCATTGGAGTCATGGCAACAATACGCTCCATCAGTGATGGATAGCTCACTGCCCATTGCAAGGCTTGCATGCCACCCATCGATGCACCAATAACTGCATAAAGCTTATTTATTTTTAATTGATCCAGCGCTTTTTTTTGTGAGTGCACCATATCTCGTATGGAAAATTTCGGGAATGTCATACCGTGTTGGCGTTTTGAATTGGAGGGCGAAATGCTCAAACCATTTCCAATGGCGTCTATCACTATCAGTGTGTAGCGCGATGGATCAATGGCCAAGCCTGAACCCGTCAAAAAATCCAGGCGATGGTGCGTACTTCCAATAGCGGTCAAACCCAATACAACAGGTTTTTTTGAATCTAGATTTCCATGAACGACATAAGATAAAAAGGCATCATGAACGGTTTGCCCGTTTTCTAACTGTAAATCACCGAGTTCAACGCGGTGGTGCGTTTGATCAATCCAACCTTTTTGTAGTGGCGGATGCCTCATTCGTTGCGATTCATTTGCACGACTGCGCGCAGCACTTCACCACGCGACATGGCGTCAAATCCGTCGTTGATATTTTCAAGTTGCAGTCGGTGTGTGATTAACTCGTCGAGCAACAAATCGCCCTGCATATACAGATCAGCCAACCAAGGGAAATCGCGGTGCGGGCGTGCGCCGCCATAACTTGATCGAACGATTCTTTTTTCACCCATCATCGAGCCAAAACGCAATTTCACATCTTGATTGACTTGTGTTTTTCCTAGGATGACCAATTGGCCGCCAGGTCTGAGCGCCTCAAGCGACATTCGCAAGCTTTGCTCGTTACCTGCGCATTCAAAAACATAATCAGCACCGCGGCCCTTGGTCAAATCTTTTATCATGGGCAAGATATTTGCATCGTCAGATTGAATAAAGTGAGTGGCCCCCATTTTTATACATGGCAAATGGCGATCTGGTATTCGATCAACCGCAATAATAGTTTGAGCTTTTTGCAGTCTAGCGCCCTGAATCACGTTGAGTCCTACTGCACCGCAACCGATCACCAAAACATGCGAGCCTTCTTGTACTTGCGCATACCGCACCGCAGCACCTACTCCTGTCATCACACCACAACCAATCAAACAGGCTTGGTCAAAGCCGATGTTTTTATTAACGGCAATGGCGCCTGATTGAGGTACGACACAGTATTGCGCATGCGAGGATACAACCGAAAAATGGTGTAATTTTTTTCCATCTATTGAATAGCGCGAAGTGCCA
>RFYV01000036.1 GCA_009921265.1 Betaproteobacteria bacterium | reverse complement strand
AATATCACCTCTTGCACTTGACCATTGCTCGCGCGCTCGAGCAATGGATGAACGCCAATGTCATTTGGCCCACGACCTTGCAAAGGACTCAGTGTGCCCATCAAAACAAAATACAAACCTTTGTAGGACGCTGTCCTTTCAACGGCAGTTTGGTCCGATGGCGTTTCGACCACACACAAACGCGTTTGATCACGCAAAGGATCGGCGCAGGTCATGCAAATTTCGGTTTCGGTAAACGTATTGCACAACACACAGTGACGAACAGATGAGACAGCATTTTGCAAGGCTTGAGAAATCATCATCGCACCTTGCGGATCGTGTTGAAGCAAGTGAAACGCCATTCGCGATGCGGAGCGTTGCCCCACACCTGGTAAGCGGCGCAAAGTTTGAATCAGTGCATTAAGCGCCGTGTTGTCTTGCATCAGAATGGAAGTTTCATGCCGCCTGGCAAACCTGGCATTCCACCGCTGAGTTTGCCCATTTTTTCTTCGCTGGTGACTTCAGCTTTGCGAGCTGCGTCATTAAAAGCAGCAACCATTAAATCTTCTAACATTTCTTTGTCGTCGGTCATGAGACTGGCGTCGATTTGCACACGCTTTACTTGATGTTTGCAAGTCATGGTGATGCGAACCATGCCAGAGCCTGATTCTCCCGTGACTTGGATGGTGGCGAGCTCATCTTGCGCCTTGCGCAAATTATCTTGCATGGCTTGCGCTTGTTTCATTAAGCCTGCGAGTTGTCCTTTGTTAAACATGATTAACTTTCATAATGGTTTGATACTCCCAGGTACGATTTTTGCACCATACGTTTGCATCAATTGTTGAACAGATGGGTCTCCCAAAATAATATCTTCCGCTTGTTTTTGTTTTTTTGCTTGTGCATCTTGAATACGCAATGCAGGTGAATCGGTGACAACTCCTGCATCGATTTGAAGACGAATTGCATGCCCTTGCAAGGCCAAGGCTTCTTCTAAGCGTTGGCGATGATTGTCGGTGTTGAGCGATTCGCGCGCAATGCTGAACGACCAGACATTTGCAGTTTGACTTTGCATTTGTATTTGCATGGCCAATTCACGCGTCATCGCTTGAATCGATTTTTCACTCGACATGGCTAGCACCGAATCGTGCCAAAACTCGCCCAATTCGGATGCAATAAACATTGACGGTGGAGTCATTTCACGCACAGGCAATTTTTGAATCGAAGGCGCAATAGATGGTGCAACGACCGCTGCTACAGGCACATTGTTTTGCTTTGCGACGGGTGCGGTTATAGGCTTAGTTTCAGACGGAGTAACAACCTCAGGCGTTTTCAGAGTTTTTTTTTCGAGTGCAGGACTCGCTGTCGATGAGTCGGAAGATTTGAATACAAAGAAGCGCAACAAAACCATCACCAAAGCTGAATACTCGTCAGGCGCCCATGCCAATTCATTTCGACCGTTTAAACACATGCTGTACAACAAATGCGTCTCATCTTTGGCCATGGATTGCGCCAACGCTTGCAAACGTTGCGCATCGGGATCAGGATTGTCTTGATCATTGACAGACGGCACTGCTTGCAAGACCGCCATGCGTTGCAATACAAACGACAACTCTTCCAGTGTTGACGCGGCAGACAAACCCATGTGTCTTAGATTTTCACAAATTTGCACGACGGTACTCACGTCGCCTGCAGCCATTGCATCAATCAAATCAAAAACATGCGATTGATCCACACTGCCGAGCATATCTTGAATTGTTTGCTCTTTTAAAGCGCCATTGCCATAAGCAATCGCTTGATCGCACAATGACAAAGCATCTCTCATGGATCCTCGAGCCGCGCGCGCTATCAAACGCAAGGCTTGTGTTTCGGATTGAATATTTTCTTGACCCAATACATGGATTAAATGCTCCATGATGGTCTCGGGTGCCATCGGCCTTAAATTGAATTGCAAACAACGAGACAAAACCGTGACGGGTACTTTTTGCGGATCTGTTGTGGCCAAAACAAATTTGAGATATTCGGGCGGCTCTTCGAGCGTTTTGAGCATGGCATTGAATGCATGACCGGTGAGCATGTGCACCTCGTCAATCATGAACACCTTGAAGCGACCCTGCACAGGTTTATAAACCGCCTGCTCAAGCAAGGCTTGAACTTCATCCACACTTCGATTGGACGCGGCGTCCAGCTCGGTGTAATCAACAAAGCGACCAGAGTCGATCGCCACACAAGCGTCGCACACACCGCAGGGTTGATCGGTGATACCCGTTTCGCAGTTGAGTGATTTGGCCAAAATACGCGAGACAGTTGTTTTGCCAACGCCTCTTGTGCCAGTGAACAAATAAGCATGGTGCAAACGTTTGGACACCAGCGCATTCCTCAAAGCCTGCACGACATGAGACTGCCCCACCATCTCGGTGAATGTTTTGGGGCGATAGTGACGAGCAAGGACCAAATAAGACATTGCCCGTTATTCTACTGTGTTGACAGCGTACAATTGAAACCGACGGGCCTTCCCGCATGGTGAAGCGGCCAACCGAGTCAGGTGGGGAACCAAGCAGCTCTAACTGTGGAGTCAGTGCCGGGGTCAAGGCTCGTCAACCTCCCATATTTTGACCACGCCTATTTAGATGGCCAACTCCATCCTCAACATTTCAGTTTATAAGTTTGTTCGCATAGACAACGCCGAACAACTTCGCCTCGATTACCTGCATCACGCACAACAACAGCAACTCAAAGGCACAATTCTGATTGCAGAAGAAGGCATCAATATTTTTTTAGCAGGATTTGAGACCCACATTCGTTCTTTTGTTCAATGGTTAACAAGCGACTCAAGGTTTTCGGACCTGCAACCCAAAGAAAGTTGGTCTAAGCATCAGCCATTTGCCAAATTGCTGGTCAAGGTAAAAAACGAAATCATTCGCATGAACCATCCAGCGATTCAACCGCAACAGGGACGCGCGCCTGCGATATCACCCGCCACAGTTAAAAAATGGCTCGATCAAGGACATGACGACGAGGGCAGACCCGTTGTCACACTCGATACGCGCAATGGGTTTGAAGTGGGTCACGGCAAATTTAAAAACGCAATTGACTACAACATCAGTAAATTCAGCGAATTTCCCACTGCAGTTTTAAAACAGATGGGTGAGCTTCAAGATAAAACAGTGATCAGCTACTGCACAGGCGGCATTCGCTGTGAAAAAGCCGCTATCTTTATGAGAGAGCATGGCCATCAACATGTGTTTCAAATTGACGGCGGTATTCTTAAATATTTTGAAGAAGTAGGCGACCATCACTATGAAGGCGCCTGTTTTGTTTTTGATGAACGCGAAGCGCTCGACAGCGAATTAAAACCGATGAAGGCTTAATTCGCAGCCGACACTTAACTAGTCATTTATTTTTTAATTTGAGCCGCAATACCCGCCACACGCTCGCCATATTTCAAAGCGGTATCCAAATCACCTTGTGGAATATCTGAAGCAGGACTTGTGGAGCCTACTTGCGACATCAAACCTGAGTTAGAACCCAATCGATTGATGTTGCCATCACTCATCTCAGATTGACCCACCCAAATCATGCCGTTTTGCATCGCCAAGGTGATGAAGTATTGAATTGTGGAAAGTTTGTCGCCGCTTAAATTAGCCGATATGGTGAAACCACCCGCCACTTTATTTTTCCATGCACTGGTGTACCAACGCTTGGATGTCTCATCTGCAAATTTTTTGAATTGCCATGAGGCCATGCCCATGTAGGTGGGTGCACCAAAAATAATCGCATCTGCTGCGTCAAGCGTGGTCCAATTTTCTTCGCTGATACTGCCCTCCGCATTGATTTCAATGATGGTGGCTTTGGCACCTTGCGCAACAAATTGCGCGAGGCGTTGGGTGTGGCCGTAACCTGAATGGTAAACAACAACGGTTTTTGTCATGCTTTTTCTCCTGATAGTTACATGGTTTTAAAAAAAATTACGCACAAAGATCAAACACCAACACTTCGGCGTTTTGACCTTGATCTAAAGTGATTTGGCTTTCGCCAGACATCAACACAGCGTCTCCTGTTGAAATCGTCAATCCATTGACGCACAAAGAACCCTTGATCAAGTGCACATAGGCCTTGCGTTGAGGATCCAACGTCATCTGGAATTTTTCAGCGCCGTCAAACAAGCCCGCATACAAACTTGCGTCTGCATGAATCTTGACCGCGCCGTCGCGCGCGAGTCGATCGGCAACGCACTTAAGCTTTCCTCTTTTGAGATCCGATGAAAATGTTTTTTGCTCATAACTCGGTGCAATACCCAGTTCATTGGGTTGAATCCAAATTTGTAAAAAATGTGTTTGTTGTTGCGGTGCGTGATTGAACTCACTGTGCATCACGCCTGAGCCTGCACTCATGCGCTGAACATCTCCTGGAGGAATGCCTTTCACATTGCCCATGTTGTCTTTGTGCGCGAGTTCACCCGACATCACATAACTGATGATTTCCATATCGCGATGACCATGCGTACCAAATCCAGCACCAGGTTCAATGCGATCTTCATTTATGACGCGTAAATTTCCCCATCCCAAATGTTTTTCATCAAAGTAGCCGGCAAATGAAAAACTATGGAATGACTTGAGCCAACCGTGATCGGCCCAACCGCGCTGCGAGGATTGGCGAAGAGTCAACATGTCAAAGATTCCTTTTGTGGTGATGAAGCAACTGTATAAGCAATACAGTCTCTTCCCATCCAGTCGATTTGATGGCAACATTCAAAAAATTTGAATGAAAACCATAAAAACACCCAAAGACGTCCTCACCCCCGACGCGCTGCGAATGATAGAAATCATTCATCAAGAGGGGAGTTTTGCTGCTGCTGCCCGACAAATGTCGATGGTGCCCAGCGCCCTCACCTATCGCGTGCGACAAATGGAAGACGCGCTCGACGTCCTTTTGTTTGACCGCAGCGCAAGACAAGCGTATTTGACGCGTGTGGGTGAGGAGCTGCTTAAAGAGGGGCAACGATTACTTCTAGATATGGACGCGATCGCCAATCGCATTCGACGCATCGCAACAGGTTGGGAGAGTGAGTTGACGATTGCAGTTGACGCGGTGATTGATCGAAATATTTTGATGGAACTGTGCGCTGAATTTTTATCTAAAAATCCGCCAACACGTCTGCGCTTTCGCGACGAGGCGATTCAAGGATCCTTGCATGCATTGCAATCAGGACAGGCCGATTTGGCCATTGGCATCCCGATTAATTTTGGCAGCGCACCCGATATTCTTCACGAACCACTGGGCACCGTGCGATTCGTTTTTGCTGTTACTCCCGATCACCCATTGGCTAAACTCAAACAACCTCTTCAAGACAGCGTGTTGCGTCAATACCGCGCCGTTGCTGTGGCAGACACGATACCCACAGGCCCTGGTATGACGATTGGTTTATTACCAGGCCAAGACGTCCTGACGGTGCCAAGCATGCAAATCAAACTCGACGCGCAACTCAGAGGCTTGGGCGTGGGCTTTTTACCAGAACCACTTGCGCGTCCCTATATCGATTCTGGACAATTACAAATTCGCTCGGTGATGCGACAAGATCGATCGGCGCACATGGGCTATGGTTGGCGTAAACCCCAAGATGCCGACCAACCATCGCAAGGCGGCAAAGCGCTTCAATGGTGGCTGCACAAACTATCTTCAACAAAAACTCGTCAAGCCTTGCTCGGTTTGTCGCGACAAGGCGTCTCGAAGCGTGTAAAGTCAATACTATGAAAAACATCGCCATTATCGGAGCCGGAATGTCTGGCATTGTTGCCGCCCGAACCTTGACGCAAGCCGGTCATCACGTCGAAGTATTTGAAAAAAGTCAGGGTGTAGGTGGGCGCATGTCCACACGCGAAACCACATTTGGAAATTTTGATCACGGCGCACAATACTTCACGGTGCGCGATGCACGATTCAAAAAAGCATTGGATGAAGTAGCCGGTACTGCGCAGGTTCACAAAGCTTGGAGTGCCAACGCCGTGCGCGTGCTCGATCCACTCGGTCGCGTCATTGAAGCACCGTTGCCGCATCGCGAATCGCATTTTGTAGGCTCACCGGGCATGAATGCATTGGTAAGACATTGGGCCCAACCATTGCAATCAGCCAATCAACTGCACACTTCCACGTTGATCACACAAATTGTGCGCGACGCCAATCATCAAAAAAAATGGCAAGTCATTGCTGACATAGATTTAAAACTCAAACAAACTTCTTTTGATCACGTCATCCTGGCTATGCCGCATGTGCAAACCGCACAACTGCTTCGACAATCGGGGTCCAATGCGGTTGGTTTTTCAGGACTGGCATTACTTGATCGCGTCACAGTTGCACCTTGCTGGACATTGATGCTTGCTTATCCTAACGCGAGTCAGCCAGGTCTTAGCCATTTAGGTCCTCAATGGAACGCTGCGCGAAGCACACATCATCGAATCGCGTGGTTGTCGCGCGAATCTTCCAAGCCCAATCGAAAATCGATTGAACGATGGACCGTACAGGCGAGTGCGCAATGGTCTACCGAACATCTTGAAGACGATGAAATGCGTGTGCGTGCCAAACTCATCAAAGCTTTTGCTGAACTCACGGGTATTCGCGCAGAACCTGCCTATGCACAAGCGCATCGTTGGCGCTATGCAAAAACTTTACAGCCTCTGGGTCAAAATTTTTTATGGGATGAAAAATTAAGCATTGGCACTTGCGGCGATTGGCACATTGGTCACCGTGTTGAAGATGCATTCATAAGTGGCTTGAGTTTGGCGCTTCATCTGTCCTAATTAATTTTTTGGGTTATGTCACGTTACGTCGGTCGTTTTGCGCCCTCACCCACAGGCCCCCTCCATGCAGGATCATTGGTTGCAGCATTGGCCAGCTGGCTTGATGCACGCGCACACGACGGTCAATGGTTGATTCGCATCGAAGATGTTGACACACCACGCACAGTGCATGGCGCAGACGTCATCATTCTTCAACAATTGGCAGCTTGCGCAATGGTGAGCGACGCTCCTGTTGTCTATCAATCCAAACGCAACGATTACTATCTTCATGCGCTGCAACATTTGTGGCAGCAACAAAAAATATATGCATGTCAATGTTCACGCAAAGACATTGAACAAGCTATTTTGCAAAGGGGCGAACAACGACAACGCCATCAGGAAAATATCTATCCAGGGACTTGCAGACATTTAAATTTAGCAGCAAACAGTTCGATAGTGAACATGGGTACCCCAAGAAACATGGCTTGGCGATTTCAAGTGAACTCTGGCATTACCCATTGGATCGATCGCCGTTTAGGAAAACAACTTCAAAATATTGCAAAAGACGTTGGTGATTTTGTTTTAAAAAGATCGGATCAGTTTTGGGCCTATCAACTCGCTGTGGTGGTTGATGATGCCCTTCAAGGTGTTACTCATGTGGTGAGGGGCGAAGACTTGGCCGACAACACGCCACGACAGCTGGCATTGATTGAAGCGCTTGAATATCAAAAGCCCTCTTACTTGCATCTTCCTTTGGTAATCGACACTAACGGCGAAAAACTATCCAAACAAACAGGTGCAGCAAGTTTTGATCATCACCACGCGTTAAGTGGTTTGATGGAGGCCGCGCGTTTTTTAAATCTGCCTATTGATTGCCACCAAACAAAAATTTCTGAAGCGTTGGCGCAATGGATTTTGGCTTGGAGGGAAATCTTTCCTACTGAGGCTTAGAATCCTCGCTATGTCAAACGAAATTCCAATCATGCCTGTTGAAACAGACAATGCGCACCATCGTGTTATTCGTACCTTTGTCAAACGTGCAGGCAGAACCACCACAGGTCAAGCGCGCGCATTAGAAATTTTGGCACCGCAATTTGTTTTGAATTTTCAAAATCAAATGTTTGATCCAATGGCATCATGGGGACAAGAGCGCGCCCACCTTCCAATGATTTTAGAAATCGGCTTTGGCATGGGCGAGGCCACAGCAAAAATTGCCCAGTCTCTGCCGAATATTAATTTTTTGTGCTGCGAAGTACATCAACCCGGTGTGGGCGCATTACTCAAACGCATCGAAGAACTCGATTTAAAAAATATTCGTATCTTTTCTCACGATGCCGTCGAAATTTTGCAGCAGATGATTGCAGATAATATGCTCAATGGCATTCATCTATTTTTTCCCGATCCTTGGCACAAAAAACGCCACCACAAGAGAAGATTTATGCAAGCGCCGATAGTGGCCTTGCTGTGCCAAAAACTCAAACAAGGCGGCTATTTTCATTGCGCCACCGATTGGGAACCCTATGCCCAACAAAGTTTAGAAGTGTTGCGTGCACAAACGCAATTAAAAAATTCATCGACTCATGAAAATGGCTATTCAGACAAGCCCTCGTACCGACCGCTCACCAAATTTGAAACCCGCGGCCTGCGTTTAGGTCACGGGGTTTGGGATTTGATTTTTACAAAAAAATAATTTTTTATTTCAGACGATCAGTGACCCAAGGCATCACACTGTCCAATGCTTTGGCAATACCCTTGGGTTGTGTGCCGCCTGCCATCGCCATATCGGCTTTACCGCCGCCTTTACCGCCAACTTGCTGCGCCACAAAGTTAACCAAATCACCCGCTTTGACACGACCGATGGTGTCAGCAGTAACACCTGCTGCGAGTTGAACCTTATCGCCATCAACGGCGGCCAAAACAATCACGGCAGTTTTGAGTTTGTCTTTGAGTTTGTCCAAAGTTTCACGCAAAGACTTGGCATCTGCTCCATCTAGAAATGCAGCCAAAACTTGTACACCCTGAACCACAACGGCTTGCGTTAACAATTCATCGCCTTGCGAGTTGGCGAGTTTTCCTTTAACTTGTGAGATCTCTTTTTCAAGTGATTTAACTTGTTCCAACATTTGCTGAATGCGTGCCTGCAATTCATGCACAGGTGTTTTGAGACTACTGGCCGCTTGATGAACGGTTTGCTCAAGTTGCTGCACATAGGCCAATGCTTGATCACCTGCAACCGCTTCGATGCGTCGAACGCCTGCGGCAACACCACTGTCTGCAATCACTTTAAACAATCCAATATCGCCCGTGCGTTGCACATGAGTCCCACCACACAATTCACGACTCGAGCCGATATCTAACACGCGCACATGGTCGCCGTATTTTTCACCAAACAGCATCATGGCACCGGTTTTTTGTGCAGATTCCAAGTTCATCACGCGCGCTTGTGTTGCTGCATTTAAAAGAATTTCTTGATTGACGCGTGTTTCGATTTGAAAAATTTCATCATGGGTGAGGGGTCCGTTATGTGCAAAGTCAAAACGCGTACGCTCTGCATTGACCAAACTTCCTTTTTGTTGCACATGGTCGCCCAATACTTCACGCAAGGCTTTGTGCATCAAATGCGTAACCGAGTGATGACGGATGGTCGCATTGCGTTGCGTCGCATTGACCAATGCATCCACTGTGTCGCCCACTTTTAAAACGCCCGATACCAAGGTACCGTGATGACCAAATACATCGTTTTTAATTTTTTGGGTGTCGTCAACTTGAAATTGATTCGATGCTGTTTGAATCAAACCTTCATCACCCACTTGTCCACCACTCTCGGCATAAAAGGGCGTGACATCAAGCACCACAACACCTTGTTGGTGGGCTTGCAAACTTGAAACAATCGCGCCTTCGTGATATAGTGCTAGCACTTTGGCCTTGCCCTGCAAAGATTCATAGCCTGTGAATTGATTGCTCGCACCTTCATAAGCCAAGGCACGATCCATTTTGAATTTACCAGCTGAGCGCGCTTGATTTTTTTGTTTTTCCATGGCTACATGAAAACCCGTCTCATCCACCGATAAACCACGCTCACGACACACATCGTTGGTGAGATCTAATGGAAATCCATAGGTGTCGTGCAATTTGAAAGCCACATCAGCAGCTAAAACTTTTGCACCTTGCGCCAACGTTGAGTCCAAAATTTCCATGCCGTTTTCGAGTGTTTCATAAAACCGTTCTTCTTCAGTTTTTAAAATATCCATGATGCGTTTGGATTGCGCCGGCAAACTTGGATAGGCCTCGCCCATGAGTTGCACCAAATCAGGCACCAGTTTGTGAAAGAATGGTTTTTTTTGACCCAATTTGTAACCGTGTCGAATGGCACGACGCACGATACGTCTTTGCACGTAACCACGCCCCTCATTACTTGGGATCACACCATCACTCACCAAAAATGCAGTTGCGCGAATGTGGTCCGCAATCACACGCAATGAATTGTTGCTTAAATCTTTGCAACCTGTTTCGCGAGCCGCTGCTTTTATCAATGCGTCAAAAATATCGATTTCATAGTTGCTATGCACATGCTGCAAAATGGCGGCAAGTCGCTCCAAACCCATTCCTGTATCAACGCAAGGGGCAGGTAATTTTTTGACACTGCCATCGGGTTGCATGTCAAATTGCATGAACACGTTATTCCAAATTTCAATGTATCGATCGCCATCTTGATCAGGACTTCCTGGTGGGCCGCCCGCTACTTCGGGGCCGTGATCATAAAAAATTTCGGAGCAAGGACCGCATGGACCTGTATCGGCCATCATCCAAAAATTGTCAGACATGTAGCGACCACCTTTGTTGTCGCCAATTTGCACGACACGCTCAGGCGGCAGTCCAATCACTTGAGTCCAGATGTCATAGGCTTCATCGTCTTCAAAATAAACAGTTGCCCATAATTTTTCGGGTGGCAACTGGTATACCTTGGTGAGAAGTTCCCACGCCCATTGCAAACTCTCAAGTTTGAAATAGTCCCCAAAACTCCAATTGCCCAACATTTCAAAAAATGTGTGGTGACGAGCGGTATAGCCTACATTTTCAAGATCGTTGTGTTTGCCACCTGCCCTTAAACACGCCTGAACCGAAGTCGCGCGAACATAACTGCGCTGATCAGCCCCCAAAAATACATCTTTGAATTGAACCATGCCCGAATTGGTAAACATCAAAGTGGGATCGTTGCCAGGCACCAATGGACTCGAAGCAACGATGGTATGTCCCTTGGCTGCAAAAAAATCTAAAAAAGTTTTGCGAATATCAGAAACTGAAAAATTAGGCTTGGTCATATGGGTGTGAAAATGGTGGAATGCAAAACGGCACAGCGTGAGCACCGATTGACTTGAATTACAAATAAAGATTATAGTTTTGCGTCTCTAGGCAGAAAAATAACTAAAAAACCGAAAAATTAACCTTTTGTAATTAAATTTTTGTATTTTTAAACCTGCTTTAAACCATTGAAGGAACACCTGAGGTTTCCTTCATTAACCCCGACGCAAAAAAATTACTTGAGGCTAATGCTGTTAGGCACTCAGCAGGCAAACCATTGACCGTGACTGAGGCTATGACTTTCAAACAAATTGCATCACCCGCAACAATTCACCGAAAACTCGAACTCCTTCGAGAAATCGGTATGGTAGAAACAGAATTTGTTGGCTCCAATCGCCATACCAAATATTTGGTACCTACGCCTTTTGCTTACAAATACTTCAACGCCTTTAGCCAGCTGATGCAACGCGCGCTTAAAACAGCGTAATTTTTTAGCCCATGTGTAATCCACCATTGCAGGAGAAATCTGCACCGGTGGTAAAGCCTGAATGATCGCCTGCGAGCCATGTCACGATTGAGCCAATCTCCTCGGGAGTACCCAGTCGTTTGACAGGAATTGTGGCAACAATTTTTTCAAGCACTTCGGGTTTGATAGCGCGCACCATGTCTGTTCCGATATAGCCTGGGCTTACTGTATTAACAGTCACGCCTTTGGCTGCCATTTCCTGAGCCAAGGCCATGGTAAATCCATGCATACCGGCTTTTGCGGCTGAATAATTCGTTTGACCCGCTTGGCCTTTTTCGCCATTGACCGATGAGATTTGAATAATTCGACCCCAGCCTTTTTCAACCATGCCAGGCACAACTTGCTTGGTGACGTTGAACATGGAATTTAAATTGGTATCGATCACTGCCTTCCAATCTTCTGGCGTCATCTTTAAAAACATGCGATCGCGCGTGATGCCTGCGTTATTCACCAAAATATCAATAACGCCGTGCTCTGCCACAGCAGCTGAAAAAGCTTCAACTGTTGAGTTCCATTCGGCCACATTACCGACCGACGCATAAAACGTATAGCCTTGTGCTTTTTGTTCATCCAACCATTTTTTAAAATCACGGCTAGGTCCACAACCGGCAATAACTTTATAACCCGCTTTGTGGAGGCTTTGACAAATGGCGGTTCCAATGCCGCCCATTCCGCCCGTGACATACGCTACTTTTTGACTCATAAAAACTCTCCCTTTATAAAAATTAAAACTTCAATTGAAATTAACGCTCGAGTGTGAGTGAAACACCCATTCCACCGCCGATGCACAAAGCAGCTAAACCTTTTTTGGCATCGCGACGTTGCATTTCGTGTATCAAGGTGACCAAAATTCGGCAACCTGACGCACCAATCGGATGTCCAATTGCAATTGCGCCACCATTCACATTGACGCGTGCAGGATCAATCGCGAGTTCTTTATTAACAGCGCAGGCTTGCGCAGCAAATGCTTCATTGAGTTCAAACAAATCGATATCAGAGGCTTTCCATCCTGCGCGTTGCAATGCTTTGCGCGATGCGGGTACGGGGCCCATTCCCATGGTGGCGGGGTCGAGTCCGCTGGTGGCAAATGATGCAATACGTGCCAGTGGTTTTAATCCCAATGAAACCGCTTTTTTGGCTGTCATCACCATCACCGCAGCTGCACCATCATTGATACCCGATGCGTTTCCTGCGGTGACCGATCCTGTTTTATCAAACGCCGCGCGCAACCCCGCTAAGGCTTGTGCATCTGTTTTTTTATTGATGAATTCATCGGCATTAAAAAGAATAGGGTCGCCTTTTCTTTGTGCAATGGATACAGTGACGATTTCATCTTTGAATTTGCCTGCGTCTTGCGCGGCAGCTGCTTTTTGTTGACTGGCTAATGCCAATGCGTCTTGTACTTCACGAGTAATGCCGTGAGCCTTGGCAACGTTTTCGGCTGTGATGCCCATGTGATATTGGTTGTACACATCCCACAATCCATCAACAATCATGGTGTCGACTAATTTCCAATCGCCCATTCGTTGACCATCTCTGGATGAGGGAAGAATATGCGGCGACGCGCTCATATTTTCTTGTCCACCTGCAATCACAATTTCGCTATCGCCCCAAGCCACAGCTTGTGCAGCCAACATCACCGCTTTAAGGCCAGAGCCACAAACCGCATTAATGGTGAGGGCTGGCACTTCTTTGGGAATGCCTGAAAGCATCAATGCTTGTCGCGCAGGATTTTGACCTGCGCCTGCGGTCAGCACTTGTCCCATGATGACTTCACCAACTTGCGCAGGATCTAATTTGGCGCGTGCAATCACTTCGCGAATCACTCCCGCACCTAATTCTGTTGCAGGCACTTTGGCCAATGAACCACCAAATTTTCCAACAGCAGTACGTGCAGCAGAAACAATCACAATATCTTCCATAAAAAATTCTCCGATGATGAAGGTTGAATAAAAAAATTAAGCCTTGGCCTTGACGTATCGACCGGGTGCGGGCTCGATCGATTTGAAATGCGTGTTGCCATATTTTTTGCGTGGTGCAATTTTTTTGCCTGCATGTGTTTGAAGCCACTGCGACCAATCGGTCCACCAACTTCCCGAATGTTCGCTAGCCGCTTCTATCCAATCGCCTACTTTTTTGGGGAAGTAATTATTTTTTCCAATCCAGTAACTGCGTTTTTTGGCTTCGGGTGGATTGATCACGCCAGCAATATGACCCGATGCGCCCATCACAAAACGTTTTTTACCTGGAAATACTTGTGTTGAGGCATAAGAGCCATCGATAGGAACAATATGATCTTCTCGCGAGCCATAAATATACATAGGCAAAGTCACTTGTTTGAGATCTATTTTTTCACCGCAAACACTCAGCTTTGACGGCTTAATTAAATTATTTTCAAAATACATATTGCGCACATACCAAGAGTACATAGGACCTGGCAGATTGGTTGAATCGCTATTCCAATAAAGTAAATCGAATGGGGGCGGCGTTTCACCTTTGAGATAGTTTCCCACCACATAATTCCAAACCAAATCGTTGGGGCGCAAAAAACTAAATGTAGACGCCATGTCTTTGCCTGCCATCAAACCACCATTGGCAAATTGCGCCTCTCTAAATTTCACAAAATTTTCATCAATAAAAATATCCAAAACACCTGTATCTGTGAAATCGACCAACGTGGTGAGTAAAGTGGCACTGGCAACCCAATCGCGTTTTTGTTGTGCGAGTACTCCCAATGCGTTAGTCAAAATTGTGCCGCCCACACAAAAACCCAAGGCATTGATTTGATCGCTACCACCAATGGCGCGCGTGACTTCAATGGCTTGAATGGCACCTTGTTCAATGTAGTCGTCCCACGTGGTGTGCGATAAAGATTGATCTGGGTTGCGCCAACTGACCACAAAAGTGCGATGACCTTGACTTACCGCATAACGAATCAATGAATTGGCAGGCTGCAAATCAAGAATATAAAATTTATTGATGCAAGGAGGGATCAACAAAAAAGGTTTTTCAAAAACTTGGGGGGTGAGTGGTTTGTATTCGATCAGTTGAAACAATTCATTTTCAAAAACGATGCTGCCCTCTGATGTTGCAACATTTTTACCCACCTCAAACAAGCTCTCGTCGGTCATCGATACATGGCCTTGTTCGATGTCATGCAATAAATTTTGAACGCCCTTTGCAATACTTTCGCCTTTTGTTTCGAATGCCTTTTTTTGCGCTTCTGCATTAAATGCTAAAAAATTGCTGGGCGCACTCGCCGCTGACCATTGCTCAACAGCAAAGCGAATGCGACTTTTAGTTTTGGGGTCTGCGTGAACGGCATCAGCCAAAGACATCAAGGTACGCGTGTTGAGCAAATACAAAGCGGCTGAAAAAGCAGCCAATGGATTGTGATGCCATGCATCTGACGAAAAACGCTTATCTTTGAAAGTAAAATTGGATTGAAGTCCGTGGTTCCAAAGCTCCATCGCTTCTTGCGTGTATTGCTTTTGAAGCTCAAGGAGTTTTTCAGGTGGGATGACAATTTTTGAAGCGCCCTCACCCAGATCCAAATTTTTGAACGCGTCCATGGCTTTGACCCAGCTCTGATCGAGTTGGGGAAGTTGTTGTGTAGCTTGCGTCCAAAACTGTCCAAAATCCTGCGCCATGAGTGTGTCTCCTAGGGGACATTAAAATCAACTCGAAAGTATCTCAGGTCATGCCCCTTCTTTTACTTACATTTCGATAAATATCGAATTTTTTTTAGGTACCCCAGATGTATTTGGTTGCAATTGCTTGGATTTATGTGGCTTTAATGATGGCCGTGGCCGAAGCCACGCATGTCAATGGAACTCTATTGGGTGCCTTTTTTACCTTTTTGCTCTATGGTGTGCTACCCATTAGCATTATTTTGTATATCATTGGAATGCCTCTGCGCAAAAAAAAGCAGCAACTCAAAGACAAGTCTGACTCTTAAGTATCAATCCAAATACAAGCCGCAAAGCGACCGCTTACTTTGTCGCGTCGATGAGAAAAAAATAATTCGCGGTTAAGCACCGTGCACCAATCAGAAGAACCATCGTTACCATCGATGTGCTGCACGCCTAAATGTTGAAGTCTCTTGCGAGCCAAGCTTTGTAAATCAGCCCACCATTTTTGGGATTGTTGTTGATGGGGTACGAACGCATTGTGTGATTGCGCAGATTGCGAAACAAAAGCGGGGTAAACGTCTTCACCCACTTCAAAGGCAGTGGGGCCAATACATGGTCCTAACCAAACATGAAGGTCTGATACTTTGACATGATTGGGTAACGATGACACCAACACTTCGAAAACACCGCGTCCATAACTTCCTAATAAACCGCGCCATCCTGCGTGAGCCGCTCCCACCCAAGTGCCCGATGAATTCCATGCCAGTACGGGCAAACAATCGGCGACCATGATGGTGCATGCGATTTGTTTTTGACTTGTAAAGCAAACGTCTGCGACCGTGTCGTCAATGATCCCATTAGAAATTTCAATTACGTCCCATGCATGAACTTGTTTTAAAAATACGGGACGCACACCTAACAGTGATTGAAGGTGTTGACGATTTTTTTTCACATGTTGTTCGTCGTCCCCAACATGATTACCTAAATTAAAACTCTCATAGGGTACTTTTGATTCACCACCTTCGCGCGTGGTGCAAACGGCTCTCACACCATTGGGTAAGTGTTTAGGGATTAGCCAATTTGCAGGCCATGAATGAGGCCCATATTGAACAAAATCGTTTGACATCAAGCTTCAAAATCCGGACAAGCCGATGGATGGGCTTTTTGAAACTCTGGCAATTTCATGCACGCCTCATACGCCAACATCGTGCGTTTAAATTCGCTTAAGTCCACTTTGAATCGCTCGGCGTTATAAATTTGTGGCACTAAACAACAATCAACCATTGTCGGCGTATCTCCGTAGCAAAATTTTCCTGAAGGACCTTGTGTGAGTTGTTTCTCAAAAGCTTGCAGTCCGAGCGCAACCCAATGTCGATACCAAGTGTTTTTATTTTCTTCAGCGATCTTTAAATCTTTGGTTAGGTATTTGAGAATTCGCAAATTATTAACGGGATGAATTTCGCAAGCGATGATTTGCGATAACGCACGAACACGAGCTCGACCTTGCGCTTCAGCGGGTAGCAGCGGAAATTGAGGTCTCGTCTCGTCTAAATATTCGATGATGGCCATGGATTGCGTCAATTGAAGGCCATCGACCTCCAAAACAGGCAACAAACCCTCAGCGTTGAAGTCTTGAAATGACTGAGATAAATGCTCGCCCTTGGCCAAATGAATAGCTATGTATTCGAAGGGCAAGCCCTTAAGTTGCATTGCAATACGCACCCTGTAGGACGCAGAAGATCGAAAATAATTGTGTAGTTTCATAGCTCCGTAGCATACCTTGATTGCTATCAATTGACGATACATCCATGGCTGTAGATGAGCTGATAAGTGCCGAAAAAACAAATTGGTCAATATTGCCTAAACTACGGGGTTGTTCAACACTTTCATCGTTCAAAGGTTTTTTATGTCTTATGTATTCATACCTCCAAGCGTTGTCGCCGTACCCGTTGTGGGTAGCTCGCAAGAATTTCCTGTTCACCGCATTTATTGCGTAGGGCGAAACTACGAAGAACACGCCAAGGAAATGGGCTTTACAGGACGCGAGCCACCTTTTTTCTTCATGAAGCCCGCAGATGCGTTAGTGGTGGTGCCCGATGGCAAAACAGGAACAATTCCTTATCCGACATTGACCAAAAATTTGCACCACGAAATTGAGTTGGTGATTGCAATTGGTAAAGCAGGCAAGCAAATCAAGGCCGCAGATGCCGCCTCTTACATTTATGGTTACGCCATTGGTTTGGATATGACGCGTCGCGATTTACAAAACGACATGAAAAAACAAGGCAGACCTTGGTGCATTGGCAAAGCCTATGACCACAGTGCGCCCATCGGTCCCATCACACCTGTTACAAAAGCAGGCGACGTGACTGCATCAAGCATTGATCTCACCGTGAACGAAAAAATGGTTCAAACCAGCGGAATTAATAAATTGATTTGGAACATTGGTGAAATCATTGAGCACTTGTCTGCTGCTTGGGATTTGCTACCTGGTGATTTGATTTACTCTGGCACACCCGAAGGTGTTGGCGCAGTTGTATCAGGCGACAAAATGGTGGGCCGCGTCAGTGGCTTGGGCGAATTGCATATTCAAGTCACCTGATAATAAAACGCATGCGCACACCCATCAAACATTGCAAAAACTGCGGCACTGCTGTTGAAAATCGCGTACCTGACGATGGGGACACGCGCGTGCGTGCGGTATGCCCTTCTTGCGCCACGATTCATTACGAAAATCCGCTCAACGTGGTGGGAACGATTCCCGTTTGGAAAGATCAAGTCTTGTTATGCAAACGAAATATCGAACCACGCTTTGGCAAATGGACATTACCTGCAGGTTTTTTGGAGTTGGGCGAAACTTTGGCACATGGTGCGGGGCGCGAAACACAAGAAGAAGCAGGCGCTCAATTTGAAATCAAAGATTTGTTTTCGGTTCTCAATGTGGCGCGTGTAGGTCAAGTGCATTTTTTTTATCAAGCTCAATTGTTGAGCAATCAATTCGAGCCAGGTCACGAAACCATTGAAGCTGTTTTATTTAACGAAGCAGATATTCCTTGGGATGAGATTGCTTTTAAAACCGTTAGAGAAACACTCAAGCATTTTTTTGCCGATCGCAAAAAAGGACAATTTAGCTTGCATCTGGTCGATATTGAGTAGCGATCAAGGGTAAACCCTTGCAAAAGTTGTATGCATTTTCTTAGAAGATTCAACGCTGTTCAAAAATTATCACAATTTTGTTTTGGAGATTTTCATGAAGCTTTCTCGTGTATTGATTGCCGCACTCATGGTGAGCGTTGGCTCTGTTGCTTTTGCAGCCAAATTCAACCTCAAAATGGGACACGCTGTTCCAACAACCGACGGTCAACACGCAGCTGCTGTTAAGTTTGCAGAGTTGGTCAAGCAACGCACCAACGGCGACATTGAAATCACCATCTTTCCGTCGAACCAATTGGGCAACGATGCAGCCATGATCAATGGCGCACGTGGCGGCACGATTGATATTGTTTCTTCAGGTGCATCCAACTACAACGGCATTGTTTCAAACACCGCTGCCATGGAATTGCCTTTTGTATTTAGAAGTGCACAACACGCCTACAACGTTCTCGACGGCTCTGTCGGTCACGGCGTGTTGGATGAGTTGTCACCGCACAGCCTTAAAGGATTGGCTTATTGGGAAAACGGATGGCGAGCATTCACCAACAATAAGCGCCCTGTTCGCACACCCGATGATTTGAAGGGTTTGAAGATTCGCTCCACACCCAACCCCTATCACATTCAAGCATTCAAGTTGTTGGGCATGAATCCTTCACCGATGCCCATCTCTGAGTTGTACACAGCGCTTGAGACGGGTGCTTTTGATGCACAAGAGCATCCCATCAACGTCACATGGTCGGCTAAGTTTTACGAAGTGCAAAAACATTTAACCGTGAGTAATCACGTGTATTCACCCTTGATTGTGGCCATGAACAAAGCCAAGTTTGATGGTTTGCCAGCCAACTATCAAAAAATTGTGTTGGATGCCGCGCATGAATCTGCAAAATACCAACGCGATCTCAATGCGCAAAATGCTGCCAAAGTGGTTGCTGATCTCAAAAAATCAGGCATGCAAGTGATTGAAAATGTGGACATGGCACCGTTCCAAAAAATCGTACTCGATCCCATCAAGAAAACTTTTGGTGAGAAAAACGGTTTGGCACTGCTCAACGCGATTGAAGCGGTTAAATAATTAATTGAATTATTAATTCAATCCCTGCTTCGGCAGGGATTTTTTTGTACAGGCATTGTTCATGAAATTTTTATCCGATTTGTTTTTTAAAACCGTTGAAGTGCTGTTGGTTGTTTTTTTAAGCGCTATGGTCGTTATGGTGTTTGGTAACGTGGTTTTGCGTTATGGTTTTAATTCGGGCATCATCAGCTCCGAAGAGTTGTCGCGTTTTTTATTCATTTGGATTACGTTTTTGGGCGCCATCATTGCAGTGCGCGAAGGCACGCACTTAGGGCTTGATACGGTTGTTCGCATGTTGCCACGCACAGGCAAAGTGATTTGCTTGGTGCTGTCAGAATTATTGATGTTGTTGTGTTGTGGTTTGATGTTTTACGGCACATGGAAACAGCACCCCATCAATGCTACCAACATGTCTGCGGTGGTTGAGATCCCCATGAGCTGGGTTTATGGCGTGGGTTATGTAGCGAGTATCTCGATGAGTTTACTCATCATCGCCAAGTTGATTCGATTGGCGCGTGGTGATATATCCGACGATGAATTGATACAAGTGATAGACTCTGAAGACGACGCCAAAGAATTCATGCAAGGGGCAAAATCATGACCGTAACTATTTTTGTGGTCTCTTTGCTTGCTGCGATGGCATTGGGCATGCCGTTGGCTTTTGCTTTGTTGGCGTCGGGCCTGGCGTTGATGTTTCATCTCGATCAATTCGACGCGCAAATCGTTTCGCAAAATTTAATCAGCGGCGCCGATAATTTTCCATTGATGGCCGTGCCTTTTTTTATGCTTGCAGGTGAATTAATGAATGCAGGCGGCATCAGTCGACGCATTGTTAATTCTGCAATGGTGTGGGTGGGGCATTTTCAAGGCGGATTGGGTTATGTCGCTGTATTAGCAGCAATCGTAATGGCTTCGCTTTCGGGTTCTGCTGTTGCAGATACGGCAGCGTTAGCAGCAGTGCTCATGCCAATGATGAAAAAAGCCGGCTATCGCATGGATCGATCAGCAGGTTTGATTGCCTCAGGTGGCATCATCGCTCCCATCATTCCACCGAGTATTGGTTTTATTTTGTTTGGTGTTGCAGGTGGTGTATCGATTACCAAATTATTTTTGGCAGGTATTTTCCCAGGTATCTTGATGGGACTTGCTTTAGCAATTACATGGTGGCTTGTTGCGCGCATGGACAAGGTTGAAGTAGCGCCTAAGGTTGGCGTGATGGAGCGACTCAAAGTCACGGCCGATGCTTTTTGGGCTTATTTGTTAGCAGTGACCATTATTGGCGGTATGAAGTTTGGAGTTTTCACCCCCACTGAAGCTGCTGTTGTTGCGGTTGTTTATTCGTTGTTGGTGGGAATGTTTATCTACCGCGAAATCAAAATCAAAGATTTGTATGGCATTGTGTTGGCCGCAGGAAAAACATCGTCGGTGGTGATGTTCTTGGTGGCTGCTGCTTTGGTGTCTGCTTGGTTGATCACTGTTGCGAATATTCCTGCACAAGTGGTGACCATGATGGAGCCATTCATGGATAACAAAATGTTACTCATGATCATGCTGATGCTGTTGGTGTTGGTGGTTGGTACTGCGC
This sequence comes from Betaproteobacteria bacterium, assembly GCA_009921265.1. Lineage (GTDB taxonomy): Bacteria > Pseudomonadota > Gammaproteobacteria > Burkholderiales > Burkholderiaceae_C > Limnohabitans. Next base: position 11,498 of record RFYV01000036.1, on the reverse strand, counting down.
TGGACTTTGCACCCACTGTTTTGATATTGACGCCTGTACTCATGCCCTTGGTGAGGCAAGCGGGTATTGATCCTGTTTATTTTGGCGTCCTGTTTATCATCAACAATGCGATTGGGCTGCTCACACCTCCTGTGGGTACGGTGCTCAATGTGGTGTGCGGTGTTGGACGCATACCCATGCACGAAGTGATCAAAGGTGTGTGGCCGTTTTTAGTTTCGCAAATTGTGGTGCTCGGTATGCTGATTGCATTTCCAGCGTTGGTTATGGTGCCTGCCAAGTGGATGGCGAGTTAAAGACTTGATACTGTCGATTTAAATTTTTCAAATCCAGTGAGTCGCAATTGACATGCGGGACACATGCCACAACCATAACCCCATGCGTGTCGATGCGAACGATCGCCCAAATAACATGTATGCGTTGATTCAACGATGAGGTCTACAAAGGCTTGACTGCCCAATGAATGCGCCATCTGCCAAATCTCGGCTTTATCAATCCACATAAGTGGCGTATCGATTTGAATCGGCATATCCATACCCAACGATAGCGTTGATTGCAAAGAGACCAATGTGTCATTGCGGCAATCGGGATAGCCCGAATAATCGGTTTCGCACATACCACCGACCAATGATTGCAAACCTCTGCGATAGGCGATGGTTGCAGCAAATGTAAAAAACAAAAGATTTCGACCCGGCACAAATGTATTGGGTAGTTTTAAATTTGAAAACTCGATAGCTTTTTCTTGCGTGAGTGCTGTATCGCTGATTTGACCGAGTAGCGATAAATCAAGCACATGGTCTTCACCTATTTTGTTTGCCCAATTTGGAAATTGTTTTTTGATTTGTTGAAGCACATCAAGTCTGCATGTCATTTCAACGTGGTGGCGCTGTCCATAAGAAAAACCAATTGTTTCCACATGGTCGTATTGATTCAAAGCCCACGCCAAACAGGTGGTTGAGTCTTGTCCACCCGAAAACAAAACCAGCGCTTTGCCTTGCATCACATTGCCTTTTGTATATTGTCAGTAGTTAATGGCAATGATCTCACTCGCACACCCAATGCGCTAAACACTGCATTGGAAATCGCAGCGGTGGTGGGTCCTTGCGTGGCCTCACCTGCGCCAACACTGGGGTGAGGACTATCCATCACCATGTGTATATCAACAGCAGGAATTTCTGTGAATCGCAAAATCGGATAAGCATCCCAATCGATACTGGTAATACCCTCTTCGTTCCAATGCATAGCTTCCTTCAACGCCCAACTGGTCGATTGAATGGCACCGCCTTCGATTTGCAAAACAGCGCCGTCTAAATTAACGATGCGACCGATATCGCACGCCACGGTGAGTCGATGAACGCGCACGGTGTGCGTCACTTCAACCTCAGCCACCACCGCACAATAAGAACTGTTGCCCTTGTAACGTGAATAGGCAACACCGATGCCCCGACCTTCTTTTTGAGCCAACTGCGCTTTCTTTTCTTTCCATGAAGCATGTTGTGCAACAAGTTTCAAAACATGAACACCGCGTGGATCGTCTAACACCGACAAGCGATAGTCGATGGGGTCAATTCCTCTGTCGTGTGCAATTTCATCAATAAAACTCTCAGCGGCAAACACATTGCCGTGCGCACCTAAACTTCGCAATGCAGAGGTTCGAAAAGGCAAACCCAACAATCGATGCGACACCACTTTGTGGTGCTGCGTGCGATAAGGTGTGATGGTGTTTCGCTCGCTGCCTGCACCAGCAGCAGCGGGCACGTTGATGGGATCGAGTCGCGGATGCGGATTTTCTTTTTGCCAACTGCCAAACAACGCCGATGTAGCTGCACGTCCTGGCCTAGAGCTGTGCCCCTGACTCCACACCACGTGTTCTAAATTTAAAATTTGATGGTCTTGCGTGATGTTCGCTTTGAGTTCCATCACCATGGCAGAACCCATGGGAGATACGATCATTTCATCGCGCCTAGACCACATGAGTCGCACGGGTTGATCGGGCACATGACTTGCCAACCATGCGGCGTCATAGGCCACATCATCGGCACCATTTTGTCCATAGCATCCAGCACCGCGCGCGTGATGCACTTGCACTTCTTGCTCTGGCAACTCAAACGCCAACGCCATATCGCGACGTAAAGAATAAATACCTTGCGAATGACTCCATACCTCAAGTTGATAGGGCAACTGACTGGCAGGATTGATGCGATGTTTGCTATGCCACACAGCCAACGCACAACTCGGTGCAAGTGATGCGTGATGAATATAGGGGCGCGTGTAAGTGGCGCTGTAGTGGCTTGTCGAAGCAGTTGCAGCCTGCTCGGTTCCCGATTCATGAAAAATTTGTGTATCGGCTTTTTGCTTTTGCAATTGTTGAGCAAGCGTTGCTGCTTGCATCCCATGCGCATCAACCTTCCATTGCAAACGGTTCAACAAAAAATCAGCGGCTTGTTTAGCAGCATGTTCTGTTTTTGCAACCACACCAATCAATTGATTGCTTTTAACCACCTGCACAACATCGGTCATGGACGATGCGCGATCTTTTAACTCAGACCAGACCCGCTCATCAATCGTGGTGTTAGTGGCATGCGAGCGAACCATTTGCCCATGCAGCATTGCGGGCAGTTTGAGATCATGGATAAATTGTGGCGGACCTTGAACACTCGCCAACAAATCATCGCGATAGACAGTTTTTTTCTGTGAAGACGTTTGCGATGAGTGCGCAACTAATTTTTCTATATCAATGGGAATATGCCAATCGATGTTTTGACGATTAGGTTCGTGGTCGACCAACCATTTGGCGTGCGCGCACGCATGACGCACTGCAGTACCCGAATCTTGTACCGAATAACTGCCCGACGTCATGCCTTCATCCGGACTGTGCATGGTGCTCGGGTTGATCATGTGAATGCTTTGTAAGTCGCATTGCAAAGTTTCAGCCGCGATCAAACGCAATGCATGCGTGATGCCCTGTCCGATATCGACTTTACCGCTGTACACGTCCCACGATCCGTCATTTCTGGGACGCACCCATTGCGAGATCAAGGGCTGCGCTTGCAAACTTTTGGGTAATGCGTTGGCGTTCATGCTTGCTCCTTGCTCAGGTTGTGTGCAGCCAACATCACTGCGCGCACAATGCGTTGTTGCGCACCGCATCGACACAGATGACCATCGAGCGCAATTTTTATTTGTTCTTCGGTCGGAGTTTTATTTTTAAATAACAGTTCAGCACTCGTCATCAACATGCCACTCGTGCAATAACCACATTGCGCGGCTTGCTCGATCAAAAATGCTTGCTGCAATGCGCGTAATTGTTTTTGATGGGTGAGATGCTTGGAGTCATCTAAAGATGCAGACTCTAATGTTTGAATCGATTGACGTTCAACCGATGCAAGTGGTGATTGACAAGTGGGCTTGGATTTTCCATCGATCAATACATGACAAGCACCGCATTGCTCAAGGCCACAACCCCATTTGGGCGAGTCGATGCTGCAGTGATTGCGCAAGACATCAATCAACGGATACTGTTCGTTGAGTGACAACGCTATTTTTTGGTTATTGAGTGTGAAATTAGTCAAATCATCTCCTGAGATTCATCTAAGCCAGTCATGCAATTTGTGTAAGGCTAACACGCTTTTAAACCCATGTATGAGTAAAAACCGCCATTCCAATCGATACAAAATCCTGATAGGGTAAGGGCCTATGAAAACATTCAACATCGCATGCATTCCTGGCGACGGGATTGGTCAAGAAGTCGTTCCTGCGGGTCAGCAGGTTTTAGAAACCCTCGCAAATAAGAAAAAAGATTTGCGTTTTGTGTTTGCTCACTTTGAATGGGGCGGCGAATGGTATCGCAAACACGGCGAAATGATGCCATCCAACGGCTTGGAAGACCTCAAACACATGGACGCCATTTTATTTGGCTCGGCGGGCGACCCCAAGATTCCAGACCACATCACGTTGTGGGGATTGCGTCTCAAAATCTGTCAAGGGTTTGATCAATACGCCAATGTGCGGCCCACTCGAATTTTGGCTGGCATTGATGCGCCACTCAAGCGTTGCGGCCCCAATGACCTCGATTGGGTCATTGTTCGTGAAAATTCTGAAGGCGAGTATGCGGGTGCGGGTGGTCGTGTGCATCAAGGCCACCCCATCGAAGTGGCCACTGATATCACCATCATGACACGCGTGGGTGTGGAGCGCATCATGCGTTATGCATTTGCACTGGCGCAATCGCGTCCCAAAAAATACATCACGGTTGTGACCAAATCCAATGCACAACGTCATGCCATGGTGATGTGGGATGAAATCGCCGTACAAATCGCCAAAGAATTTCCTGACGTTAAATGGGATAAAGAATTGGTAGATGCTGCCACTGCGCGCATGGTCAATCGACCTTCTACGTTAGACACCATCGTTGCATCCAATTTGCACGCTGATGTGTTGAGCGATTTGGCCGCGGCACTCGCGGGCAGTTTGGGTATTGCACCCACAGGCAATATCGATCCAGAACGACGTTATCCATCCATGTTTGAACCCATTCACGGATCAGCTTTTGACATCATGGGCAAAGGTTGGGCCAATCCCATCGGCACATTTTGGAGTTGCGTGATGATGCTGGAGCATTTGGGCCTTGCTGATGATGCAAAACTCCTCATGTCGGCGATTGAACAAGTCACCGCCAACAAGTCTCTTCACACACGCGATTTAGGTGGCACAGCCAACATGGATCAAGTGACAAAAGCCGTTTGTCAGTTGCTTTAGTTTTATTTATTCACCCAAAGGATTGCCATGAAAACAGTGATGCAAAAAGTTTTATGTTTGTTGTTGTTATCTTTAGCCAGCGCAATGGCATGGTCGCAAGCCTGTCCTGATAAAAACATTCAGTATTGGCAAGCCTTTCCACCTGGAGGTGAATCCGATTTATCGGCGCGTCATCAACAAGCGGTACTGAAGAAAAAATGCGCAGCGATTGAAACCATCGTGCAATACAAAGCAGGCGCAGGTGGTGCGTTGATGTGGTCGCAAATGAATTCATTGCCCAATGATGGCCTCAACATTGTGGGTGTGAATTTGCCACACATTGTTTTTCAACCGATTGAAGGACAAGTGCAATACAAAACATCCGACGTCACACCCGTGTATTGGTTTCATTACACGCCTGATTTATTGGTCGTGCCCTCCACCAGTCCCATCAAAACATTTGCAGAATTTGTAGCAGCTGCACAAAAAGATCCTGGCAAATTATCTTTAGGTGGTTCGGGGCTCAATTCTGCCAATCACGCAGCGCATGAACGCCTCAACGCCACATTCAAAATCAAAACAATTTATGTGCCGTTTAAAGGCACAGGCGATATGACAACATCGGTGTTAGGTGCGCAAGTCGATGGTGCAATGACATACACCACATTTGCTTTGGTTAACAGCACACGCGTGCGCGCACTGGCCATCGCGATAGAAAAAAGACATCCACTCTTGCCTGATGTACCCACCTTCAAAGAGTTAGGTGTGAATTGGATCGATGGCGCGTATCGTGGCATTGGCGTCCCCAAATCGACACCGCCAGAAGCGCGCAAACGTTTGTCTGATTTGTGGGCGACACTCAACAACGATCCCGAGATGAAAGATTTGGCGTCTAAAAACGGATTTGAGTTGGTCAACATTGGCGTAGAACAAATGGATGCATTTATGCGCGAACGCACACAGTTGTACACTGAGGGCGCAGCCCGATTGGGGCTGGGTAAAAAATAATCTTGCATGTCAGAATCTGTTGTATCTTTTCATTCCAAAAAACGTGTTTGGCCATCTGAAGGTTTTACGCGCACGCCCTACTGGGTCTACACCGATGCCGACGTTTATGCGCAAGAGCAAACACAAATTTTTAGAGGCGACAACTGGCACTATGTAGGACTTGAAGCCGAAGTGCCAGCCGCGGGCAATTACAAAACCACTTCGATTGGTGAGCAATCGGTTATATTAACGCGTGACGAGGACGGCAGTTTGCACGTTGTTGTTAATCGTTGCGCGCATCGTGGCAATATGATTTGCAGAGACGCGTTTGGCACGGTCAAAAAATTGTATTGTGTTTATCACGCATGGTCTTACAACTTGCAAGGCGATTTAGCACACGCAGCATTTAGCAAAGGTTTGCGCGGTGAAGGTGGACTACCTGGAGACTTTGATTTAAAAAATCATGGTTTGCAAAAACTACGTGTTGCAACATTTTGTGGTTTAGTCTTTGCTACTTTTTCAAACACTACACCACCGCTTTTAGATTGGTTGGGTGATGTGGCTCAAGGTATTCAACGCGTGCTCAAAAAACCACTGCGCGTATTGGGCTACGACACACAAAAAATTCATGCCAATTGGAAGGCCTATCACGAGAACCCTCGCGATTCGTACCACGCCAATATTTTGCATACTTTTTATGGCACGTTTGGTTTATCTAGGCAATCGCAAGAATCAAGTATGGTACTCGACAAAACAGGCAAGCATGTTTATTTTTACACCAAATCGGGCACCGAAAAACCTTCAGCTGATTTTGACAAAACAACAACCGATCTTCGTTCTCACAACGACAACATGAAACTGGAAGACCCCAGTATTTTGAAATGGCGTGATGAGTTTGGCGATGGTGTGAGTGTGCAAATTCTCACCACCTATCCCAGTTTTGTATTGCATCAAATTGCAAACAGCTTGGCCACGCGTCAACTCATACCGCGCGGACCTCACGCCTGCGATTTGGTGTGGACTTATTTTGGTTTTGCAGATGACGATGCAGAAACCACGCGCATGCGTTTGACGCAAGCCAATTTGGCGGGTTCTGCAGGCATGATTTCTGTGGAAGATGCAGCCGTTTGCGAGATGATGCAAAAAGCAGCGGCCGACGGGCAAACGGGTCAATCTTTTATTGAAATGGGTGGCAAAACTCTTGAGAGCGGCGGCACCAGCAAATTATCAGAGCGTGCCATTCGAAATTTTTGGTACAACTACCAACGCGACATGAACTGGGATGCCACATGAGCCCAGAGTTGCAACACCGAGCCATAGAAAATTTAATTTTTGAATGGGCACGTGCGATTGATGAAGATCGGGTGGAAGACATCGTCGATTTGATGCTCGATACGGGCACTTACAAAGTGCAATCGCGATTCAATCACGATCGTCAACTGCCAATGGCAATCATTGATTGCCAAAGTGCCGCTCAACTCAGAGACCGCATTCGATCCATGCGCATTGCCAATGTGTATGAGCCGCACCACTATCGACACATGGTCTCTGGCGTGCAAGTGATTGCATCAGAAGATCAAACTCATCAGGTTCGTTCTAATTATTTAATCATCCGAACCATGGATTTGGATGGCGACATGAAAATATTTAGCACAGGACAATGCAGAGATGAAATTATTTTTACCGACAACGGTCCAAGCTTTAAGAGTCGCCATTTTTTGTATGATTCACGTTTCATCGAAACACTGTTAGTCATTCCTATTTAAAGTATTGATATTTTTAAAGGTTGTTATGAAGTTTTTCAATCGCATTTGTTTTTTCTCAGCATCGTTACTTTTGCTAAATCCTTTATGGGCTCACGCACAAGCACCTGCTCCATGGCCAACCAAGCCCATCAAAATCATTGTTCCTAATCCTGCAGGTGGATCGGCCGATTTGTTTCCACGACTTATTGCAGAGTCATTGATGACCAAGTTGGGACAAACCATCGTCATTGAAAACAAAGCAGGTGCTGCAGGCAATATCGCTGCAGAATTTTTGTACAACTCTGAGCCCGATGGCTACACATTGATGGCCGCACCGCCTCCAACGCTATCGATCAATTTAAGTCTGTATCCCAAACTCAATTACGACCCAACTAAATTTGTACCCATCACAATTTTGTCTTTGGTACCTAATGCATTGATGGTGCACCCGACAGTACCTGCGAATACTGTACAAGAACTCATTGCTTATGCAAAAGCCAATCCTGGAAAAATCAGTTATGCCTCGCAAGGCAATGGATCTACCGCGCATCTAACCGCTGAGTTATTCAAACAAAAAACTTCAACTCAAATGGTCCATGTCCCTTATAAGGGTGACGCACCTGCCATGGCCGATTTATTAGCAGGTCATGTGAATGTGATGTTTGGCAATGTAGCTCAAGCATCAGCACATCTCAAAACGGGCAAACTCAAAGTATTGGCTGTGACCAGTAGCAAACGCATCAACAGCATGCCCAACATTCCTGCGATGCAAGAAATAGTTCCTGGTGTGGTTGCCGTGGCGTGGTTTGCGATGGTGGCGCCTCCAAAAACACCCACTGCGATTGTGAATCGATTGTCGGGTTTGATTGCAGAGATTTTGCGAACACCTGAAATTGCCAAACGATTTGCAGAAATCGGTGCAGAGCCTGTTGGCAATACACCCGACGAGATGGCGCAATGGATGCGCGAAGACATCGAGCGTTGGCGAACTGTGATTAAAACGGGCGGCGTAACCATCGATTGATTTTTTTTAAGGCATTGTTATGAAATTATTTCGCATCATCTTTTTGCTCTTGGCTTTTGACATCACTGCATCGACGCATGCAGCCGATAACGACTATCCCAACAAACCCGTCACGGTGATTGTTGCGTATGCACCTGGCGGTCAAGGCGATATCTTTGCTCGATTAGTGAGTGAAAAACTCTCAGTCCTTTACAAACAAACCGTGGTGGTGGATAACAAACCTGGTGTGTCAGGAACTATTGGTACCAAAATAGCTGCCCGCTCTAAAAACGACGGCTACACTTTGTTTTTAGGTCAAACAGGTGAGATCACCGTCAATCGTTTGTTAATCAAAGACATCGGTTATGACCCGATGCAAGAACTCACACCCGTTGTACTCATTGGCAACTCACCATTGATCATGTTGGCTGCTGCTGATGCGCCATTCAACACAGTGAATGAATTCATTCAATTGGCGCGCAGCAAGCCAGGTGAACTCAGCTACGGATCTGTAGGTGCGGGAACACCGGGGCATTTATCAGCCGTTGCTTTGGGTGTGGGTGCCAAAGTTAATTTGATTCATGTTCCCTACAAAGGCGTGGGTCCATTGATGTCCGATTTGATGGCGGGACGATTGCAAGTATTTTTTAGTAGTGCATCTGCCGCATTGCCACAAGTCAAAGGCGGCAAACTCAAAGCGTTAGCTGTGACCACACCTCAACGCATGACCTCATTGCCTCAAGTACCCACCATTGCCGAATCGGGTTTGCCAGGATTTAGTTATACGCTATGGGGCGGCTTGTTTGCACCCGCAGGAACACCACAAAATATTATCGACACACTCAACAAAGATGTGAACTCGATTTTGGCCATGCCCGATTTAAAAAATCGATTAGAGGCAGACAATATGGCCGTACCCAAAAACACACCTTCAGAATTTAATTCTTATGTGCGCAGTGAAGCCGCTAAGTTTGAAAAACTCATCAAAGACGCCAACCTGAAAATTGAACAATGAAAATCGTCGTATTACCCGGTGACGGGATTGGGCCAGAAACCATGGCCGTTACCGTTGATGTATTAGAAGCGGTTGCAAAACTGCATCAATTGCCACTGCAACTCATGCACGACATCGCAGGTCATTTGAGTTTAAAAAAACACGGCGCTACCGTCACACCTGCATTGCTCGACAAAGTCAAACATTCTGATGGATTGATGCTCGGCCCCATGGCTACCTACGACTTCAAAGATGAGAGCAAAGGCGAAATCAATCCATCTAAATTTTTTAGAAAAACTTTAGACCTCTACGCCAACATTCGCCCTGCCCGCACCTACACAGGCATTCCATCAATCACCCAAGGTTTTGATTTGATTGTGGTGCGTGAAAATACCGAAGGCTTTTATGCAGACCGCAACGTTGAATCTGGCAACAGCGAAATATTGATCACGCCCGACGTGGCTATTTCTTTGCGACGCATCACACGTAGCTGTTGTGAACGCATTGCCCGATCAGCTTTTGTATTAGCAAGTCAACGCAAAAAACATCTCACCATTGTTCACAAACACAACGTTTTAAAAATCACCGATGGTTTGTTTTTAGACAGTTGCGATTTGATTGCCAAAGAGTTTCCAAACATCAGTGTCGAAAAAATATTGGTCGATGCAATGATGGCTCACGTGGTGCGCGACCCCGCTCGCTTTGACGTCATCGTCACCACCAATATGTTTGGCGATATTTTGTCCGACCTCACGTCTGAGTTGTCGGGCAGTTTGGGATTGGGCGGCACGCTCAACGCAGGCGATCAATTTGCAATGGGACAAGCCGCACACGGCTCTGCGCCAGATATCGCAGGACAAGGCATCGCCAATCCGTTTTCACAAATGTTGTCTGCGGCGATGTTGTTGGCATGGCATGCGCAACGCAGTAATAACGCCAATTATTTAAAAGCGTCTCAATCGATTGAAGCGAGCATTGAAGCTTGTATCAAGCAGAAAAAAATAACGCGCGATATTGACGGGTCTTTGACGACGGCACAAACAGGCAAAGCCGTGCTTGAAAATTTAATTTAAACCTGTCGTCCACCGTATCGTTGTGCCAACGCATTAAAGTGATCGGCATTGACCATCTTTTGTCTTTCTTTGAACATCATCAATTGATCTTCAATGCCTTGCACAGAACCTTTGTCGTGCAAATGCTGTAAACACTGTTGCATCGCCATCAGTGACGCTTGCAATGCCACGTTGGCATACAAAATAACCGAATAACCCATCTGGGCCAATTCTTGTTGCGAGAGCAACGGTGTTTTTCCACCCACCACCAAATTACACACATGCACACCAGGCACATCTTTGGGAATAGCGATCATCTCTTCGACTGACACAGGCGCTTCAATGAATAAAAAATCTGCACCCGCTTGCTTGTAAGCATGCGCGCGATCCATCGCCGCTTGCAAACCTTCGATGGCGCGTGAATCGGTGCGAGCCAAGATCATCATGTTTGAATCTTGTCGTGTATCAACTGCCGCTTTTATTTTTTGCACCATCTCGTCGCAACTCACCACCTCTTTGCCTTCAAAGTGACCGCATCGTTTGGGAAATGTTTGATCCTCCAGCATGATGGCATTCGCACCCGCACGCTCGAGCACTTTGACGGTATGAACCACGTTAATCGCATTGCCAAATCCTGTATCGCCGTCCACCAACAAGGGAATATTGACGGCATCACGAATCGCACCCACATGGCCTGCAAGTTCACTAAGAGAAACCAATCCGATATCGGGCATGCCCAAATAGGTATTGGCCACCGCCGCGCCGCTCACCATGAGCATGCTGTGGCCTGTCGCCTCGATGACTCGCGCAGCCAGTGCATTGGCCGCTCCAGGCATGATGTGTCCCGCTCCAGGCACCAAAGCCTTTTTAAATTGTTGATTGCGTAATGAATTAGCATTGCTTGTCATATAAATTCCTGCTTTAAAACTAAAAAACCACTCTCATTGTCACCCTACAATTTGAAAGTCATGTCACAAACTTGT
>RFYV01000035.1 GCA_009921265.1 Betaproteobacteria bacterium | reverse complement strand
ATCACCCCCTCTGGCTTTGTTCGTTTGTATCAAAAAAGTAATTCGGTACGTGAATGGCAGGTCATCCCGATAACGCCCCAATTTAAGTTGGGCGAGTTTCATCATCAAAACGCCCATGCTTTTTTAAATTGCCTTCGCGAAAATTTAACTCCACCCATTACCATTGATGATGGTTTGCGAGCGCAGTTGATGATTGAGACGGCTTATCGATCTGCAAAAACAGGTAAGCAAATAGCGATCACTCCATAGTTACTTCATGCCTGCTACATGAAAACCACCACCGCCCACATTGATATGCGCACCAGTGACCAATGACGCGTGATCGGATAGGAGCCAAATAATTAATTCGGCAACTTCTTCGGGTTGTCCAATGCGACCTAATGGAATGGATGCGGCAACACGTTTTTTAAGCTCTGGGTCTTTTTCGAGTCGAGTTGTCATCCCTGTTGCAGTAACGCCTGGTCTAACGGTATTGACGCGAATGCCGAAGGCGGCTACTTCTCTTGCAAAACCAGTTGTGAAAATATCAATTGCGCCTTTGCTACCTGCGTAAGCGCTAGCACCAGGTCTTCCGCCAATGGTTGCAGCCATCGATGAGACATTGACAATACAACCGCCTTTCCCGCCCCATTGAGTGGACATGATTTGTACGGCTTGCGTACAGCAATAAATAGTTCCTGTTAAGTTAACTGCAATCATATGAGCCAACTTTTCGTAATCAATGGAGTCTATATTTGATTCCAAGTAGACGCCCGCATTATTAACAACGGCTTCGATGGTACCAAATGTTTTTTGTGTGGTTTTAAAAATATGTTCGATATCGGTTTTTTTGCCAATATCGCCAACGATGGCAATTGCTTTCGCGCCTTTTTGATGCAACTGTAGAACCACCTCTTGCCCTTGCTGCAAATGTTCGGGTAAGCATGCAATGGCTACTTTATAGCCTTTGCTCGCTGCATGCAGGGCTGTTGACCTTCCAATTCCACTAGATCCCCCTGTGATCAGACAAGTCTTGGTATTCATGTTGTTGTTTCCTTTTAAAATTGCTCTGACCAATTTAAAATCAATGACCGCACAGTTTTAACGGCAAGTGTTGGAATTCTTTTGGATGATATACACACATAAAAAGTTTGTCGAATCGTGGGTTCTATGATTGGAATGCCTTCTAACTCTCCTTTTTCTAATTCTTCTACTACTGACGCGTATGTAGTGATTGTGTAAATGGGGGACTTTCGCACAATTCTTTTGATCAAGTAAAACGAATTGACATCTTGGACTATATTGAGAGGTACATTTTGCCTTTTTGCTTCCTCCTCCAGAATAATTCGACCGCCATTTGGAGGGGCCGACATGACCAATGGAAGTTTTGCGGCGTTCTTAAAAGTTATTTTTGATTTCTTCATCAATGGATCGCCTGGTTTTGCAACCAAATACATCGGCAAAGCAAAAAGTCGTGTTGACTCTGCAAATTTGGATGATGCTATGCGCGATAGAACTGCAATCTCACATCGACCATCAGACAACCATTCTTCAATGGTGTTAGTTGTGCCTTCGGAAATACGAATTTTTATTTTTGGATAATCTTTGGCTAGAACTTCTAGAAGATGCGATGTCAAAGGCCAACCAATAGACGGTTGAGTGGCTAATTGAACTGTCCCTGTCGTGATCGATTCAGCATGTTGCACAAATTCTTTGAGACCGTTGGCTTGAGAAACCAATGCTTCTAGTCTTGGTAAAACCATTCGACCTTCGGGTGTTAATGATGCACCGCGACCTGTTCTATCAAATAAGCGAGTCCCTAAATTTTTCTCTAGGTTTGCAATACTTTTACTGACCGAGGATTGGGTCATTCCCATCAGTGTGGCCGTTCGTGAAAAGCTATTGGTGGCCGATAGGCTTAAAAAAAGTTCAAAAGTTTGAATATCCAAGGTGATTCCAGTGCTTGAGATTATGGTATTCTCTAAAAGAATAGCAGATATCTTACATGAGGTCTTGCAGAATATCCAGTTGTTCCTAGAATTGAGCTGCAAGCAAGAAAATAAGCTTTTGCTTGATGCGACTTGATTTTCACTAGGAGTTGTCATGCCTTTTTTAAAGCGATACCTTTGCCGACTATTAACGGCTTGTATCGCTTGGGTGTGTCTGTGCTTTGTTGCTCATGCTCAAGGTTGGCCCAACAAGCCAATCAAATTGATCGTTCCTCATGCACCTGGTGGCGTCACGGATGTCGTCGCAAGAATACTGGCTCAGCCTTTGTCGGAAGCATTGGGGCAAACACTCATTATTGATAATCGGCCAGGTGCTGCTGGCTTGTTAGGAACAGATATCGCAGCGAAAACATCACCTGATGGTTACACCTTGTTGATGTATGTGGATACAAATACGATTTTTCCATCGACCATCAAACAACTCAATCACGACCCCATTCAAAGTTTTGATCCTGTCACGATATTAGGCAAAGGATCGCATGTGTTGGTGGCGCATCCCAGTTTAGGGGTGAATAACCTTCAAGATTTAATTCGATATATCAAGTCCAATCCCAATGCGCTTTCATACGCAAGTCCTGGTACGGGTAGCCCACAACATTTGGGTATGGAAATTATTAAAAACACGTATCAACTGGATTTGACGCATATTCCATATAAAGGTGGTGGTCAAGCAATTTCAGATGTTGTGGGTGGACAGGTCAAACTGGGGATGCTAGGAATGGCACCTGCCTTACCGCATATCAAAAGTGGCAAGTTGATTGCGATCGCCGTCACAAGTCGGGCAAGATCGGTTGCGTTGCCGCAAGTGCTCACTGTTGCCGAATCGGGTTTGGCTAGTTTTGAGACAGGACAATGGCAAGGTCTAGTTGTGCCAGCAAGCACACCCAGTTCCATCATTGGTCGCTTGCATTCAGAACTAGTCAAAATCATGCAACGCTCTGAGATCAAAGAAAAATTAATGGGAATTGGCATGGATAACAGCACGCATTCGAGTCCTGCTTTATTTAAAGCCATGTTGAAAGATGAAATTGTGAAATGGTCAACTGTTGTGAAGACGGCTGGCATTCAACCCGAGTAAAAAATGCAAACAAAACCCTACAACATTTTATTCATCACATCAGATCAACAGCGTGGCGATTGTTACGGTTTTGAAGGTCGAAAAGTTAAGACGCCGCATTTGGACGAAATGGCAAAAAATGGCACGCGATTTTCATCGTGCATCACGCCTAATTTGGTGTGTCAACCTTCAAGGTCATCGATTCTGACGGGTTTGCTTCCACGCACCCATGGTGTTTCAGACAATGGCATTGAACTCTCAGATGCAATGGGGGAAAAAGGTTTTGCTGGTACGTTATCGAAAAAAGGTTATAGCACCGCATTGATTGGCAAGGCCCATTTCAAAACTTCTCACACCTTCAGTCCTACTGGCTCACCTGAGTGTCGAGAAAGTAGTGCAAACTTTGGCGCAGATTGGTACGGTCCTTATATGGGATTTGATCATGTGGAGTTGATGCTAGAGGGACATAATATGTTTCCGCCTATGAAGCCTCCATTGGGCCAACATTACGAACGTTGGTATCACGCAGATGGTCTCGGTGATGAAAGAACGGCGCAGTATTGGAAATCATTGCCTCCAAAGACCGATGCGCATGAAACATGGAATTCTGCATTGCCTGTTGCATGGCATAACTCGACTTGGATTGCGAATCGCACCATTGACTTTATGCGCAACAAAAAAGAAAAACCATTTTGTGTGTGGGCTTCATTTCCAGATCCGCATCATCCGTTTGATGCCCCCGAGCCTTGGAGTCGATTGCATCATCCCGAAGAGGTCGATATACCAAAGTATCGCGAATTGGATTTGGATCAGCGCCCTTGGTGGCATAAAGCCAGCTTAGAGGGTAGTCCCAAAATGGAGAATGAACGACTCAGAAAGTTCAGAGAAAAATCGTCTCGCACTCCGCATCAATCAGAAAAACAACTCAGAGATCTGATTGCCAATTATTATGGAATGATTTCCTTGATCGATCACCAAGTGGGTCGACTCAAGCTTGCATTGCGTGATTTGGATTTGTTAGATAACACTTTAATTGTTTATTCAACAGACCATGGCGATTGGCTGGGGGACCATGGCTTATTACTCAAAGGACCCATGGCCTACGAAGGATTGTTGCGAATAGGCATGCTATTTGAAGGCCCTGGTGTGCCCAGTGGCAAAGTCGTCAAAGATCCTGTCTCTAGTTTAGATTTACCACAAACATTTTGTGATTACGCGCAAGCGCAAATGCCGCATCCCGTGCATAGTCAAAGTCTGCGGTCTTTGATTGAGAAAGAAAATCACCATAGAGATTTTGCTTTCTCTGAATGGGATTTGCGTGCATCTCGTTGTGGCGTGGATTTGAATTTACGCACGGTACGTACTCAAAATTTAAAATTGACGGTTGAAGAAAATTCGGGTACGGGTGAACTCTATGATTTATTCAATGATCCCGATGAAATGGTGAATCGATTTGGTGATCCTGCTTATGCAACCAAGCAAAAAGAGTTAATGGACATGATTGCGAGTAGACCCGATGACGCCTGCGATCCATTGCCACAAATTGGAATGGCATGATGCGTGATTCTCATGACTGAAAGTTTGCTTGATATTCAAACGCCCGATGGCTTGATGCCAACTTGGGTGATTCATCCCGATCAAGGTGGTCCATTTTCTTTGATTGTGTTTTTCATGGATGCATTGGGTATTCGCGAAGAATTAATTCGAATGGCACGTCGTTTTGCCCAGGCTGGATACGCCGTTTATTTGCCTAATTTGTTTTATCGCGATGGAGGCCCCAGTTTTGATACGAAGCCTCTTGCGCAAGGCATATTAGATCCTTGGATGATGCAACTTAATGAATCACTGAGTTTAAAAATGACGGTATCAGACTGTAGTCTCATCATAAAACACGCTGGGGAAAATCCAAATGTGCAATTGCCTGGTGCAGTGATTGGGTATTGCATGGGAGGACGTCATGCCATGGCAAGTGCTGCTGCTTATTCAACAACATTCAAAGCCATGGCGTCTATGCACGGGGGTCGATTGGTGAACGATCAACCCGATTCCCCTCATCTGTGTATACCGCAGATTGAAGCTGAAATTTATTTTGCATGGGCTGATGAGGATCCTGCTGCGCCTGCGTCGCACGCTGAAGTCATTGAAGCCTTATTAAAAAAACGCCCCCAAGCATATGAATTGGAATGGCACAAGGGCGCCTTGCATGGGTTTTCATTTCCTGAACGTTTTTGTTATCACCATGAAGCTGCAGAGCGTGTTTGGTCGCAATTATTTGATCTGTTTGATCGACAGCTCAAACTCACCTGAATTCTTAAAGGAAAAAAATGAAACGATTTGTAATGATCGGTTGTGGTGGTTTTTCTAGACGATACCATGTGCCCACATTGAAGGCAGATAAAAAATTGCACTGGGTGGGTATTTTTGATCCTCATCCAACTGATGCCGTCAAAGAATTGGCGCATCAAACAGGTGCGAAGTTGGTGGATCGAATCGATCTATTACCTGATGCCGATGCCGCACTAATAACCACTCCACATACTCTTCATGCTCAGCATGTTGATTTTGCATTGAACAAAGGGTGGGCTACCATGGTTGACAAGCCTTTTGTGATGCACACCAAGGATGCTTTGCAATTAATAGAAAAAGCAAAAAATAAAAAGTTACTCAATGCGGTTGGTTTTAATCGACGAATGGATCCAGGTTGTCTTCAAGCGCGTGAATTAATAGCCAACGGAAAAATTGGAAAGATTCGATTTATTCAAACTATTCAGTTGGGCTATGAAGCAGCTGGGTGGTTTTTGCAACCCGAACTGGGCGGTGGTGGTGCATTCACAGGTCGAGCCACGCACATGGCCGATATCATTCCTTGGTTGCTACAAAAAAGACCGCATCGCGTGCGCAGTCGCTTAAGACCTGGGCCTACTGGTATGGTCGATAAGGGTGGTTTCATTGATCTGGAATTTGATCAACTGGAATGCCAAATGACATGTATTGATCAGGGTTTGCATATGTGGGATGAAATCCGTATTTTTGGAGAATCTGGATTGATCGAGTTAAGAAGACCGCTGAATTTTCCCACTGGATGGGCGATGCAGTGCATATCTGCCGATGGCCAAACAGTCGTTGATCAGGTGGCTGCGCATCCAGGTGAAGGGGTAATTACAACCAATTTCTTAAATGCTTTACATCAGCGGGCAACCGTGGCATGCTCATTCGCCGATGCGTTGCTTTCTGTCGAAATTATTGAGGCTGCGTTTGAGTCTGCAAAAAAGCTGCATGCCCATGATGCACACGCGATCGAGTTAACAAAAAAGTAAAACTAACAAAATTTTTTATATTTTTCAAAGGAGACAATTATGAAACAAGGAATTTCACGCAGAGATTTATCACTGGGTGTCGTGTCTGCTGGCGCACTAAGTACGCTTGCATGGTCACCCAGCGCTTGGAGTCAAACGGCCAAGCAAACCCCATTCACCATCGTGATCAATAACTCGCCTTGGTTTGATGGATTTAGAAAAGTTGTAGAGGCTTATGAAGCGGATACAGGTAATAAAGTCAACCTAGACGTCAATCCGTTTGGAGGCAGCTTAGAAAAACAACGTGCATCGGTGAGAACCAAGGACGGCATGTTTGATTTGCTCATCATGAACGGTTTGTATTACCAAGAGTTTTATCACGGTGGTTTTTTGACCCCGCTCAATGAAATTGATCCTGGATTCAAACTTGATCCGCAAATGGTTCGATATGACAATACGGTGTTTTGGAATGAAGCGACCAAATCACATGATCCAGCTGGTAAATTAATGTCGGTGCCTGTGAATGGAAATATTCCATTGCTCTATTACAGAGCTGATTTGTACGAAGAAAACAAACTCAAAGTGCCTGAAACATGGGATGAACTTTTGGCGAATGCTAAAAAATTACATAATCCGCCAAAAATTTACGGCATTGTTCAACGCGGCGCGCGGGGTGCGCCAAACGATGTGTCTTACGACTGGTGGCCTTATCTCAATAGCTTTAATGGTAATTTATTTAGAAACGAAGCGAAAGGTGATTTCACGATCACCATCAATAGCCCTGAAGCCAAAGCTGCTTTAGATTTTTATTTGCGTATGGCCAAAGAAGCTGGACATCCCCAGACAGGCGGATTGGCGCAAGCACAAATCATTCAAAATTTAGTGACTGGAAAAGCAGCGCATGCTTTATTGGTGATTGCGGCTTGGTCACAAATGGATGACCCTGCAAAATCTGCAGTCGTTGGAAAATTGAATGCTGCCAAGGTTCCTCGCGGCCCCAATGGAAAGCCTTCGCCTGTATTAGGTCATTGGTTAGCGGGCATTCCAAAAAATGTGCCCAAGGCGAGACAAACAGCTTCGTTGGCATTCTTGAATTGGTTTCAAACACGCGGTTCACAAGTTAAATATTTACAAGCGGGTTCACCACCTGTTCGTCAAGATGTTTTATCCGATCAAGCTTTATGGAAAGATCCAAAAAACAGATGGATGGCTGCCATGGCTGAGAGTTCAAGCTACACGCGTTTAATGTGGAGTATTCCTGAAGGCGCTCAAATTGGTGATGTTTTAGAGTTGCGTCTCAATCAAGCGGTGATTGGAGAGCTCACAAGTTCTAAAGCCTTGAATATGATTGCTGATGAGTCGCACGCCATTTTGGTTCGCAGTGGATACAAAACTGGCAAGATTGCACCCTTGGCGTGAATTTGAGTAAACCCGTGTCCGAATTATTTTGGCGTCGCTTAGCATTAACACCCGCTGTGGGTGTTTTTGTCTTGCTTTCATTATTGCCAGTAGCCAATTTGATTGCTATGAGCGTTCATGAAATCCGTTGGCAAGATGGACACTCGGTTTGGACTTTTATTGGTGCTTCACACTACGCGCGACTTCTCGACGATGGATTGCTCAAAAAAGGGTTTTTTAATACATTCATTTTTTCAATATTGGGTGTCACGATTCAAATTGTATTGGGTTTTTTATTAGCTTGGGGCGTGAGTCGAATATCGAGTGGTCGTGTGATGTATCGTACGATTTTTATTTTGCCGATTTTGGTACCTGGTATTTTGATTGGTGCTATTTGGAAGTTGATGCTCAATTATGATTTCGGGCTCGTCAATGGATTAATCGGTCTAATGGGCGTTCAACCGATCGATTGGTTGGGTATGGCCAGTCTCGCATTGCCTTCCGTGATCTTGGTCGATATTTGGCACTGGACTCCTTTTTGTTTCTTGCTTTTGCTCGCTGGATTTGAATCATTGCCACAAGAGTTGCACGAAGCTGCATTGGTGGATGGTGTCAACGCATGGACTGAGTTGCGCTATATCTATATTCCCATCATGACTCCTGTGATCGTTGTAACGTTTCTTTTTAGATTTATGACATCACTTAAAGTATTTGATGAAATTTATTTGCTAACAGGTGGAGGGCCTGGCTCTTCATCTGAGGTAATCAGCTATACGATTTATCGCACGTTTTTCACGCAAGATCAAATGGGGTATGGGTCTGCCATGTCGGTTGCGGTTTTATTTGCGATTGCCTTGATGATGGCGTTGGGGTTTTCGATGTCTCGCTATAAAGGGCAGGGCGTATGAAAATCAATCGAACATTGGGTATTGAGCACTTTTTTTTGATTCTTGTTGCATGCTTTGTATTGGTACCTTTTATTTGGATTGTTGCAGCGGGATTTAAAACTCAAATTTCTTTGCTGCAAGGTGAAATCTTTTTCACACCGAATTTGGCCAGCTTTCGTGAGGTCATGTTTTCTAAAACAACTGAGTTTTTTTCTAATGCGTGGAACAGCACCGTCATTGCAGTGATGAGTACGTTTTTAATTGTTTTTTCAGCGACATTAGGCGGTTATGCCATGGAGAGAATGCAATGCCCGCGTTGGTTGATTCATACCTTGCTTGGATGGTCGGTTGTTTTTCATATGATTCCACCCATTACATTGGTAGCCGCTTGGTTTCCAATTTATCGAGAATTGGGGCTTGATAACACATACTCTGGAATGGTCTTGGCTCATATGGCTTTGCATTTGCCAATGGCGTTGTGGTTAATGGCCAATTTTATTCACGATGTGCCGATCGAATTAGAAGAGGCTGCAAGAATTGATGGTTGTTCGACGCCTTACCTTATTTGGAAAATTATTGTTCCATTGATTGCTCCTGGGTTAGCCGCTACAGCGATTTTGATGTTTATTTTTAGTTGGAATGAATTCACGGTTGCGCTCAATATGACTGCCAAACAAACGTCAACCGTTCCTGTGGCCATTGCTAAATTTGCGCAAGGCTATGAAATTAAATATGGAGAGATGGCTGCTACTGCTGCTTTGGCATTGATTCCTGCATTGCTATTTTTATTGTTGGGTCAGCGCCATATTGTCAAGGGTCTTACAACTGGAGCGCTGAAATAGCATGCCTGAATTATTTGGAAAAAAATTAAGTAAAAAGCAATTGCAAAAACACTTGGGCGATTGGCGTCAAGTCGTCGGTGTTGAGTTGTATGAACTCAGCGATGGCAGTCAGCGTGGTGTGCGTGTTTTGGAATTTAAAACTGGAAGCGGTTTATTGTTTACAGTGTTGATCGATCGCAGCATGGATTTCGGTCGATTTGAATACAAGGGAACTCCCTTTGCTTGGCAATCAGGAACAGGATTTCGTCATCCTCAATTTATGGATCCGATGGGGGATGGCGGCAACGGATTCATGCGTGGTTTTTCGGGTTTGTTATGTACCTGTGGCTTGGATCATATTCGTCAGCCCGATAGTGGTAGTGCAGACCATTTTGATTTGCCTTTGCGTCAAGAAATCAATTACCCCATGCATGGTCGAGGATCCATTCAGCCCGCTCAACTCCATGGTTATGGGATCGATTGGAAAGGCGAAGAGGCAGTTTTGTGGTGTGAAGGAACGGTATCGCAAGTTCAAGTCATGGGTGAGTATCTCAGTCTAACTAGGCGAATCGAAGTTCAATTGGGTTCATCAACCATTCATTTCACGGACTCCGTTCAGAATCATGGCTTTTCAAGTACGCCACATATGTTGCTGTATCACATCAACTTGGGTTGGCCTTTGCTAGATGAAAACTCTCGATTTGCCGCGCCAATTATTCGCACATTGGCCGCTAATATGTCTAAGCAGCTACAGCAAGCCGACTATCGAATTCAGCCAGCGCCTCAATCTCGATTTGTTCAGCAAGTGTTTGATCACGAATATCGTGCCGATCAGATGGGGCGTGTACCCACTGCATTGATCAATGATCGATTGGGCTTGGGCTTGGTGTATGAGTTTGACGCCGAGGCTTTTCGATGCTTACAACAATGGCAAGGCTTGGGCGACGGTGTTTATGGTTTTGGAATTGAACCTGCCACCTCTCATTGGGGTTCGCGCAATGATTCATTAGAAAAAAATGAAATCATCATGCTTGAACACGATGAAAAAAGAATTTATAAAAGTAGTTTTTCTGTATTGGATGGAGCAACTGATATCCAGGCGTTTGATCAACGCTTGTTAGGTATTACTCCGTTGATTGCGGATGGTTATCCTGAGCGCGTCCAACAACCCAAAGGTGGACCACTCGTCAAAGCATTACCCAAAAGCACAAAATCAGTCGGATAAAACAATGCCCGTTTTTGCAATCACTTCACCCAATCTTTTTCTTTCGTTGGCCATGAAGCTTTCATATGCTTGTGGCGAGTTACCGACGGCTATTGCACCCGTTGACCGTATCTTTTCTTGTACATCAGGTAGTTTTAAAGCGCGCTCAAACTCTGTATGAAGCAATTGAATCACATCAGCAGGCGTGCCTGCAGGCGCAGACAATCCCCAAGATTGAGACATGTCATAGCCTGGAACTGTTTCAGACATGGAAGGCAAATCGGGCAAAGCAGGGTTTCTTTGTGGTCCAGTGGTACCAAGTGCTCTGACTCTGCCGCTATTCATATGGGGCCCTGCAGCGATCGGAGAGGTAATGATGAAATCCACATTACCCGCAATCACATCGAGCAAAGCAGGGCCAGCGCCTTTGTAGGCCACATGCGTCATTTTGATGTCGGCATAAAGTCCCAACATTTCGCCTGCCAAATGTGCTGGAGAAGCGATGCCAGCCGATGCGTAGTTGAGTTTGCCAGGATTTGCTCTTCCGTATTGAACCAATTCTTTCAAAGTTTTTGCAGTGTGATTCAGATTAATCACTATCACATTAGCCGCAGTTGCAATTTGAGTGATGTGTATAAAACTTTTATTGTTGTCGTAAGGCAGATTTTTTTTAAGATT
This sequence comes from Betaproteobacteria bacterium, assembly GCA_009921265.1. Lineage (GTDB taxonomy): Bacteria > Pseudomonadota > Gammaproteobacteria > Burkholderiales > Burkholderiaceae_C > Limnohabitans. Next base: position 22,112 of record RFYV01000035.1, on the reverse strand, counting down.
CGGCAATATGGCCCACAACGAAGTGGTATTGAGCAAAAGGGTGTAACCATCAGCAGGGGCTTTAGACACAATTTCTGCAGCAACAATGCCAGACGCTCCAGCTTTGTTGTCAATCACAACGGGCTGCCCCAAGCGCTCAGAAATTTTTTGAGACAATATGCGACCCAACGTATCGGGGGATCCGCCCGGCGCATCTCCTACAACCAAACGAATGGGCTTGTTGGGATAACTTTGGGCATAGGTGATTGTTTGAAAACAAATCGACAACCCTGCAATCAGACTCCAACCGATTTTTTTTGTTTGCTTCATAAGATCTCCTCTTTTTTCCAGATTAACACAGTCTCTTTATATTTGCCATCGAAAAAAACACCCATCCATTTTTCGCGCAAGGTTTTTTCTTCACTTTTTACAACACTCAACAAACAAGGCTTTTTATGAGTTCACAACCTACCAACGTTCTATTCATATTGTCGGATGAGCATACGCGGGATGTAACAGGCTGTTACGGCCATCCATTTATTAAAACTCCCAATCTTGATCGATTGGCAGCAGGTGGCACACGGTTTGATGCAGCCTATACCAACTGTCCGATCTGTGTGCCAGCGCGAGCCAGTTTGCATACGGGAACGTATGTGGCAGAAAATCATTGCTGGGATAACGCACACGCTTATGACGGAACAATGCGCAGTTGGGCGCATCGCTTGCGTGATGCAGGTCATCACACCATGTCTATCGGCAAATTACATTTTAGAAGCGTAGATGATGACAATGGATTTGTCGAAGAAATTATTCCATTGCATGTGGTTGATGGCCAAGGTGACTTGCTCGGATTGATTCGCGCGCCTGTTCCTGCCGAGCGTGGCGGTACCAAAGATTTAGCGAAAGACGCAGGACCGGGTGAATCCACTTATGCAAATTACGATAGAAATATTCGCGATGCAACCATCCATTGGTTAACGCATCTAGCAAAAAAACAAACCAAGCCATGGACCTTATTTGTTTCGTTTGTGAAGCCCCATTTTCCATTGATTGCTCCGCAGGAATTTTATGATATGTACCCTGTTGATTCCATTCCAATGCCAAGACTTTATGGTCCAGAGCACTTTCCCAAACACCCTGTTGTGGCAGCACTTAAGCGTTGCATGAACTATGACGAAGGGTTTTCGCCAGAAAAAGTAAAAATTGCTTTGGCTGCGTACTATGGAATGGTGAGCTTTCTGGATGACAACATTGGAAAAGTTTTAGACTGTTTAAAAAGCGCGGGATTGGCAGATTCCACACGCGTTATCTACAGTGCCGATCATGGCGACAACTTGGGCAATCGGCACTTGTGGGGCAAATCGGTGCATTACGAAGAAGCTGCAGCGATTCCAATGATTATTTCTGGTCCAGGAATTCCAAAAGGGCATCACTCCAAAACACCCGTGAGTTTGGTTGATATTTATCCAACCATCGTTCAAAGTGTGGGTTTGCAGTTAGATGATGTTGAGAAAAAATTGCCAGGACAATCGCTTGTAGAAATTGCGCATCACGAACAACTCGAAAGAGTTGTATTGGGTGAATACCATGCAGCAGCATCAATTACAGCCATGTATCTCTTAAGAAAGGGACGCTGGAAATATATCCATTACGTTGGATATGCGTCTGAGTTATTTGATTTAGAAAGCGATCCAGGCGAGACGCGTGATTTGGGGAGTGACCCCCAACACGCTTCAACAGTTGCAATGATGGAGGGGGAGCTTAGAAAAATAATTAACCCTGAAGCCGTTAGTGCAAAAGCCTTTGCGGATCAGAAAGCAAAGATAGAAAAAAATGGCGGCGTTGCTGCGCTGATTGAGCGAGGTGACTTTGGGTATTCTCCTGCACCAGGTCAAAAACCTATTTTTGCAACCACACTTGAAGCGTAAAAAATATGAGTGGAATGCCACTATCGCCATTGTTTGATGCACAAGCATTTCATGCTCAATGGAAGTCGCCTGAACAAGTTGTTGCAGGTCTGCCCGCAACATGGGTTGTGACGATAAGTGCATTACAGCAAGCAATGCCTGCGCATTCACGAATAGCTTTGGTTTGGCGATGGCCTTGCGACTGGGATGCGCCGCAATGTCAAAATCCTCAGGGGCTGGGTTATACCCGCATCAAAACAAGCACGGAGTGTGCATTGCGGTGGAAAAATTACCGAAGCATTGATTGGCATCCATTCGATCATGTGTTTGAAATCGAATTACTTGATCGCATCGAGAAGGGGCAATATATTGAAATCACATTAGGTGATACTTGCTTTGGCTCGCCGGGTATGCGCCCTCAAACATTTTACGAAACGGCAGCACTCATTTCTATTCGTTTTCAGTCGGTCGATCAGCCGTGGTGTGAAATCGATCGCTACGAACAACACATATTTGCCGATGTGGCACATGCATGGACTTTGATTGCACCTACCGATGTGGTGGCAGGGGAGGTATTTGATGTTGCGCTTCGCATTGAAGATCAATGGTGCAATCCTGCAAAAATAAGTGCACAACCTCAAATTGATGGAGCCGCTTGGGTGGGTCAGTCTGCTCAACCTATAGAGGGTGTTGTTGTTTGGCCCGTGCGAATCGATCGATGCGGTACCCTGCAATTGTCTGTGAGTGGTGCTTTACCTTTGGTTTTTTCAAATCCAATTCAAGTTCATTCGCATCAGCCCAAAAATAAAATTTTCTGGGGTGATATTCACGGTCAAAGTCTTGTGGGTTGCGGCGCAAGAACAGTGGATGATTATTTTTCACACGCCAAAGATTTTGCGCGTTTGAATTTTTCGAGCCATCAGGCCAATTGTTTCTTGGTGACACAAGACGAGTGGCAAGAGACGCAAGAGACCACAAAAAAATTCAATCAAACCAAAGATTTTGTTGCTCTGCTGGGTCTCGAATGGTCTGCGAGCACTGAAAAAGGCGGCGATCGAAATCTTTATTTTTCAGGCGATCAAGCTCCAATCACGCGATGCAGTCATGAATACGTCATGGATATCACTGACCTTGATTCAGATTTACCAACTGCGCCAGATTTACATCGGCATTATCAAGATAAAGATGTATTGATTGCCTTGCATGTGGGGGGGCGAACAACTGACTTGAGTCAATTCAATCCAGCCTTAGAACGCTTGGTGGAAGTTCATTCCACCCATGCCACCTCAGAATGGTTTTATTTTGAGGCACTCAGTCGCGGTTATCGTGTGGGGGTGATTGCGGGCAGTGATGGTGTGGATGGACGTCCTGGTACCAGCCATCCGGGACACCAGTTGGTGCGTAATGTTCGCAGTGGTCTTGTTGCGGTTCCCATGCCTAATCTAAGTCGACATGAGCTTTTATTTGCTTTAAGAAATCGACATTGCTATGCAACGACAGGTGAAAGAATTCGTTTAAACTTTCATGCTGGCTTGTATGAAATGGGTGCAGAATTTAAAGCAATGCATGCCCCCTCATTGAGTTGTACCATTCAATGTACAGCCCCTTTAGAGTCTGTTGATTTTTTTAGAGGAGCAGAAATTATCCAGACTCACCATTTTTTTGATAGTTGTCAAGAAAAATCTAATCGTGTGCGTATTGCTTGGAAAGGCGCGACCAGGCCTGGAAATTTTTCAAAGGCGCGCATGGTTTGGGATGGGTCCGTGCATTTATCAAACGGTCGCTTTGAATCAGCGCAAAACTATGCAATGGATACACCCGATGAAGGCATTTCTGTTTTTTTAGATCAAAGAATTGAGTGGAAATCAAGGACTGGCGGAGACTGGGACGGCGTGATTGTTCAAGTGAATGCAGATCCAGATGCCATTTTGACGATTACAACTCCTCAAATCAGTGCATCTGTTGGATGGGGTGAGTTGTCTGCAAACCACCTGAGTATCAAAGACGTGGATCCCTTGAGAGAGTTAGAGGTTTTACGTTTGCCTCAGCAAATGCCTTCATCCAATGGTGAATTTGAGTTTAAGGACGATGCCTACAAAAAGGGATGGAATGCGTATTGGATACGCGTTCGTCAAAGTGATGGACATATGGCTTGGAGCAGCCCCATATTTGTATATTTTGACTAAGTCAAATTAATGAGAAATGGTTTATTTGGGTTTGTATGCTGTGACGTCAATTTCAACTTTTGCATCGATCATCAAGCGAGCTTCGACCGTTGAGCGCGCAGGCCGATAATCGCCAAAACATTCCATGTAGACTCGATTGAAACTGCCAAAGTCACGCGCATCGTCAAGCCAAACATTAACCTTGCAAACATCAGATAGATCACACCCAGCCAGTTGCAAAGCTTGTTTGATTCGCTCAAAGACTTGTCGTGTTTGGGCTTCAATACCGCCCTGAACCACTTCACCTTGGTCATTGGTGGGCACTTGACCCGAAACAAACACAAAATCACCTGCTCGAGCGGCAGGCGATAGCGGTCTTGCTAATCGATCGGAGGCAATAGGGGATGCGCCCAACATTTCAACTGGCATAACTTCTCCTTGGTAATATTGGATATGATTCTTATCTCGCCTATTTTACAGCTGTAAGTTATTTTTTGGAAGTCAAAATCATGCAATTGAATTCGTCCTTCAAAGGATTTCCAGCGCATTATCAGGCTATCGAGATGGCAGATATACAGCGACATCACTGGAACGTGCTCAAGGGTGATTTGTCGCTTCCCTTGGCCGTTCTCAAGCATTCGTCGATTGAACATAATTTGCAATGGATGAAAAATTTTTGTCTTGATCGAGGCATCGATATCGCACCTCACGGTAAAACAACCATGTCGCCTGAGTTGTACGCCAAGCAAATAGCCGCAGGCGCATGGGGCATTACATTTGCGAATGTTTTTCAGGCGGGCGTGGGGGTGAGGTGTGGCATTCAAAATATCATCATCGCCAATCAGGTATTTCAATCCATAGATCTCGATACATTGAGTCAATTTCTAAGCGCTAATTCCAGATTAAAAATATTTTTTTTGGTCGATTCACATACACAAATTAAAGCGATAGAAAACTGGAAGATAAAAAATCAATCAAAAACTATTTTTAATGTTTTATTAGAAGTCGGTATCGATGGGCATCGCACGGGTTGTCGAACTCACGCGCAAGGTTTGCAATTGGCACAAGCGATTCATCAAAGTCCTGCGCTCGCGTTGTCTGGGATTGAGTGTTACGAGGGTGGTTTGGTGACTTGTGACCATGCGCATGATCAAGCGGGGGTTAATCAATTGATGGCGCGTGTGCATCAACTGGCTTTGGCTTGCGAAAACAATCAATGGTTTGAACATGAAGAAGTATTGATTACTGCAGGCGGATCGGCTGTTTTTGATTTAGTCGCCCAGAATTTGAAGCTATCAATGAAAACAAACTGCGTCCTGCAATTGAATTGATCGCAGGCGTGCAATCTTGCCCCGAGCCAGGACTGGCATTGCTCACCATGGGCAAGCGGGATGTATCACACGATTTGGATTTGCCGCAACCGATTTGGCGAGCCAATGTTGGGGACTTGCTAACAAGTGTGATCCCCGATCATTGGGTGATTACCCAACTCAATGACCAGCACGCTTATTTAAAGTACAACGCTTTATCGCCTAATAATGAGCATCCCGAGATGGGGCAAGTGGTGGGGTTTGGTATTTCGCATCCGTGCACCACATTCGATAAGTGGCGCTGGATGCCGATTGTGGATGATGACTATCAGGTAATAGAAGCGATTGGTCTACACTTTTAACTGCGCCGCATTCTTTTTAACGCCAGTGGTGCAAACCAGACGAGCAAGGTCATCACACCCAGTGTTGCTGCAATGGGTCTTTCAAAAAACGCCATCAAGTTGCCGTCTGATTTAATCATGGAGGTGATAAAATTTTCTTCTAGCATGCCACCTAGCACCACGCCTAAAATTGCAGGAGCAATCGGGAATTCATTCTCTTCCAATAAATAGGCTACCACCCCAGCAACCAACATGACGCCCACATCAAACAATGAATTGTTGATTGCAAATGTGCCCACAATACAAAAGAGCAAAATCAAAGGCATCAAAATATTACGTGGCACTTTTAAAATTCGTTTCGATGCCTTGATGCATAAAATACCTAAAGGAATCATGATGATGTTGGCAATAATGAATAGCAAAAACACAGCGTAAATATTTTGTGGTTGTGTCGTAAACAGGGTGGGTCCAGGATTCATATTTTTCATGTACAAAACGCCAATCACAATGGCTGTGATGGAGTCGCCGGGTATGCCAAAAACCAAAGCAGGTATCCAAGCACCCGCCAATGCACTGTTGTTAGCCGCGCCTGACTCGACGATGCCTTCGATATGACCTGTACCAAATTTTTCGGGTTCTTTAGAAAATTTTTTGCTCATCGCATAAGACATCCAAGCTGCAATGTCAGCACCTGCTCCGGGTAGCGCGCCAACGGCTGTCCCCAGCGCACTACCTCTCAAAATTTGAATAGGATATTTTTTAGCCAATTCCCATTGACCTGTTAATACGTTACCTACTTTTTCAACGACTAATTCTGCTGGCGGTGATGTATCTACAACGTAACGAATCACTTCAGAAATCGCAAACATACCAATCATCATGGGGATCATGCCAATGCCACCCATCATTTCTGAATTGCCAAATGTGAATCGTGGGAAGCCTGCAGGATTTCCAAGTCCGACGCATGCCACCAACAAACCAAGAATAAGTGTGATGATGCCTTTGAGTGGGCGATCCGATGTGATGAAGACGGCGCAGGTTAAACCCAATAAGACCAACCAAAAATATTCAAACGAGCTAAATTGAATTGCAAAATCAGCCAAAGCGGGTGCAGCAAGAATCAATACTGCCGTGCCAAACAAGCCCCCAACGGCTGAAAAAATCAAACCCGCGCCCAATGCCACCTCAGCCTGGCCTTTTCGCGTCATGGCATAAGCTTCATCGGTGTAGGCAGCAGATGCAGGGGTGCCCGGAATTCTCAATAAACATCCAGGAATATCACCAGAAAAAATGGCCATCGCTGTAGCAGTCACAATGGCTGCAATGGCTGGAATCGGTGCCATGAAAAAAGTAACCGGAACCAACAACGCAGTGGCCATGGTTGCAGTTAAACCAGGTACTGCGCCAACAAACAATCCAAAGAGAGAAGCAAACACCATCACCATCAAGGTGTAGGGTTCAAACACCATACCAAACGCTTGCATCAGTGCTGTCCACATACAACCAATCCTTTGTGAGTTACCAAGCGATAGGAGCCATCCAACCCCATGGAAGAGGCACGCGCAGCAATTTATAGAACGCGAAATGAACCGCTAAAGCAATGAGCAAAGCCAAAACGGTAGAACGAACTAAATTGACCTTTAAATTAAGCATCAATGCCACGAGTAACAACCATGCAGTTGGAAGAAACCCAATGGTGTTGGATGCAGCAATATAAAAAATAATGCCACCCATTAAAATACCAAAGCCTGATCTGTGACGCGGGGAATGAAACCATTCGGGCGCTTCGAACCAAGCAATTTTAGAGCGATTCAACCATCCTCGAATCATTAAAATGACACCGCAAATACTCAGTCCTAATGCAATAAGACCTGGAAATAAAGCGGGGCCCACTTGTTGCCCCGGAATTTTTGGATAGGACTGGACGACGGTCAGTACAGTTACGCCCAGTGTGGTTAGAACCAATCCAAATACAGCGTCATTGACTTTCATGACATTTACTTAACGAGTCCAACGGCCTTCATCGTTGCACCTAACTCGGTATTGGATTTAGCCATGAATGCAGCAAACTCCTCAGGGGGTGCATAGATGACACCAAATCCACGACTCCCCATGAAATCGTTGTACTCTTTACCCGTTGCAATTTTTTTCATTGCATTGGCCAGTTTGTCTTTGATGTCGTTGGGTAAACCCTTGGGTGCAACAAAACCACGCCATGCAGCCATCGTCCAATTGCTACCTGTTACTGATTTCAGTGTGGGCACATTGGGGTAAAGGGTTGATGGTTTGTCATTCATGATGGCCAAGCTTTTAACTTTACCTGCATCAATTAAGGATCTTGCTTCAGGTAAAGACACAGGAGCGATATCAATGCCACCTGCAATCATGTCTTGCAAGCCAGGTGCTGCACCGTTGCTGGGTACCCATGGCACTGTTGCGGGATCAATTTTTTGATCGCGTAAAAAACCTGCGATGGCTAAATGCCAAATGCCGCCTTGACCCGTACCCGATGCTTTGAGTTTGCCTGGATTGGCTTTGATAGCCGCAATCAATTCACCTACATTTTTATAAGGTGAGTCTGCACGGACTTGAATTCCAGCGGGATCTGCGTTCATCAGAGAGATGGGTGTGTAAGAGGCATGCGTTAAGTCAGTGAGACCTTGCCAATGCATCATGCCAATTTCAACTGTTGCTAATCCAATGGTATAGCCATCGGGTGGTGCACTTGCAATGGCGGCATGTCCAACCACACCATTGCCGCCAGTACGGTTGACGACGTTGACAGGTTGGCCTAATTCTTTTTCTAACAAGCTTCCCACAATACGCGCAGTAGCATCTGTTCCACCACCCGCACCCCAAGGGACGATCATAGTGATGGGACGTGAAGGGTAGTTTTGAGCATATGCCAACGAGGCGCTCAATGATACTGTGAAGCCAGCAACAAGGGTGGCAATTCGGGTAAGTGTGGTGCGACGGGATAAAAACATATCGACTCCTTTTAAAAACAAAGTAACTCCTTAATATAGGTTGAGTTATTCGTTACCTTATTAGGGGAAAACCATCCCCTGCATGCTTTTTTAAAAGGCAAAAAAGAATATTTTTGAATATATTCAAAGTTGAAATTACTACTAAATTATTTGATTGGGTTTTCCACTACTTGTTTGTAGTAACTAATTGGTTATGATGGTTCAAAATAATCATTCCATCTATAAGGAGACACGGGATGGCAATTCAAACACCCGGTTTGCAATCTCAACAGGCAGGATTAGCAGCGCTTTCATCACGCTACATCACCGTCAACGACCTGCCGTGGCAAGAAACAAAATTTCCGGGTATTCGAATCAAAGTATTGATGGAAGATCTAGATACGGGTTTACAAACTGTATTAACGCAAATGGATCCCGGCTCTGTATTGACCGATCACGAACACATTGAACTTGAACAAAGTTGGGTCTTAGAGGGCTCATTGGTCGATCACGAAGGTGAAGTAACCGCTGGCAATTATGTATGGCGACCAGCGGGGAGCCGTCACAGTGCGAGTGCGCCAAAGGGCGCATTAGTTTTGGGATTTTTTCTCAAGCCCAATCGTTTTTATTAAATTCAAATCCAAGGTATTTTTAATCATGAAATTTGGTGACTACGTCAAAGTCAAATCACTTCAAACGCCAGAAAATTTTAAAAAAAATCTTCATGATTTGGGTATTCATATGCCTTTTGATGAAGTACTTGAAAGCGGTCCTTCATCGGTGATGGCTCAACCCTTGCAAATTGGTTCTCTCAAAGTGGGCAATCGATTCGCTATTCATCCGATGGAGGGATGGGACGGACACACCGATGGTGCGCCCTCAGACAATACCCTTCGCAGATGGCAACGATTTGGATCATCAGGCGCCAAGATGATTTGGGGTGGAGAGGCGGTTGCTGTACGTCACGATGGACGCGCCAATCCGCATCAATTGGTGATGAATGAAAAAACGCAATCATCAATTGCACAATTGCGCGACGCATTGATCAAGTCCCACCGTGAAGCCATGGGTGACGACAAAGATTTGGTGATTGGATTGCAACTCACGCACTCAGGTCGTTTTTGCAAACCTAATGACAACACCAAAATGGAGCCGCGTGTTCTTTACAGTCATCCATTGCTCGATGGAAAATTTGGACCTGCACAAAATATCGTTCATATGACCGATGGTGATATTTCGCAATTGATCGATGACTTTGTAATTGCCGCACGACGTGCATGGGATTGTGGTTTTCAATTTGTTGATCTCAAACATTGTCATGGTTATTTAGGGCATGAATTTTTATCGGCTAAAACACGTGCGGGCCCCTATGGCGGATCGATGGAAAATCGAACGCGCTTTTTGCGCGATTTGGTAGCGGGTATTCGTGCAGAGGTGCCGCAATTGCAAATGGGTGTGCGTTTGTCGGCTTTTGATTTTTTACCTTTCAGACCCGATCCTGCTTTATCGGGGCCCGATGCACTGGGTCCCGGCATCGTCACCGATTATTCAAAAGCATTGCCCTATCAATTTGGTTTTGGCGTCAATGAAAACGACCCCACGCAAATTGCACTCGATGACACGGTTGAATTTTTAGAAGTTGTGCAAGGTTTGGGTTTGCAATTGATGAACATCACATTAGGCAGCCCTTACTACAACCCGCATCTCACGCGCCCAGCGCTTTATCCGCCCTCAGACGGGTATCAACCACCCGAAGATCCATTGATTGGTGTGGCCAGACATTTAGAAACGGTTCGTTATCTCAAAGAGCGTTTTCCCAAATTGGTATTTGTGGGAAGCGGATACACGTACTTACAAGAATTTTTACCGCACGTTGCGCAAGCCGCCGTTCGAGAGTCGTGGACTGATTTTGTGGGTATTGGTCGTATGGTGTTGTCATATCCAGAGTTACCTGCTGATGTATTGATGGGCAAGCCCTTTCAACGCAAACGATTGTGTCGCACCTTCAGTGATTGCACGACTGCACCTCGCAATGGATTGGTATCGGGTTGCTATCCACTGGACGCGCATTACAAAAAATCGCCTCAGATGATTCAACTCACCGAAATTAAAAAAGCAGCTAATCTGTCTTGATCAAAACCATGCTCAAATCGTCTGCACGCTCCACCGTCTCAGTCGTTCGCGATCCAGTGCAGAGCCGCGCCAAAATTTTAAAAGCTGCACGAACCGAGTTTGCAAAAAATGGATTGGGTGGTGCGCGCGTGGATCAAATTGCCGCAACAGCAGGCATTAACAAACGCATGCTCTATCACTATTTTGGTAATAAGGACGATTTATTTTGCGCGGTATTGGAAGACAACTATGCGCACAAGCGAGAATCAGAAAAAGCACTGGATTTAGAAAACGAAGACCCTGTTGTGGCCGTTGAAAAACTGATTGCGTTAACTTGGGATTACTACATTCAATATCCTGAATTTTTAAATTTACTCAATAGCGCCAATCTTCATAAGGCTAAACATTTGCGTCAATCCAAACAAATCAAAAAAATGCATACGCCATTTTTAAGCATGATTGAAAGCATCTTGGATAACGGCGTTGCGCAAAAAGTTTTTCGTTCAGACGTGGACCCCGCACAGTTGTACATCACGATTGCGGGTTTGTCTTCCTTCTACTTGTCTAATCAATATACCTTGTCCGTCATTTTTGGTAGAGATTTGATGACGCCTAAATCGCGTGCTCAGCGTCTTAAGCATATGACCGATGTGGTTTTGTCTTTTTTGAAGGCCCCATGAGATGAGTTTACCCAATTCATTTTTTGACGAAGCACATCTAGAAGATGTGATGAGTACGCCTTCGCCTGCATTATTGAATGATATCCAAAAAATATCGGGTGACATCATGATTTTAGGCGTGGGTGGAAAGATGGGCCCCACACTGGCCATGATGGCCAAGCGTGCCGCACCAGACAAGCGAATCATTGGCGTTGCGCGTTTTTCTGAACCTGGCTTAAAACAAAAATTACAAAACAATGGTATTGAATGTATAGAGGCCGATTTATTGTCGCGCTATGCATTACAAGTATTACCTGATGTTTCGAATATTATTTTCATGGCCGGTCGTAAATTTGGCTCGCAAGGCAGTGAATGGCTCACATGGGCGATGAATGCGCATGTGCCTGCATTGGTTGCCGAGCGATTCAAGTCTTCGCGTATTTCAGTTTTTTCAACGGCTTGCGTGTATCCGTTTGTGTCTGTCAAAGGCACTGGTGCGAAAGAAGATATCAAACCCACACCACTGGGTGAATATGCCAACTCGTGTGTGGCGCGCGAGCGTATGTTTGAGCATTTCTCACATCAATTTCAAACGTCGGGTTGTTTGATTCGTTTGTCGTATTCGATTGATATGCGATATGGTGTATTGCATGATTTGGCGCGAAATATCATTCAAGATCAAGCCATATCGCTTCACATGGGGCATGCCAATGTAATTTGGCAAGGCGACGCCAACGAGTTGGCGATTCGATCCTTGTTGCATTGCGATGCACCGACACGCGTAATTAATTTAAGTGGCCCCATTATTTCGATTCGTCAAGCAGCTTTGGGTTTGGGCGAAAGACTTAATAAAAAAGTGAATTTTGTGGGCGATGAAGCGCCCACTGCATGGTTGGTTGATTGCAGCTTGGCCGATCGTTTGATGGGCAAGCCGCCCATTCAACTTAACACCATGCTCGATTGGACAGCTGCGTGGACCAAGCAAGGTCAACGCTCATTGGATAAGCCCACACACTTTGAGGTGCGAGATGGCAATTATTGATGCGCCCTCGATCTCCAACGATGTGATGTCTGTGTTGTGTCAGGGGGTAGTCGTGCCTGCGCATCTATTGGCACTCAACGCCAATCGACAACTCGATGTGCGACGTCAACGCGCATTGAGTCGATATTATTTAGACGCTGGATCGGGCGGTATGGCTGTTGGTGTTCATTCCACACAGTTTGCCATTCGTGATTGTGGTTTGTATGAGCCCGTTTTAAAACTCGCCATGCAAACTGCGCAAGACTGGACGCCCTTAAAAGGTAAAAAACCGCTGGTGATGATTGCAGGTTTGGTGGGCCCCACACAACAAGCCATCAGGGAAGCGCACATCGCAAAGGGTTTGGGGTATCACGCAGGTTTACTGAGTTTGGCGGCAATGAAATCTTCAAGTGAGGTCGAATTACTTGAGCACTGTCAACGTGTTGCCAAAGAAATTCCATTGATTGGTTTTTATTTGCAACCAGCAGTGGGTGGACGTGTTTTATCCAAATCGTTTTGGGAGTCTTTCGCGCGCATCGAGCAAGTCATTGCTATCAAGATGGCGCCTTTTAATCGATACAAAACATTGGATGTGATTCATGGTGTGGTTGCCGCACACGCTGAAAATCGCATCTCCCTATATACAGGAAATGACGATCACATTGTGTTGGATTTGATTTCTCCTTTTTGGGTTCAACGCGGTCAAGAGCGTATCGAGATTCGCATCAAAGGCGGCTTGCTTGGACACTGGAGTGTGTGGACCGAGCGCGCGGTTGATTTGTTAACTCAGTGTCATCAAGCCATTAACAATACGCATATACACCCAGATTTGTTGGCATTGGATTCCCAAGTAACCGATTGCAACAGTGCTTTTTTTGACGCAGCTCATGATTTTTCAGGTTGCATTGCGGGTTGCCACGAAGTGCTGCGTCGACAAGGATTGCTCGAAGGTATTTGGTGCTTAGATCCAGCTGAAGGATTGAGCGCAGGGCAAAGCGAAGAAATCACACGTGTGCAGCAAGCCTATCCGCATTTGTGCGATGACGCATTTGTGAAGTTACATTTGCAAAGGTGGTTGGATGGATAGTGATTGACAAAATTCACTGTCATTTTTTTAGTGTGTGTTTTTTTACTTAAGGAGACTGAAGATGAAGAAAAGAAAACTGATTCAAATATTTGCGGGTGCAATGGCCATCACTCTGAGTGGTGCTAGCTTTGCTCAAGCCACTTGGAAGCCTACCAAGCCAATCAACTTGATTGTGCCTTGGGCAGCAGGTGGTTCCACCGATCAAGTCACGCGCATCACGGCTGCTGAAATTGAAAAAGTATTGGGCCAAAAAATTGTGGTGGTCAATCAACCTGGCGCGTCGGGTTCAATTGGAACTAAAAACGCATGGGACGCGCCACGCGATGGTTATACATGGACAGCAGGTGCCGCTCAAGATTTGGGCGCATACCAATCACTCGGTATGCTCAATGCAGGTATCAAAGATTGGCATTTGTTTTTAAACGTCGCCAATGTGCCTGTGGTCAGCGTCAATCCATCCACTTCCTATCAAAACATCAAACAATTGATTGATGCTATGAAGGCCAAGCCCGACCTCAAAGTAGCCACTGCAGGTGTGACATCGGGTGGACACAATGCCATGGAGGCAATTGCTGCGGCCACGGGTGTCAAATACAGACACGTGACTTACGACGGTGGCAATCCTGCTGTTGTATCCACTGTTTCTGGTGAAACTGATCTCACCACACAGTTAGCCGTTGAACAAGCCGAAATGATTCGTGGCAAACGTTTACGTCCATTGGCAACGGTATCTGATCAGCCATTAGAAATTGAAGGCTTTGGAATCATTGAGCCTATTTCTAAAAGCTTGCCCGGTTTTAAAGCGCCTGCAAACTACTTCGGTATTTTTATACCCAAAGGCGTTCCTGCAGAAGTCACAGCTACTATAGAAAAAATTTGGGCTAGCAACATTGCAAACAATGAAGCACTCAAAAAATATGCGGCCAATCGCGGCGCCTTGTTTGGACCTCACGCAGGGGACGCAGCTCAAACTGCCGCATTTCCTGCTGTGCAAGCCAATGCATGGTTGTTGCATTCTGGTGGCAAAACAAAAGTATCTCCTGATACTGTCGGTATTGCAAAACCGTAAATTCGTTTGATGTCAACAAGTCACCCATCTGCTTTTTGGTAGATGGGTGCTTTAAGGAAGTGTTATGAGTGTAGAAATTGAAAATGATGATGAAGTCGCACCAAGAGCCGATTTGTATGCTTCGGTGTTATGGATTATTTTTGGCGGTGCCATTGCAATAGGATCATGGAACATGGATCGACTGGAGCACATGCACATCAATCCCTATGAGATACCAGCTTTGGTGCCGGGCTTATTGGGCTCTCTCATTGCATTTTTAGGAGCAGTGTTGGCTGTTCGTGCCATCGGTGAAGGTGGCCTTACAACAGCGATGCCCGCATCAACAAGTCACGATCGTGAAATTGGGATGCACATGGCTCGAGTTTTTGGCCTTACTCTTTTTTACGCTTTGGGCTTGGTTGGAACGGGTCTTCCTTTTTGGCTGGTCACGTTTTTATTTGTGAGTGTTTTTATCGGGATACTTGATCGCGAGCGTCAAATTGAATTGGGTCGCTCCTCTTTGAGGCAATGGGCCAGAGCTTTGATTTATGGCGCAATTTGGAGCGCTGTTGTTTCGCTTTGTTTTGAATACATCTTTTTGGTGAGGTTGCCGTAATGTTTGAAGGACTCTTCGCCTTCGGGCATTCGATTGCGTCATTCATGACGTTTGAATCTATTTTTTATGCGCTCAGTTCTTGTTTGGTAGGTGTTGTGATTGGTGCATTGCCAGGGCTTACAGCAACGATGGGTGTTGCGTTGATGACCACGCTTACCATCAAACTGCCATCGAATCAAGCGCTATTGATTTTAATTTGTACCTATGTCGGTGCCATTTATGGCGGAAGCAGAAGCGCTATTTTGCTCAACATTCCGGGTACACCTGCATCTGCAGCAAGTTGTCTTGATGGCTATGCGTTGGCGAGGCAAGGTCATGCGGGTCGTGCCATGGGGATTGCAACCACGGGTTCTGTACTGGGCACGCTCATTGGTATGTTTTTCTTGGCATTGTTTACACCACTGCTCGGTGACTTAGCACTGAAGTTTGGTGCTTATGAATTTTTTTGGTTGGCAATTTTTGGTGTGATTGTGTCAGCCACACTCACGGGTGGTGATCCTCTCAAAGGATGGATTTGCGGTATTGCAGGTTTATTCATTGCAACGATAGGACAAGACGGCATCCATGCTTATGAGCGTTTTTCGTTTGACTATAGAGATTTGGCGGGTGGCTTCTCTTTGGTGCCTGCCTTGGTGGGTGCATTTGGATTTGCAGAAGTGTTGGTTGCCATGAAAGAGCGCAGACCTGTGCCCGAAATCAATCCATTTGATACGGTGATTCCAAGACTCAAAGACGTGTTTCAGTATTGGAGAACCATTATTCGCTCAGGTGTGATCGGTACCTTTATTGGTATTGTTCCAGGCGTGGGCGAAGACGTCGCAGCATGGTCATCCTACGCGGCGGCCAAGCGAGTGAGCAAAGAAAAAGAAAAATTTGGAAAAGGTTCTATCGATGGTTTGATGGCCGCCGAAACAGGGGACAACGCATGTGTGCCAGGCGCCATCATTCCAGTCTTGACCCTGCAAATTCCAGGTTCAGCGCCTGCAGCTGTGTTGATGGCTGCCATGTTGATTCATGGAATTAAACCAGGTCCGATGATCATGATTGAATCGCCACAGTTTGTTTACGACGTTGTGGCCATGATGATGTTGGCAACCATCGGTATTTTTATTTATGGATTGATATTAACCAAACTCTTGGTGCAAGTACTTAAGGTGCCAACCACCATCATCGTACCGATGATTTTTGTATTGTGCGTGGTGGGTACCTATGCATTGTCGTCACGTTTGTTTGACGTGTGGACCATGTTGTTATTTGGTGTATTGGGGTATGTGCTCAGGCAATATAAGTTTCCTGTTGCACCCTTGGTATTGGGAATTGTGCTGGGTGATTTGATGGAAAAAAGTTTCAGGCGCGGTTTGGTTTTGTCCGACGGTGATTTGTTGCCTTTCATTTCGCGTCCTATCGCTGGATTCATGTTTGTCTCCATCGTTTTGATTTTGTTGTATCGCATTCCTGCTGTACAAAATTTATTTAAAAAAGGTGATGCGTGAAACTGGCACTGTGTAATGAAGTTTTGTCGCCCCTCTCGTTTGAGGTGCAATGTCAAATGGCGAGAGCCATGGGCTATGAGGGGTTGGAACTTGCGCCTTTTACGGTGAGCGATGCCCCTCAAGACATTACGGTTGCGCAGGCCAAAGCATTCAAGCAAATAGCCAACAACGAGGGCTTGGTGATTACGGGTTTACATTGGTTGCTGGTCAAGCCAACGGGACTTTCTATTACAAGTTGTGACAAAGCGATTTCACTGAATACTAAAAATTTTGCAGCGCACTTATGTGAAATTTGCCATGCGTGTGGCGGCACTTATTTGGTACATGGGTCTCCGCAGCAACGTTCAATTGCAGATGGACAAACGCATGCTGATGCGCTTGAACGTGCTACTGATTTTTTTGCAAGTGTGGCCGTGCATGCGGCAAGGATGAATGTGACTTATTGCATCGAGCCCTTATCGGCGGATCAAACACCCATCATCAATACCTTGTCCCAAGCAGTTTCTATATTAAAAAAAATCAATTCGCCTTTTCTCAAGACCATGCTCGACACCAGTTCTGCGGGCTTAGCCGAAAGCCAATCGATTGCATCATTGATTGACCAATACATGCCCACTGGTGATATAGCGCATGTTCAGCTCAATGACCCCAATCGAAAAGGCCCTGGGCAAGGCGATATGCAATTTGCGCCCATTCTTCAGGCCTTGAAAAAAAATCAATACACGGGTTTTGTTGCGATGGAGCCTTTTGTTTATGTTCCAGATGGTCCAACGTGCGCGTCGCACGCCATTGGATACGTTCGCGGTATTTTGGAGACCCTGTAAGTATGAGTACGACTGCACCCGCTTTTAAAGTTTCAGAAATCGAATTGCATGAAATTCCTGTTGTGTTGCGCATGCCGTTTCGATTTGGCGTTGTCACATTGCATCAATGTTTTCAAGCCTTTGTGCGTGTACGCATTGAATTTGCCAATGGAGCATATGCGTGGGGTACATCGGCTGAGATGGTGGTGCCCAAATGGTTTGACAAAAATACCGCACTGAGCGATCAGGATAATTTTGAACAAGAGCGCGATGTGTTGCGCATTGCGCGCGAATCCTATTTGGGTGACTCAACACCCGCAAGCGCGTTTTCACATTTTGCAAGGCACCATGATGCGAATCTGGCATTTTGTGACAAGCGGGGCTACAACCCCTTGCTCGCCAGTTATGGTCCTGCTTTAATTGATCGTGCATTGATCGATGCCTTATGCAAGCACGAACAAAAATCTTTTTATCAAGTGATGCAAAGCAATCTTGCAGGTATCAGTGAAGAACATTCGCAGTTTCAAGACATCGATTGGGAACATTTTTTATCGCAATGTAAGCCTGCTCAATCGATTCATGCGCGTCATACGGTTGGGCTGGTTGATGCAATCACAACGTCTGATGTTATAGAAGTAGTGAACGATGGTTTGCCCGAAACCTTAGAGCAAGTGGTGGCGCACTATGGACATCGATATTACAAACTCAAAGTGTCGGGACAAATCGATAAAGATATCGATCGACTAACGGCGATTGCGCGCGTGTTAGAACGCATCCCTAACGGCTATCAGGCATCCTTAGACGGTAATGAGCAATACCAGAGCGCACAAGAACTCGAAGTCTTGCTTGGAAAAATGCGTGAGACTCCTGCTTTAAAGCAAATGATGCAAAGTATTTTGTTTATTGAGCAACCGATTGCCCGTCATCATGCACTCGACGTTGATCTAAAAACACGCCCGCTTGGTCTTCCTGTCATCATTGATGAATCCGATGGAACCTTAGATGCCTTTGTATTGGCCAAAGAAAAAGGTTATGCAGGCATATCAAGCAAAACTTGCAAAGGGGTTTACAAATCAATTTTAAATGCATCGCGTTGCTCGCAATGGAATCAAGAGCAAAAACAAATGCAATACTTTATGTCAGCAGAAGATTTAACCGTTCAAGCGGGCATTTCTGTTCAACAAGATTTAGCTTTGGTTAATCTGATTGGTGTGAAGCACGTTGAACGCAATGGACATCACTATGTCAACGGGTTGGCGTCGCGTCCCAAGATCGAACAATCTCAATTTTTAAAAGAGCACGCTGATTTGTATGAAAACACGCACGGTGCTGTTCGTTTGCATATTCAAAATGGTCAGATGCAAATTGGCTCTTTGGCCTGCGTAGGATTTGCCAGTGCAGTCGAGCCTGATTTTTCTGCGATGTATGCATTGGGGCAATGCCCATCTTCGGTTCAAAAATGAATATTTCACTTGTTAATAAAAATCAAAAAGTCTTTGTATACGCATTGACAACTCAAGAGCCCTTGGTGATGCCAAAGGCTGTGCCATTTAATCGCATTGCCTATTCTGCTGCACACGTGGTGAGCAATCCATTGGCCTCAAAGCATCCTTGGATCGAGTCTTCGATTGATTGGGATGCAAGTATTGAGTACAGACGTTATCTGTGGTCATTAGGTTTGGGCGTAGCAGAAGCTATGGACACGGCACAGCGCGGTATGGGACTCGATTGGCCCACATCGTTGGAATTGATTCGCAAAAGCATCGATGCTTCAAAAGATTTCCCCAATGCATTACTGGCCAGTGGTTGTGGCACCGATCATCTGCAAATTACCGAAGTCAAAAGTATCGATGACGTGATTCGCTCCTACGAAGAGCAGATGCTTGCGATTGAAAAACTAGGCGGTCGCCTCATTATCATGGCCAGTCGCGCGTTGGCGCATATTGCCAAAAGCCCTGCGGATTATGAAAAAGTTTATGACCGAATTTTGAGTCAATCCAAGAAACCTGTAGTTTTGCATTGGCTTGGCGACATGTTTGATCCTGCGCTCAAGGGCTATTGGGGCCATTCGGATATTGATCTTGCAACGCAAACTGCTTTGGACATCATTCAAGCGCATGCCAGTAAAGTTGATGGCATCAAAATTTCATTGCTCGATCACGAAAAAGAAATTGCCATGCGCAGGCGTTTGCCAAAAGGTGTTCGCATGTACACGGGCGATGATTTTAATTACCCCCAATTGATTGCAGGCGATGGTGTGGGGGATGAGACCATGCATCAGCACAGTGATGCTTTGTTGGGTATTTTTGATGCGATTGCGCCATTGGCCAGTCGAGCCTTGGGTCAATTGTCACAAGGGCATGTCAAAGATTTTCACGCCACGTTATTGCCCACTATCGCATTGTCACGTCATATATTTCAAGCACCCACACGATTTTATAAAACAGGCGTTGTGTTTATGGCATGGCTTAACGGACATCAATCGCATTTTTCAATGGTGGGAGGTCAGCAAGGCGCGCGCTCAGTACCGCATCTGTGTCAACTGTTTCAATTGGCCGATCAAGCGCATTTGTTTCATCACCCCGAACAATCGATGTTGAGAATGAAACAATTCTTGGCTGTTCACGGTGTTGACTAACTGTTAGGGTCTCTACCTTTGGGAGAGTGCAATGGATGAGGTGAGTTTTGTTGATGGTAAAACCCGATTATTTGGCATTGTGGGCGACCCCATTGTTCAAGTGAAATCGCCAGAGATGGTGACCTATGAAATGCAAAAGCGTGGATATCACGCGATTTTGATTCCATTGCATATTGCGCAAGCTGATTTTGAAAGAACCATGCCTGAGATTTTGCGTTTGCAAAATTTGGATGGTTTAATTTTCACTGTACCTTTTAAAGCACGTGCTATCCAATATGCACAACAACTGGGTCCACAAGCCCAAGCATTGGGTGTCATCAACACCTTAGTCAAAAAATCCAATGGCCAATGGCTGGGCGAAATGTTCGATGGTATGGGATGCGTGGAATCGTTTAGAAGAAAAAATATTCCACTCAAAGGTCAGCGCATCATGATGATGGGGTTGGGCGGTGCGGGCTCCGCCATTGCGGCAGCCGTCGCGGCAGAGCATCCTCAATCGATGCGAATTTTTGATTTAGACGCTGCCAGATACCAGCGCATGAAAGCGATTATTCAAAATATTTCACCAGCGATGCACATGAGCGTGGGCGCGCCGATTGTTGAAGGAATGGATGTGCTCATCAATGCAACACCTGTGGGTATGCTTGAAGACACACGCATGCCCATTGACGTGCAACAGTTGCCATCCAGTTTGTCTGTGTTTGAAATTATTGTGAAACCCGAAAATACACCCTTGCTAAAACTTGCATTGGCCAGTGGCTGTCAAGTGATCCGTGGACGTGAAATGATGCAGGGTCAAATTTCACGTATTGTTGATTTTTTCTTTGAAAAGTACTGATCATGAATTCAAATATATCTTCTCCCGTCGCAGTTGTCACGGGTGGCGCGCGCGGTATAGGCTTGGCCATTGCGCAATGGTTTTTAAATAAAAATTACCGTGTCGCTATTTTGGATGTGGATAAAAAAACATTGTTACAAACAGCGCAAAATTATTCTGACTCAAAATTATTTTTAGCCTTGCACACCGACGTTTCTCAACCGCAGCAAGTCAATCAGGCGGTCGACACCATCGAAAAATATTTTGGTCGTATCGATGCTTGGGTTAATAACGCGGGTGTGGCTGTTTTTAAACCTATTTTGCAAACCACATTTGAAGAATGGCGTTATGTCTTGAGCACCAATTTAGAAGGCGCATTTTTGTGCACGCAAGCGTGCGCACCAGTGATGCTCAAAACAGGCGGTGGCAGCATTGTAAATATCGCATCGATTTCTGGATTGCGTGCGAGTACTTTGCGTGTGGCGTATGGCACCAGCAAAGCCGCATTGATACACCTTACCAAACAACAAGCTGTTGAGCTTGGCAATGTAGGTATACGCGTGAATGTGGTGGCACCAGGGCCTGTGGATACTGAGATGGCCAAGTTGGTTCATTCGGTTGCAATTCGATCGGATTACTACGATACGATTCCACTCAATCGTTATGGAACCACTGAAGAAATTGCGCAAGCGGTTGGATTTTTATGCAGCACCGATGCGAGTTTTATCAATGGACAAGTTTTGGCAGTGGACGGTGGTTTTGAAGCCAATGGTGTGGGTTTACCAACGCTGCGCAAAACCAATTGATTGCGCGATCAAAGCCAACTACTGATAGCAGAAATATCTTCTGCAAACATTTGTCCTTTTTCAGCTTGTAACAATTTGCCGTCGCGTCCATAAACCAGAGTCACAGGCAATCCATTTGGTTTTTTAATTTTTTGCAGCACTTGCGGACTCGCCCAAGTCGATGCAAATGTGTAGTTCTTTTTTTGCAAATAAGATTTGGCCAATTGCGCTTCTTTGTCAATCGATAAACCCAAAACAAACAAGCCTTTGCTTTGATACGGAAAACGCCCCGCCATCAAACTGGCCACCACCGTCAGGTGGCTGGCATTGGGCAGAGACATTAAGACAAAGCCTTGGTCGTTGAG
>RFYV01000034.1 GCA_009921265.1 Betaproteobacteria bacterium | reverse complement strand
GTTTGACCATGATGATCACCGCCCGTGTACCTGAATCATTGGATGACATATCTGCATTGTTACGAATCAAAAGTACAACCTCTTGAAATGAATAAAGCAATGCCCACAAAAGGACAAGCATAGAAAAACCGTCTGATACAGGCAACGATTGCAGAGGGTTAATGCGTAATCAGAATTAACTGGCTTTGACTGCGTCTAGGTTTCTCAATCGAATATGCAGTTCGCGCAATTGTTTTTCATCAACAGGACTAGGTGCTTGAGTGAGCAAGCATTGCGCGCGTTGCGTTTTTGGAAATGCAATGACGTCGCGAATGGAATCTGCGCCTGTCATCAAGGTGATGACGCGATCTAAACCGAATGCAATGCCGCCGTGTGGAGGCGCGCCGTATTGCAATGCGTCGAGTAAAAATCCAAATTTGAGCTGAGCCTCTTCGGGTGTGATTTTGAGTGCATCAAACACTTTTTGTTGAACATCGGCGCGATGTATACGCACTGAGCCGCCGCCAATTTCCCAACCATTGAGCACCATGTCATAGCCTTTGGCGATGCATTTTTCGGGTGCGGTAACCATCCAATCTTCATGACCATCTTTGGGTGCTGTAAAGGGATGATGAACGGCTGTATAGCGTTGTGCTTCTTCGTCAAATTCAAACATGGGGAAATCAACCACCCACAACGGCGCCCATCGATCTTCGAACAAATTTTTCTTCTTGGCAAAATCGCTGTGTCCAATTTTTAAACGCAATCCACCAATGGCGTCGTTCACAATTTTGGCCTTGTCTGCGCCAAAGAAAATCAAATCGCCGTTTTGGGCTTGCGTGCGAGACAACACTTGCGCAATGGCTTTATCATGGATATTTTTGACAATGGGCGACTGCAAACCGTCGCGTCCTTTTGTGACGTCATTGACCTTGATCCAAGCCAAACCTTTGGCGCCATAAATTTTGACGAACTCGGTATATGAATCGATTTCGCCGCGACTCATATCGGCGCCACCTGGAATGCGCAATGCCACTACGCGACCACCAGGGGTTGTAGCAGGGCCGCTAAATACCTTGAAATCGACGTCGCCCATGATATCGGTGAGTTCTGTGAATTCGAGTTTGACTCGCAGGTCAGGTTTGTCTGAGCCAAAACGATGCATGGCTTCGCTGTAAGCCATCACTGGAAAATCGCCTAACTCTACTTGCAATGCTGTTTTGAAAACACCTTTGATCATGTCTTGAAACAAAGCTCTGATGTCTTCTTCTTTAAGGAAAGAAGTTTCAATATCAATTTGTGTAAACTCGGGTTGTCTATCGGCTCTTAAATCTTCGTCACGAAAACATTTGGTGATTTGGTAGTAACGATCAAAACCTGCCACCATGAGCAACTGCTTAAACAACTGAGGCGATTGCGGTAATGCGAAAAATTGTCCGTCATGAACACGACTGGGGACCAAGTAATCGCGCGCGCCTTCGGGCGTGCTCTTGGTGAGCATGGGCGTTTCGATATCAATGAATCCATTGGTGTCTAAAAATTTGCGCACTTCCATGGCTACGCGATAACGCAGCATGAGATTTTTTTGCATGTAAGGTCTGCGCAAATCCAAAACACGATGCGTTAAGCGTGTGGTTTCGGATAAATTTTCATCGTCAATTTGGAAAGGCGGTGTGACAGACGGATTGAGCACGATCAATTCGTGACACAGTACTTCGATCTTGCCACTGGTGAGATTGTCGTTGGTGGTGCCTTCAGGTCTTGCACGAACGAGTCCTTTGACTTGCACACAAAATTCATTGCGCAGGTCTTCGGCCACTTTGAACATGTCGGCTCGATCGGGGTCACAAACAATTTGCACTGATCCTTCGCGATCGCGTAAATCGATGAAGATCACGCCACCGTGATCGCGTCGACGGTTGACCCATCCGCATAAAGAAACAGATTGACCTGTGAGGGCTTCGGTCACTAGACCGCAATAATGGCTTCGCATCGGCATGAGAGTCTCAAATAAAGTTATGAAGAAATGGAGTTGGGAGTTTTGACAGTATCGGGGGGCACAGCACCCATAGAAATGACATAGGTGAGCGCTTCGTCCACAGACATCTTTAGTTCGATGACATCTGCACAAGGCATGAGAAGAAAAAATCCGCTGGTGGGGTTGGGTGTGGTTGGCACATAAATGCTCATGTATTCACCTGGAAGATGATCGACAACTTCACCTTGAGGCGTTCCTGTTTGAAACCCAATGGTCCAAGAACCTACACGCGGATATTGCACCAACACCGCTTTTCGAAATGCATTGCCGTTGCTTGAAAAAAGCGTATCTGAAACTTTTTTGACGCTGTTGTAGATGGATTTGACGATGGGTATGTTGGCAAAAATTTTGTCCCATTGCCGCACCAACCATCGACCCGCCACATTGGAGACCAAAGCACCCGTCAGTACCAACGCTAAAAATACCAATAAAACGCCCAAGCCATGAATTTGTGCCAACTGATAAAGCAAGTTTTGAGATTGATCGGGGACTATGTTTGATAAGGCGTGTAGCAAACTGGCCAGTATGGAATCCATAGCACCAATCAGCCATGTGAGAACCGACAAGGTGATGGCCAATGGCATCCACACCAATAGTCCAGCCAATATATATTTTTTAATATGCATAAAATAAATAAGATAAAATTAGTGACCGGCGCAAGATGTGCCGCAACTACCACTGGCACTGTTTGTTGCTGTAGTAGTTGGGGTTGTTGTAGTTGTTGAGGCAGTAGACGAAGTGCCATCGCTGGAAGCGGGGGTTGCAGTGGATGCATCAGATGTTGCGGGTGTGTCATCAGTGGCCGTTGCAGTTGCAGCATTTCCGCCTGATTTGAAATCGGTTGCGTACCAACCCGTTCCTTTGAGTTGAAAACCAGGGGCTGTCAGTTGTTTGGAAAAAGCAGATTGACCACAAGCGGGACAATCGGTGAGCGGATCGTCGGACATTTTTTGCAAGACGTCTTTAGCATGGCCACAGGACCCGCATTTGTAAGCGTAAATTGGCATGGCGATGGAATGAAAAAAAGAACCGAAAAAAGCCATCAAGCGCAAACCTGGCTTGAGGCACAGAAAACTAACAATTATAGGCCGGCAGGCTTATTTCAAGTCTAGGGGGGATAAATTAACTCGAGCCCCCAGCCAAACGGTAATGCGCCTCGTGACGGTTTTGAATCAACTGTGGGGAGAAAGATCCGCCCAGCATCGCGACGAGCCCAGCCAAAATACCTGCAATTTGCGCAGGAAACTCCTCGCCGATGGGCGTCATGACGCAAATCAACCAAGCCAGAAGTCCAAAAATAATAGAGAGCAACGCCCCTTGGGTGGTTGCGCGCGACCAATACAAGCCAAAGACCAGCGGAATAAATGCCCCAACCAAGGTGACTTGATAGGCACCAGAGACCATTTCGTAAATGGGCGTTCCTTGCATCAAGATGGCGTATGTGAGGACAATTGCACTGAATACCAAAACGGTGATGCGCATGGCTTTGAGTTCTTGCTTGTCGTTTTGAAATGGCCTGAGGTGGCGCCAAATATTTTCAGTAAAGGTCACACTGGGCGCGAGCAATGTAGCGGATGCACATGATTTAATCGCTGACAAAAGCGCACCAAAAAATAAAACCTGCATCACAAATGGCATGTGCTCAATGACCAATGTAGGCAATACTTTTTGAGGATCTTCAGAAATTAGTGACTGTGCTTTTTCAGGCATGATGATCAATGCACTCACAACCAAAAACATAGGCACAAAGGCAAACAAGATATAGCAAATTCCGCCGATGACGGGGCCATGCGTAGCCGCTTTTTCTGTATTAGCAGACATCACGCGTTGAAAGACGTCTTGTTGAGGAATCGAGCCAAACATAATAGTGATGGCCGCAGCTACAAAAAATAAAATATCTTTGAGATTGGGCTCAGGCCAAAAATTAAACATATCTTTACTGATGGCCAATGCGACAACTTTGTCTGCGCCACCCGCCAAATCAGCCGCAAAAACGGCCAAGATGCTTAAGCCCACCACCAAAATAATCATTTGAATGAAATCGGTGACAGCCACCGACCACATGCCGCCAAATAAGGTGTAAGCCAATATAGAAATGACTCCAATGAGCATTCCCCAAGACGTGGTGATGACGCCGCCCGACAAAACATTAAACACCAAACCAAGTGCAGTGACTTGAGCAGAGACCCACCCCAAGTAACTCACCATAATCATCAATGAACAAATGATTTCAACTTTTGAGCCGTAACGTTCACGGTAGTAATCACTAATAGTGAGTAGCGACATTTTGTAGAGTTTGGCCGCAAAAAAAGAACCCACCAATATCAAACAACAACCTGCGCCAAATGGGTCTTCAATCACACCACCCAATCCGCTGTTAACAAATTTGGCGGGGATACCCAACACAGTTTCAGAGCCAAACCAAGTGGCAAATGTGGTCGTCACAATCATGGCCAGTGGTAAATGTCGCCCTGCAATTGCAAAGTCAGAACTGTTTTTGACGCGTCGTGCAGCAATCAATCCAATCGCAATGGTGACCAACAAATAAATAACGACAAGGGTTAGAAGCACGTTGAACTCCTGAAGTAAAAATCTTAAGAAAAAATTTGCATGGCCATGAGGCCCAACACAAATCCTGCACCCATCCAAATCATGCGAATAAGCATAGCTTGTGTTTTGCGTTGCTCAGAGATGAGTGTTTGCAATTGCGGTTGATGGTGATCTTTATTTTTTAAATAGTCGTGCAACAAGCGTGGAATTTGAGGAATGAGTTTGGCATATTGCGGCGCTTCTGATTTGATTTGCTCCCAAAGTTTTTTGGGGCCCACTTGTTCCATCATCCATTTTTCTAAAAACGGTTTAGCCGTGCTCCACAAGTCGAGATCGGGATCCAATTGACGACCCAATCCCTCTATATTGAGCAATGTTTTTTGAAGCAATACCAATTGCGGTTGAATTTCAACATGAAAGCGTCTCGATGTTTGAAACAAGCGCATCAACACCATCCCCAAAGAAATTTCCTTAAGTGGCCGATCGAAATAGGGCTCGCACACAGCGCGTATTGCAGACTCTAATTCGTCAACGCGCGTTTGAGGAGGAACCCATCCTGATTCAACATGCAATTGCGCCACACGCTTGTAATCGCGTCTAA
Source organism: Betaproteobacteria bacterium (assembly GCA_009921265.1). Taxonomy (GTDB): domain Bacteria; phylum Pseudomonadota; class Gammaproteobacteria; order Burkholderiales; family Burkholderiaceae_C; genus Limnohabitans. The sequence goes on along the minus strand of RFYV01000034.1, from coordinate 28,313 downwards.
AAAAAGCGGTGAAGTTTTGCGCCAAATATTCTTTATCAAATTCGGTGAGCGTGCCCACAATGCCAAAGTCTAAAGAAACATAACGACCAAATGTTTGCGGATCAACACTGACTTGAATGTTGCCTGGATGCATATCTGCATGAAAAAAACCGTCTCTAAAGACTTGCGTAAAAAAAATAGTCACGCCATCACGCGCTAATTTAGGGATGTTAACGCCTGCAGATTTGAGCTCATCGGTGTGACTGATGGGGATGCCATTCATGCGTTCCATGACAATCACATCAGTGTGGCAATAATCCCAATACATCTCGGGAATGAGTACCAAGTCGAGACCCGCCATGTTTCGCCTGAGTTGAGCGGCATTCGCGGCCTCACGAACCAAGTCAAGTTCATCGTGCAAATATTTGTCAAACTCGGCGACCACCTCGCGTGGTTTGAGTCGTTTTCCATCGGCAGATAAACGCTCAAGCCATGTAGCCATCATTCGCATCAAGCTCAAGTCTTTATCGATGACCTTGAGCATGCCTGGTCTGAGTACTTTGACTGCGACCTCGCGTTGACGTCCATCGCTTGTTTTGAGAACCGCAAAATGAACTTGCGCAATTGATGCACTGGCCACTGGCATTCTTTCGAAACTCACAAAAATATCTTCAACCGATCGACCAAAAGATTTTTCAATGCTAGCTACTGCAATGTCTGAAGCAAAAGGTGGGACACGATCTTGCAACTTGGCAAGTTCGTCTGCAATATCTGATGGTAATAAATCACGGCGAGTGCTTAGCACTTGTCCAAACTTGACGAATATGGGGCCGAGATGCTCTAAAGCTTGCCTCAATCGCTCACCACGCGGTGCAGAAAGATTGCGTCCAAATTTTAGAATGCTAGCAAATTGCACGAGCCAGGGCTGCTTGAAGTTGGAGAGAACGAGTTGATCCAATCCAAATCGAAAAACAATCCACAAAATAAAAATGCTTCGGTAGATGCGCGTCATACGGAGGAACCTGCCGCATTTTTTGTAAAACGACTTGAAACAAATTGTCTGAGCGCTACAACGATACGTTGTGATGTTGAAAAAATTTGATGTGCAACAGCATCTCCAAATAAACGCGACAAATCTTCTTCAACATCCCATCGAACATGATCGATCAACCAATTGACTTCTGCTGCAAGCATCACGTCGCCTACAATTTGTATGGATGGTTTTTGACCTTGAACGATTTTTTCTAAAACGGCCAATGGCGATTCATCAGCAAGTTCTATACGCAAGTCGGGCGTTATTGTAGGATCAACCGTATTGAGAAGGCCTGCAGGTGTGAACTTTAAACACCAAGTGAGATGACGCCATTTGAGATGCACGCACGCATTGCCGTGGCGCTTCATTCTTTCGGTAGCCAAAGGCTCTTGTATCAACACATGATTGAGAAAGAGAACAAGTTTGTCTTGAATGTCTTTGATCAAGCATTCAGGTGGCCGAATATCCATCGCAATGTTTTTGAGATCGCTGGCAAAAAGTGAGAAGGGGGACTCGTTATTCATAATCCCCCGATTTTGACCGATTCTGCGCAGGGTCTGGGCTTGGACCAGCAGAGGGGTCTTCGCGAATCAGACCAGAGAACTCAATGCTGGCCATATAACCTGTGCCCAAGTCTTCAATGCCTAATAGTTGGGCTTCAAGCATGACAACCTCGGTTTTATGAGGACCTATGGCAATTTTTTCGCGATCGTTGAGTTGGGTTTGAATTTCTTGAAGCATAGCGTCGGTCATCATCGCGCGCAAACTTTGAATATCAGAGCGATCCCATGCATCTTGTAGAGTTACAAAATTCTTTTTTGCGTTTTCAACAAATCCTTGCACGTCAAAATCTGCAGGAATGAACCAATTTTGACTTCCACCCATTAATGAGGACCCAATGCGCGCATTAGCGCGTGTGGGCGGCTCAGACGAATCGAACGATGTGTTGGCGCTTTCCCATGGTCTGGCCGATGCGTCGTTACCCACATTTTTGGGGTTGTATTGTGATGGCGTGCTTGGGTTGTGTGGAGAGCCTGCCCCTTCAAATGCATAGGGGCTTGATGGTTGCTGAGATTGACGGCGACGCATGAAGTAACCAATCACCATCATGATGACCAATGCAATGAGTCCGAACATTAAGAATTGCCCAAATTCTGCACCAAAGCCCATGGAATTTGCCAACCATGCCAAGCCTAGGCCAGCTGCAAGGCCGCCCAACATGGCGCCCCATGGTCTGCGTTGGGGTTGTGCGGCGGGTTGAGGTGCTGCTTTGGGCGTGGCATTAGGTTGTGTAGGTGCTTTATTGGCATGCCCCGCATCGCGTTGCGTGACGTTGTGTGATTGCTGACCCGAGGATCCGCCACCGCCTAAACGCTTGGCCGCTTGTGCATGAATACTTGTAAAAGCCAAAACAAGAACTAATAAATAATGAACGATTTTCATCGATGAGCCTCCAATAGCAATATGAACAAAAAATTTAGCACTTGATGCCGACATGTAAAGCCACAACGCCAAGTGCAAGGTTGTGAATATCTACATGTTGAAATCTATTGTCAAGCATGAGGTTTTTGAGCTCTTCTTGAGATGGGTGCATCCGAATCGATTCGGCCAAATAGCGATAAGGACCCTCATCGCCCGCAACCCATTTGCCAAGTTTTGGAAGAATATTAAAGGAATACCAATCGTATGTTGACTGTAGGGGTTTTATAACCTTAGAGAATTCGAGCACTAAGAGTTTTCCACTAGGCTTGAGAACGCGAGACATTTCTTTTAAGGCTGCATCTTTATGAGTCATGTTGCGCAATCCAAAGGCCACAGTGGCTCGATCGAAAGAATTGCTTTCAAATGGAAGTTGTTCGGCGTCGCAAACCATAGTGGGGAGCATCACACCAGCATCGATCAATCGATCGCGCCCTGTTTTGAGCATTTCGCCATTGATATCGGTATGTACCACCCGACCCATTGGCCCCACCTTGCTAGCAAATGCAAGTGATAAATCACCTGTTCCGCCTGCGATATCCAACACATAATGACCGAGTCGCACATCGGCCACCATCACCGTATACGCTTTCCACGCTCGATGCAAACCCAACGACATCAAGTCATTCATCACATCGTATTTAGGCGCGACTGCGTCAAAGACACCGCGCACACGGCGCGCCTTGTCTTGTTCGTCGACGGTTTGAAATCCGAAATGGGTATCTGCCATTTCAACCTTTAGTGGCTTGAGCAAGAAGGACCGCTGGCAGTGATCATTGGGTCATCGCGTTGAACACCTGCTTTATGCAAACGCTTTTGATAGTCGTCCCACAACTGATCTTGTTGTGAGCCCAAAAAATACAAGTAGTCCCAAGAAAAAATTCCGCTGTCGTGACCATCGCTAAATGTGGGTTGAACCGCGTAGTTGCCAACCGATGCCAGATCAACAAGTTGAACTTCACGCTTGCCTGTTTGCAAAACTTCTTGTCCTGGGCCGTGGCCTTGAACTTCTGCAGAAGGACTGTAAACACGCATCAATTCAAATGGGATTCGATAGTTTTCGCCATTCGAAAAACTTACCTCCAGAATTTTGGACTGGCTGTGAACCGTGATATCGGTGGGTGTAGGAGTGGTTGTGCTGAGGCCTGCCATAGTTTTCTTTCTGTTAAACCAAAACGCGCTCAATGCCACCATTGTTTGCGGCCTTGACGTAATTAGGCAGCCATTGCTCGCCTAATATATGTTTGGCCATTTCGACGACGATGTAATCAGCCTCTAACAATCCGTTTTGTAAATCATTGCCATAGCGTGAAAGCCCTTGCAAACAACTGGGGCAGCTGGTGAGGATTTTGACTTTGCTTGGTGATGCATCCCCCGACATCTGTTGCAGTGATATTTCGTTTTTCTTTAACTCTTCTTCTTTGCGAAAACGAATTTGAGTGGCGATGTCGGGGCGCGTGACGCCCAAAGTGCCGGACTCTCCACAACAACGTTCGCTTTTGAGAACTTGATCGCCCACCAAGGCCTTGACAGTTTTCATAGGGTCTTGTTGTTTCATGGGACTGTGACATGGGTCGTGATACAGATAACTGCCCGCCTGCTCAGCATTGAGTGTGATGCCTTTTTCAAGCAAGTATTCATGAATATCAACGATGCGACATCCTGGAAAAATATCTTCAAACTTGTAGCCTTGCAATTGATCGAAACACGTACCGCAACTCACCACCACTGTTTTGATATCTAAATAATTGAGCGTATTGGCCACGCGATGAAACAGCACTCGGTTATCGGTGATGATTTTGTCGGCCTTGTCTTGTTGACCCGAACCGCGTTGCGGATAACCGCAACACAAATACCCTGGGGGCAAAACAGTTTGCACACCTGCATGCCAAAGCATGGCCTGAGTAGCCAAACCGACTTGACTGAACAATCGCTCAGAGCCACAACCTGGAAAATAAAACACCGATTCGGAGTCTGTTGTGGTTGTTTGCGGGTTGCGAATTATAGGCACGTAATCGGAGTCTTCGATATCGAGCAATGCACGGGCGGTTTTGTTGGGCAAGCCCGCTGGCATTTTCTTATTCACAAAGTGAATGATTTGTGCTTTGATGGGCGCCGTGCCAATGGTGGATGGGGGTGATTGTGTTTGAGGGCGCGTGAATTGTCGCAACACATCATTGGCCCAACGCTGCACTTTAAAACCCACATCGACCATGATTGTGCGCATGAACTTAATGGTTTGGGGATTGGTGGCATTAAGGAACAACATCGCCACCGCATTACCGGGTCTAAAAGTTTTTTTGCCCATCTTGCGCAATAAGTTGCGCATGTGCATGGTGACGTCACCAAAATCAATTTTGACAGGGCACGGAGATTCGCACTTGTGACAAACCGTGCAGTGATCGGCAACGTCTTCAAATTCTTGCCAATGTTTTATGGAGACGCCACGTCTGGTTTGCTCTTCGTACAAAAAAGCCTCGACCAATAAAGAGGTGGCTAATATTTTGTTGCGCGGACTATAAAACAAATTGGCCCTTGGAACGTGCGTGGCGCACACGGGCTTGCATTTACCGCAACGTAAACAATCTTTGATGGAGTCTGCAATTGCACCAATATCGGATTGTTGCATGATGAGGGACTCGTGTCCCATCAAACCAAAACTCGGAGTATAGGCTTGGCTTAAATCGGCGCCACGCAGTTCTGCGGAATCTGATTTTTTGGGTCGCAGCAATTTGCCTTGGTTGAAGTGGCCATTGGGGTCGACGCGTGATTTGTAATCAGCAAAGGGTTGGAGTTCTTCGTCGGTCATGAATTCGAGTTTGGTGATACCAATGCCATGCTCGCCAGAAATCACACCGTCTAAGGACCTGGCCAATTTCATGATGCGCGCCACCGACTCGTGCGCCAATTGCAACATGGCGTAGTCGTCGCTATTGACGGGAATGTTGGTGTGCACATTTCCATCACCTGCGTGCATATGAAGTGCAATCCAAACGCGACCTTTGAGAATGCGTTGATGCACGGCAATGCATTCTTTAAGAATTGGGTTGAATGCCGCACCACCAAAAATATTTTGCAATTGTGCCAATATTTGTGTTTTCCAACTTGGACGCAATGTTCGCTCTTGCAGTTGATCGAACAAAGCATCGACTTGGTTTAACCAATTTTGCCACTGCAATTTAACTTGCGAAATGATTTCGACAGCTTGATCCACGCGCTCTTGCAACAACTCTGGCGAAGCAATTTCACCCGAATCATCGCTTTTACCCAAAGGCAAATGTCCGTTTTTTAAAAATTGATCGAGCGCGTCGCACAATTGAATTTTGTTTCGCAATGACAATTCAATATTGATGCGATCAATTCCGTCCGTGTACTGCGCCATTTTTGGCAATGGAATCACGACGTCTTCATTGATTTTGAATGCGTTGGTGTGACGACTGATGGCCGCTGTTCGTTTGCGATCAAGCCAGAATTTTTTGCGTGCATCGGCATTGACCGCAATGAATCCTTCGCCACTGCGTGAATTGGCTATACGAACCACATGCGATGTAGCATTTGCAACTGCGTCTGCATGGTCGCCTGCAATGTCTCCAATCAATACCATTCGCGGCAAACCGCCGCGTTTGGATTTGGTGGTGTAGCCCACAGCTTTGAGGTAGCGATCGTCCAAATGTTCGAGGCCTGCAAGCAAGGTGCTTGTGCTTTTCGCTTGATCAAACATAAAGTCTTTGATTTCAACAATGCTTGGAACCGCGTCACGTGCATGTCCAAAAAATTCGAGACAAACCGTGCGTGTGTGTTGCGGCATGCGATGCACGATCCAACGCGCGCTGGTGATCAATCCATCACATCCTTCTTTTTGAATGCCCGGCAATCCGCTTAAAAATTTGTCGGTGACGTCTTTGCCCAAACCTGTTTTTCTAAACGATGGGCCTGGTATGTCTAATCGCTCGGTGCGAATGGGTGTTTTTCCGTCGGCTTGAAAATAATGCAAATCAAAACTGGCCATGGGTGCATCATGAATTTTGCCCAAGTTATGACCCACGCGAACGACTTCGAGCCATTGCGCGTCGGGTGTAACCATGCGCCAACTGGCGAGGTTATCAAGTGCCGTTCCCCATAAAACTGCTTTTTTGCCACCTGCATTCATGGCAATATTGCCGCCGATGCAAGAAGCTTCTGCCGATGTGGGGTCGACTGCAAATACAAAACCTGCTCGCTCTGCCGCGTCTGCAACACGTTGCGTGACCACACCCGCTTCGGTCCAAATGGTAGGCACGTCGTGATCAAGTCCTGGCAAACTCACCATTTCGACTTCGGTCATGGCTTCCAGCTTTTCAGTATTGATGACTGCGCTTTTCCAAGTGAGTGGAATTGCGCCACCCGTGTATCCTGTGCCACCGCCACGGGGAACAATGGTTAAACCCAATTCGATACAAGCTTTGACCAATGAAGCCATTTCGACTTCGGTGTCAGGACACAAAACAACGAATGGATATTCAACGCGCCAATCGGTGGCGTCTGTGACGTGAGACACTCGACTCATGCCATCGAATTGAATGTTGTCTTTTGCCGTGTGTTTGCGCAAACGTTTATTGGCTTTTTTACGCAATTGATCGACCACTTCAAAATGGTCACCAAAATCTTTGACTGCTTTGCGCGCGCTTTGGAGTAATTGACCGACTCGATCGTCGCGATCTAGATCTTGCGAGGGTGTTCGTCTTTTGTCGACTTCATTAAGCCGATGGTGCAATGCGTCGACCAACATTTTTCGACGCGCTGGGTTGTCTAATAAATCATCTTGCAAATAAGGGTTGCGTTGAACCACCCAAATATCGCCCAACACTTCGTAAAGCATACGTGCAGAGCGGCCCGTTCTTCTTTCTTGTCGCAATTGCTCCAATAGATGCCAAGCATTGGGCCCCAGCAGGAGAAGAACAATTTCACGATCAGAAAAAGACGTGTAGTTGTAGGGAATTTCACGAAGTCGAGGCGCGTTGTCAGCGACCGCTAGCAATGGATGGAGAGATGTGAGTGCATTCATAATATTTCTTATATATTATGGCAGACCATCATTTCTCCAATACAACCAAGGCCTATTCGCCCCTTGCTGTGGAAAACCCGCTTCTCTTAAGGGGTACTACAGGTTAAAGTCGTTGTCACAAATAGTCCACACAATGCAGTTTTACAGGAGATCCACATGAAGTACGGTTTAAAAGTTTGGGGCCTTGGCATTGCCCTCGCTCTTGGCGCAGTCCACACAGCGCAGGCGCAAATAGAAATTCAATGGTGGCACTCGATGACCGCCGTCAATGGTGAATGGGTTAACGATTTGGCCAAAAACTTTAATGCCAGCCAAAAAGATTACAAAGTAACGCCCGTTTACAAAGGCTCTTACGACGAGTCGATGACGGGAGCGGTCGCCGCCTTTCGCGCAGGAAATGCGCCCCACATCTTGCAAGTATTTGAAGTGGGGACCGCCACCATGATGGCGAGCAAAGGTGTTGTTGTACCTGTTGGAAAAGTCATGACCGATGCAGGATATAAATTTGATCCTTCGGTTTATGTGCCAGCCGTTGCAGGTTATTACACAGCCCCCAACGGTCAAATGCTGTCGTTTCCATTTAACAGCTCGACCACTGTGTTTTATTTCAACAAAGATGCTTTTAAAGCGGCTGGTGTTTCAACTGAAAAACCACCTGAAACTTGGCCTGAAGTCGCTTTGGCTGCAGCCAAACTCAAAGCCAGTGGTCACAAATGCCCCCTCACCATTGCTTGGCAAGGTTGGACGCAATTAGAAAGTTTCTCCACATGGCACAACACAGAAATGGCGACGCAAGGCAATGGCATGCGTGGCTTGAATGCACGCTTGGTGATGAACGCGCCCTTGCATGTGCGTCACATCGAAAATTTAGGCAACATGGCTAAGCAAGGTTTGTTTGTTTACAAAGGCCGCGGCAACACACCCGAAGCATCTTTTGTATCGGGTGAATGTGCAATGATCACCACGTCATCTGGCTTTTATGGCAACGTCGCAAAGAACGCAAAATTTGCTTTTGGATTGTCCACATTGCCCTACTATCCTGATGTCATAGGCGCACCACAAAACACAGTCATTGGTGGCGCATCTTTGTGGGTGATGTCTGGCAAAAAATCCGAAGAGTACAAAGGCGTTGCAACATTTTTTAACTATCTCTCCAACCCCACGGTGCAATCGGAAAGTCATAAACGCACGGGCTACCTACCCATCACCATGGCTGCGTTCAAGTTGACTGAGCAATCAGGGTTTTATAAACAAAATCCGGGAACAGATACGGCCGTCAATCAAATGATTCGCAAGACCACTGATAAATCTCGCGGCATTCGCTTAGGCAACTATGTGCAAATCCGCACGATTGAAGATGAAGAGTTAGAGCAAGTGTGGGCGGGTAAAAAATCCGCCAAAGAAGCGCTCGATAGCATCATCAAACATGGTAATGAATTGCTTGAGCGATTTGAAAAAACCAATCAAGGCAAGTGATCAATAACCTTGTCTGCTGAAAAACGTGTTTTTTACCGCAATGCTTGGTTGCCTTGGGTGCTGATTGCACCTCAGGCGACCATTATTGTTATTTTCTTTTTTTGGCCTGCCGCACAAGCACTGATTCAATCATTGCAACAATCCGATGCGTTTGGTACATCGGTTGAATGGGTGGGTTTAGAAAATTTTGTTAATTTATGGAATGATGACACTTATTTGGAATCGTTCAAAACCACTGCGATATTTTCAATTTGGGTGGCGGTGATGGGCATTTCACTTTCAATGCTCTTGGCTTATTTTGCCGATCGCGTCACGCGCGGCTCTACTTTTTATCGAACACTTTTGATTTGGCCATATGCAGTTGCTCCTGCGGTGGCGGGTGTGGTATGGTTATTTTTATTTTCTCCATCAATTGGCGTTGTGTCCTACGCACTCAACCAATGGGGCTTTCAGTGGAATGCATTGCTCAACAGTCAACACGCCATGGCACTGGTTGTGATGGCCGCTGTCTGGAAGCAAATTTCATATAACTTTTTATTTTTTTTGGCGGGCTTACAAAGTATTCCCAAATCATTGATTGAAGCGGCGGCCATCGATGGTGCTGGGCCTTGGCATCGTTTTTGGACGATTCAATTTCCTTTGCTCTCGCCAACTAGTTTTTTCTTGTTGGTGCTCAATGTGGTATATGCTTTTTTTGATACCTTTGGAATTATTGATGCAGCGACCAAAGGTGGGCCCGGCAAAGACACCGCCATTTTGGTTTACAAAGTTTATTTTGATGGCTTTAAAGCTTTAGACCTTGGAGGCTCTGCTGCACAATCGGTGGTGTTGATGGTGATTGTGATCTCTCTCACGGTAGTTCAATTTAGATATGTTGAAAAGAAAGTGAACTACTGATCATGATCGAGCGCAATCGCTGGTTAGATTTTATTTCGCATGCGGTGTTAATCATCGGTGTTGTGGTTGTTGCGTTTCCTGTTTATGTGACTTTTATTGCCTCGACTCACACCATGGATGAAGTGGTGCGCGTTCCCATGTCGCTGTTGCCTGGCGATCAACTTTTGAATAACTACAGCGCCGCTTTATGGGGCGATCGCATGGGCATGGGGTCCACAGCGCCTGTGGGGCGAATGATGTGGGTGAGTTTGATTTGTGCCTTGGTGATTGCAATTGGAAAAATCAGTATCTCGATGCTTTCGGCATTTGCAATTGTTTATTTTAGATTTCGTTTTCGCATGACAGTTTTTTGGGCTATTTTTATTACGTTGATGTTGCCCGTTGAAGTTCGCATTGGCCCCACCTATAAAGTGGTGTCTGATTTTGGAATGCTCAACAGTTTTGCAGGGCTAACAGTTCCGTTGATTGCTTCTGCAACAGCTACTTTTTTATTCCGTCAATTTTTCTTGACTGTTCCCGATGAGTTGCTAGAGGCTTCGCGCATGGATGGCGCGGGACCGCTTTTATTTTTTAAAGATGTCCTCGTTCCTTTATCGGCCACTAGTATGGCCGCATTGTTTGTGATTCAATTTATTTACGGATGGAATCAGTATCTGTGGCCCTTGTTGGTCACGACCAATGAAAACATGTATCCCGTTGTTATTGGCATCAAGCGAATGATTTCGGGGGGCGACGCTCAAACCGAATGGCACATGGTGATGGCTACAGCGATGCTTGCGATGATTCCACCTGCATTGGTGGTGATGCTGATGCAAAAATGGTTTGTGAAAGGTTTGGTTGATACCGAAAAATAATCATGGCAGCAATTGAATTTAAACAACTCACCAAACATTACGGACAAGGCGCTCAAGCGGTCAAGGTTTTGTACGGTATTGATGCAAGCATTGGCGACGGTGAATTTTTGGTGATTGTGGGGCCGTCGGGTTGCGGCAAGTCAACGCTATTACGAATGGTCGCGGGTTTAGAAGAAGTGACCCTTGGTGAAATTTTGATTGGTGGGCGAGTTGTGAATCAATTAGAGCCTGCGCAACGCGATATCGCCATGGTGTTTCAAAACTATGCGCTTTATCCCCACATGACAGTTTTTGACAACATGGCCTATGGCTTAAAGATTGCGCGCATGCCCAAGGCTGAAATCACACATCGCGTCAATGACGCCGCTGCGATTTTAGAGTTGGCACATTTGCTCCATCGCAAACCGCGCGAACTCTCAGGCGGGCAACGCCAACGTGTGGCAATGGGTCGCGCGATTGTTCGTCAGCCGCAAGTTTTTTTGTTTGATGAGCCTTTGTCTAATTTGGACGCAAAGTTACGCGCACAAACGCGCATTGAAATTCAAAAACTGCATCGTCGTCTCAAAATCACATCGCTGTTTGTGACGCACGATCAAGTAGAAGCCATGACATTGGCCGATCGCATGATGGTGATGAATGCAGGTGTCGTCGAACAAATCGGCACACCCGAAGTTGTTTATGCAAAACCAGCGAGTATTTTTGTTGCGGGTTTTATGGGCTCGCCACCGATGAATTTATTGCGTGAAGCCCCTGGCGTTGCAACAGGAATGATTGTGGGTGCGCGGCCCGAGCATTTAAAAATCATGAGCCCTGATAATCCCAACGGTTGGACCTTTGTTGTTGATGCACTTGAAATGTTGGGAGCCGAAAGATTGATTCACGGATTTGTTGGGAAAGAGCCTGTGGTTGTTCGAACCGATGAAGTCACCTCACCTCCTGCGATTGGCACATCACTCAAAATAGTTGCACAAACTCAGCATATGCATGGATTTGATGCTGCAACGGGTTTGCGCGTGGATCCATCATCATGACAAACGATTGGCCTTATCCACAATGGATTGCGCATCGAGGCGCAGGCAAACTCGCACCTGAAAACACCATGTCCGCTTTTCGATTGGGCGCATCGATGGGTTATCGCATGTTTGAATGCGACGCCAAGTTATCTGCCGATGGTGTGATTTTTTTATTGCACGACGCTACGTTAGAGAGAACCACCAATGGGCAAGGAATCGGTGGCAATTGCAATTGGTCCGAACTGTCGCAACTTGATGCTGGGTCTTGGCATTCACCCACCTATGCAGGCGAACCTTTAGCCACGCTCAAAAATTTAGCGCATTTTTGTATGACTAACACCTGCGATTTGAATATTGAAATCAAACCAACGCCTGGAATAGGTGCTGAAACAGGCCGCCGCGTTGCACAAATGGTGATTGAGTTATGGCAATCGCATCCACAACAACCACTACTCTCATCATTTGATATCGAAGCTCTTCAAAGCGCGCAGCATGCAGCCCCCCATTTGCATCGCGGTTTATTGTTAGACGTCATGCGCGATGATTGGATCGATGTTGCCCTACAACTTGAATGTTCAGCCATTATTTGCAATTACAAATTGTGGACGGCTTTGCGTGTGGAATCCGTGCACCAAGCGGGCATGAAAGCCTTGAGCTATACGGTCAATGAAGTCGAAGCAGTCACTCATTTGTTGGATTTAAAAACCGATGGCATCATCACCGATCGTGTTGATTTATTGAACCCTAGAGCGCGCTAATACCCACTGGCATGTGGCGCAAACCACCAACATCAAGCCATAGGTGAGCATTTTTCCGTCATTTCCAAAAAAATAAAGACCCGCCACCAGCACCCCTGAGCAACACATTGCATTAACCCACCAACGCCAAAACCCGTTCAAAAGCGGTTTTTGACGCCAAATCCAAGGTGAAACACCTGTGACAATGGCAGAAACGACGCAAGCAGGTGCGACAAAGTTAAGAATAGAAAATAGAATGTCGAGAATTCCCATGGCCTTAATTTTATAATCTGAGAATGGCAGTCTGGGCTTTAGGCCTCAATCACAATACAGCCCCCTTGGATCTGCGGGGTCGCTTTGCCTTTGCTGTTGAACAAATTGCGCCTGTGCTCTCTAGCTTGCGTGACACAGTTGGCTCGCAAACAGAAGCTGCCATCTTATCAACCTGTAATCGCACGGAAGTTTATTGTGCTGCAGATCAATTTGCGCTCGATCAAACCATGTCTTGGTTGGCGCAGTCGGGTGGCGTCTCACCACAAACGCTCAGCGCACACACATACACCTTGCAAGACGCACATGTGGCGCGCCATGCATTTCGTGTGGCCAGTGGCTTGGACTCCATGGTTTTGGGCGAGCCCCAAATATTAGGTCAAATGAAAGATGCGGTTCGCATTGCGCGCGAAAACGGCGCATTGGGCGTGACCTTGCATCAAATGTTTCAACGATCATTTTCGATTGCCAAACAAGTTCGCACATCAACAGAAATTGGCGCGCATTCCATTAGCATGGCCGCTGCAACCGTTCGATTGGCCTCGCAATTGTTTGAAGAACTTTCAAAAATTCACGTGCTGTTTGTGGGCGCAGGTGAAATGATTGAGTTGTGCGGCACACACTTTGCTGCTAAAGCACCGCAAAGCATGACGGTGGCCAACCGAACTCTTGAACGCGCAGAAAAATTAGCCAGTCAATGGGGCGCCAATGTGATGCGATTGGCCGATTTACCTGATCGGCTTCATGAGTTTGATGCAGTCATCAGTTGCACAGCGTCTTCGTTGCCACTGGTTGGATTGGGCGCCGTTGAACGAGCACTCAAAAAACGTCGCCAACGCCCGATGCTGATGGTTGATTTGGCAGTGCCGCGCGATATCGAACCCGAAGTCAAACCGCTTGATAATATTTATCTCTATACCGTTGATGAATTGGCGCAAGTGGTTCAAACGGGTCAAGCCAATCGACAAGCGGCTGTGGCGCAAGCCGAAGTCATTATTGATGCTGGCGTGCAAAACTTTTTGCATTGGCTCGATCACCGCAGCGATGTTCCTTTAATTCAACAACTCAATGCGCAAGCCGATGCATGGCGCGTGCATGAATTGCAACGTGCACAAAAAATGGTTGCCAAGGGCGACTCGATTGAATCCGTACTCGAAGCCATGAGTAAATCTATCATCCAAAAAATGCTACACGGTGCCATGAGTGAGTTACACGCCAGTGACCCGCAATCGCGCGAGTTGGCCAGACAAGCCATCGAACAATTCTTTTTACGCGGCAATCGTTAGCTGCTCATTTATTATGAAACCATTTTTACGCGCTCAACTCGAGCGCTATTTGCAACGCTTAAACGAACTCGACTTTTTACTGTCGCGTGAAGACATCATGCGCGACATGACGCAGTTCATGGCCTTGTCGCGCGAGCACGCCGATGTAGCGGTGATTGCTGAACGCTACAACCAATGGCTCAACCGTCAAGCGGACCTTGAGGCTGCTCAATCGATGTTGAATGATGACAGCAACGATCCTGATATTCGCAACATGGCGCAAGATGAAATCGCGCAAGCACAACAAGAAATTGTTCAAGTCGAAGAACAATTGCAACGCTTGTTGATACCCAAGGATCCCGATGATGCGCGTCCTGCATTTTTAGAAATTCGTGCCGGCACAGGTGGCGATGAGTCGGCTTTGTTTGCTGGCGATTTGTTACGCATGTATACACGCTATGCAGAAAAACGCGGTTGGCGTACCGAACTGGTGAGTGAGTCTCCCAGTGAAATCGGCGGCTACAAAGAAGTTGTTCTTCGCATTGATGGAGATGAGGTGTATGGTTGGTTACGATTTGAATCGGGTGGTCATCGCGTACAACGCATACCCACTACTGAGTCGCAAGGAAGAATTCACACCAGTGCATGCACGGTGGCTGTGATGCCTGAACCCGATGAAGCGATAGCCGTTCAAATCAATCCCTCTGATTTAAGAATTGACACTTACCGTGCCAGCGGTGCGGGCGGTCAACACATCAACAAAACCGATTCTGCGGTTCGCATCACGCATTTACCCACAGGCTTGGTGGCTGAGTGTCAAGACGAGCGCTCACAACACCGCAACAAAGCACGCGCCTTGCAAGTATTGGCTGCACGATTGCAAGAACGCGACAGGTCCGAGCGCGCCGCCAAAGAAGCGGCCACACGCAAAGGATTGATTGGCAGTGGCGACCGAAGCGATCGCATTCGAACCTACAACTTTCCGCAAGGACGACTCTCCGATCACCGCATCAATTTAAGTTTGTACAAATTGTTAATTATCATGGAAGGTGACTTAGAAGACTTGTTGCAAGCCTTGCGACACGCACGAGAAGCCGAACAACTGGAAGAGCTTGAAATTGGAGGCGCTGTTTGACGGTTTTTGAAGCGCTGTCGCTGGCTCACCTACAAGGACTGGCCAGAATCGATGCACAACTCTTGTTGCTACACACATTAGAGCGAACGCATCAAGATAGATCGTGGTTGATTGCCAATGATGCGTTTATATTAAGTAATTCACAAACTGATGCTTTACAACATTTGATGCGTCGCAGAATCGATGGAGAGCCCATTGCTTATTTGATAGGACACAAGTCTTTTTATGGTTTAGATTTAGTGGTTGACGCGCGCGTGCTCGACCCTCGAGATGACACAGAAACATTGGTCGACTGGGCCCTTGATGTATTGAATGATTCGAATCTCGATCAAGCGCGCGTTTTAGATTTGGGAACAGGCAGTGGCGCGATTGCCTTAGCGATCAAAAGCAAAGTGCCATCATCGATGGTGACGGCCGCCGATCAAAGCTCTGATGCACTTGATGTTGCCAGGCAAAATGCCCATCAATTGAATATCTCCATTAATTTTGTTCTAAGCAATTGGTTTTCTCAGCTGTCTTCAAAGTTTTTTGATTTGATTGTTTGTAATCCACCCTATATTGCAAGCAAGGACACACACCTTTTCGCCTTGCGTCACGAACCGCTCAACGCGCTGGTTTCTGGCGTTGATGGCTT
This sequence comes from Betaproteobacteria bacterium, assembly GCA_009921265.1. Taxonomy (GTDB): domain Bacteria; phylum Pseudomonadota; class Gammaproteobacteria; order Burkholderiales; family Burkholderiaceae_C; genus Limnohabitans. Next base: position 12,497 of record RFYV01000034.1, on the reverse strand, counting down.
GGATGACTTACGAGAAATTTGTCAGCAAGCGCCCCGCCATCTCTGCGCTGGCGGCGTTTTTCTTGTTGAGCATGGCTACGATCAAGCGCAGGACGTTGCGCAGTTGTTTGAATACAATGGCTTTATTCAGATTCAAAGCCGCTGTGATTTAGCGGGCATAACCCGTTGTACAGGCGGGGTTTGGCAAAAAGTGAAATAATCGTTAACTTGACGACCTAATTGGGGAGACTGACATGAGCGACGTACAACAACGAATTGATGACTTGGTAAAGAACAACGAGATCGTTCTCTTTATGAAGGGATCGGCAAGCTTTCCCATGTGTGGCTTCTCTGGGCGAGCCATCCAAATTCTCAAAGCCTGTGGTGTTGACACTAAAGAATTAAAAACCGTTAATGTGCTCGATGACGCCGATATCCGTCAAGGCATTAAAACCTATAGCAACTGGCCAACGATTCCACAACTCTATGTCAATGGAGAGTTTGTTGGCGGCTCCGACATCATGATGGAAATGTTTGAGTCAGGTGAACTGAATCAAGTGATTCAAAAAAATTAATTTTTATTGCCAATTTTTTTGCGCAGCTAAAACGGTTTGGGAATAAGTGGATAGTCCACGCAAGCCGTTGTAACGACTCAAAGCAAAACTTAAATCGCCGTTTTCTAAATTCAGGTAGTGTCGAAGAATCACACAAGCAAATCGCACATTGGTGGATGCTTGAAAAAGTACAGCGGTTTGAACGTCACTCAAAGCCTTGACCCAAAACGGCATCACTTGCATCAAACCACGGGCGCCCGCGGAGCTCACTGCAAATTTTCTAAAACCGCTCTCTACATTGATGATCGCCAATACCAAAGAGGGCTCTAGGCCCGCACGATGACTTTCATACCAAACGATTTGAAGCAATTCTTCTCTGAGTTGCAAAGATTGCCATTCGGGCAATCGCTCTGATGGGATTCGTTTGTCTAAGTTTGCATCCAACTTTATTTTTATTTTTTCAAACCACAGTCGATAGGCGGGTGTTGAAAAAAAATCGCTTGAATCCACGATGGAAGAGCCAGGCATTTCGATTGATGCGTGCAATGCACTGCGCACCGAGTCAGCCAAGGCTTCTTCGATTTGTGCTCCAGCAAATGCCGACGCTTGCACCAACATCAGCGCGCACATCGACGCTTTAAAAAAACAATATTTCAATAGAAATTTATTTTGAATGCGCAACACGCTTCATCACTTCATCAAACGCACTGGCCGCAGCAATTTTACTAGCACTTGTGTCGCGTCGATGTTGATATTCCAATTGACCCTCTTTGATACCGCGATCCGAAATCACTAAGCGGTGGGGAACACCAATCAACTCCCAATCGGCAAACATGGCGCCAGGCCTCTCGCCTCTATCGTCCAGTAACACATCCACACCCGCCTGCAACAGTTGCTGATACAACTGCTCGGCAAGGGACTTAACCTCGGCGCTGCGGTCCATGCCGATAGGACACAACACCAAGGTAAAAGGCGCAATCGCATCGGGCCAAATAATGCCGCGCTCATCGTGATTTTGTTCGATCGCTGCCGCAGGCAATCGCGTGATACCAATGCCGTAGCAACCCATCTCCATGAATTGGGGCTTGCCGGTTTCATCTAAAAAAGTGGCGCTCATGGCTTTAGAATATTTGGTTCCCAAATAAAAAACATGTCCCACTTCGATGCCGCGCTCAATCACCAAGGGGCCTTTTCCATCGGGCGACAAATCGCCTTCAACCACATTGCGAATATCTGCGACGAGATCGGGCGCGGGCAAATCTCTGCCCCAGTTAACGCCTGTGTAATGAAAATCAACTTGATTGGCGCCACAAATAAAATCACACATCACTGCGACATCGCGGTCAACCACAATTTTTAACGGTTCGATTAACTTGACAGGTCCTAAGTATCCTGGCTTGCATCCAAAATGTTTATCGATCTCTGTGAGTGTTGCAAATCGAAAACCCGACTCGAATCCTGGCAACTTGCCCACTTTGACTTCGTTCATGTCGTGATCGCCACGTACCAATAACAACCAAACGATTGAAGCAACGATTTCGCCTTTTCCATTCAATCTATCGGTTGCCAAAATCAATGATTTGACGGTTGTAATAAGTGGGACGTCCAAAATTTTTGCCACATCTTCACATGTGCTTTTTTGCGGCGTGGGTGTGAGCGTGAGTGCTTGTTGAGGCTTAGCCTGCAAGGGCGTGGGCTCCAAAGCCTGCGCTTTTTCCATATTGGCCGCGTAATCGCTGTTGGGGCAATACACAATCGCGTCTTCACCCGTGGCCGCAATAACCTGAAACTCCTCGCTCAAATCACCGCCAATGGCACCGCTGTCTGCAGCAACTGCGCGATACGTGAGACCAAAGCGATCAAATATTTTTCGATACGCATCTGCCATCACTTGATAACTTTTTTTGGCGCTCAGGACGTCTTTGTCAAAGCTGTACGCATCTTTCATAATGAATTCGCGTCCACGCATCAAACCAAATCGAGGACGACGCTCGTCTCTAAACTTAGTTTGTATTTGATACAAATTTTTGGGCAATTGCTTATAACTTTTTATTTCTTGCCGAGCGATATCGGTGATGACTTCTTCGCTGGTGGGTTGCACGACAAAATCTCTACCGTGTCGATCTTTGATACGAAGCAGTTCGGGGCCCATTTTTTCGAAGCGCCCTGTTTCTTGCCACAACTCGGCGGGTTGGACGACGGGCATGGTCAATTCAACCGCACCCGCTTTGTTCATTTCCTCTCGAACAATGGCTTCGACTTTGCGAATGACGCGCAAACCCATGGGCATGTAGTTGTAAATACCCGCACCCAAACGTTTGATCATGCCTGCACGCATCATAAGTTGATGGCTCACGACTTCCGCGTCAGCGGGCGCCTCTTTGAGGGTGGAGATGAGGAACTGAGATGCTTTCATACCGTTTTCAAAACAAAGTTAGGGGAAAAACTAATGCCAATGCTCTTGTGGGACCGCACAGTGTGTGCATAATGGACTAAGTTTAAAAAATTTGAGGTCTGATTATGCTTGACAGGGACGGCTTTCGGCCCAACGTCGGCATCATTTTGCTCAACCAAAGAAATCAAGTGTTTTGGGGCAAACGCATCCGAACCCACAGTTGGCAGTTTCCGCAAGGCGGTATCGACAGAGGGGAATCCCCCGAACAAGCGATGTACAGAGAGCTGCACGAAGAGGTGGGACTCCATCCGGAGCATGTTCGAATTGTGGCCCGTACCCGTGATTGGTTGCGCTATGAGGTGCCTGACCGCTACATCCGCAAAGATGCGCGCGGCCATTACAAAGGTCAAAAACAGATTTGGTTTTTGCTCAAGTTGGTTGCGCACGATTGGCAACTTAATTTACGCGCTACCAATCATCCAGAATTTGACGCTTGGCGTTGGAATGATTATTGGGTCCCGCTCGATTCAGTGGTCGAATTTAAACGTGGCGTTTATGAAATGGCACTCACCGAGCTTGAACGTTATTTGCCTCGCTATGAGCCAAGGCCGCGTTTTTTTAAAAGTAATGGTCAAACACCCGATCAAAACATGGAGCGGCATGGGGGTAAGCCCCAGATGGAGTTGCCGCCAGGCGGTGTGTTCGATCCCGATCCACAATCGGGCGTATCTTCCGAATAATTTATTTGGATAAAACCAAATTGTCGCGGTGAACCATTTCGGGTTCAGCTGTAAAGCCTAACAGATTTTCAAATTCGCTTGATGGTTTGCGACAAATGAGTTTGGCCTCTGCGCTTGCATAGTTGGCCAAACCACGAGCGATTTCTAATCCTTGCACATTACATATTGCAATGACATCGCCACGAGAAAAGTCGCCTTGTACAGACACCATGCCAATGGGCAATAAACTTTTTCCTTCGTCGCGTAATTTTTTAACTGCACCATTGTCTATTTCGATGGAGCCACGCAATTGCAAATGATCGGCCATCCATTGTTTGCGCGCTTGCTGTTTGTGTGTGGGTGCCACTAATAAAGTACCAATCGATTCACCATTGGCGAGTCGAATCAACACATCTGTTTCTCTGCCCCATGCAACAACTGTGGAGGCGCCAGAACCCGCCGCACGCTTGGCGGCTAATATTTTGGTGATCATGCCGCCCTTACCTAGCGATGAGCCTGAACCGCCCGCCATGTCTTCAAGAGCATGATCGCCCGCCAAAGCTTGATGAACAAATGCCGCGTTGGTATCTTTGCGCGGATCTGCGGTGTACAAACCTTTTTGGTCGGTCAAAATAATGAGTACATCGGCTTCAACTAAATTGGCTACCAACGCACCCAAGGTATCGTTGTCACCAAATTTAATTTCATCGGTAACGACTGTATCGTTTTCATTGATAACAGGAATCACTCCGTGTTGCAACAAAGTTAGAAGCGTTGATCGCGCATTGAGATAGCGCTCGCGATCGGCCAAGTCTGCGTGCGTGAGCAACACTTGTGCGCTGCCCAAACCATTGAGTCTCAATTGGGTTTCATACATTTGAGCCAAGCCCATTTGTCCAACAGCAGCGGCCGCTTGCAATTCGTGAATTTCATGGGGGCGGGTGGTCCAACCTAAACGCTTCATGCCTTCTGCAATCGCGCCACTTGAAACCATGATGACTTCGCGCGCAGATTGCGTGTGATCGCCTTTGACCAACAGCGCCAACTGACGGCACCATTCACCGATGGCTTGTTCGTCTAAGCCCTTGCCTTCATTGGTCACCAAACTCGAACCCACCTTGACCACAATGCGTTTGGCCTGTCGCAATAAATGGGATGCGTTGTGTTCGCTCATATCAAGTATTTTGAGATTGATCCGCTAAATCGATGAATCGCAGATCGGGATCGATGGGCTCTTGTGTTGACAAATGTTGTGCATGTAAATGTTTGAATACTTCGCGCGTGAGTGACGTGCACCCTTCGTGTGTCAGCGCAGAAATTTCAAACACAGGGCCTTTGTATTTGAATCGCTTGACAAAATCTTTAACTTTTGCTGCGCGCTCATCTGAATCAACCATGTCTAATTTGTTGAGCACCAACCAACGTGGTTTGTTGTACAACTCGTCGTCGTATTTGCGCAATTCTTCAACGATAGCCTTGGCCTGTTGAACAGGATCGGCATCATCAAAAGGGGCTAAATCAACCAAATGCAACAGCAAGCGGGTGCGTTGCAAGTGTCTTAAAAATTGATGGCCCAATCCCGCTCCTTCTGCCGCGCCTTCGATGAGCCCTGGTACATCAGCAACAACAAAACTTTGTTCAGGACCCACACGAACAACGCCTAAATTGGGATGCAAGGTGGTGAAGGGATAGTCTGCAATTTTGGGACGCGCATTGGAGATAGCAGAAATAAGTGTGGACTTGCCTGCATTGGGCATGCCAAGCAAACCGACATCGGCCAATACTTTGAGTTCGAGCTTGAGACTTTTTTTGTCGCCAGGCCATCCTGGTGTTTTTTGCCGCGGGGCTCGATTGATCGCGCTTTTGAAACGCATATTTCCAAATCCACCATCGCCGCCTTTGGCAATCATGAGAATTTCACCAGGCGTGAGTAATTCGTACAACACGTGACCTGTTTCTGAGTCGGTGATGACGGTGCCCACTGGCATTTTGAGAATGATGTCGTCGCCTGCTGCGCCAAACATATCCGAGCCCATACCGTGCTCACCGCGTTTGGCTTCATGTCGGCGTGAAAAACGAAAATCCACCAATGTATTGAGACTGCTATCGGCTACGGCAAACACATGACCACCGCGTCCACCATCGCCCCCGTTGGGGCCGCCAAACTCTTTGTATTTTTCGTGACGAAACGAGACACAGCCATTGCCGCCATCTCCTGCGGCAATGTCTATATAAGCTTCGTCAACAAATTTCATACGGGTATCTTAAAGAAAAAAGCCCCGACGAGCGGGGCTTGAGTCGGGAACGATTAATGAATTCAAACGGGAGTGACGTTAACCATGTGCTTGTTGAGTGAGCCCTTTATGGCGAAAGACACGTGGCCTTCTACCAGAGCAAACAATGTGTGGTCTTTGCCAATACCAACGTTGGTACCAGGATGAAACTTGGTACCTCTTTGACGAACAATGATTGCCCCTGCTGTAATGTGTTCGCCACCAAAGGCTTTCACACCCAACATTTTGGGATTTGAATCACGTCCGTTGCGCGTTGAGCCGCCGCCTTTTTTTTGTGCCATTTGGATTGCTCCTTAAGCGTTTATAGAGGATATCTGCAGCTCTGTGAACTGCTGACGATGCCCTTGGCGTTTTTGATAGTGCTTGCGACGACGCATTTTGAATATTCGCACTTTATCGTGCTTGCCGTGAGCCAAGATGGTGGCTTTGACAGTTGCACCGGACACCAAGGGAGTGCCGACCTTGAGCTCGGCGCCGTTACCGACAGCGAGCACTTGGTCAATCACGATTTCCTGGCCTACGTCCGCAGCAATCTGTTCTACTTTAATTTTTTCACCAGCAGCAACACGATACTGTTTGCCGCCGGTTTTTATGACCGCGTACATATGAAACCTCTGAGAAAAATGTTTGGGAGGGTCTACGGACGGATTCCCGCAGAGCCAAATATTCTAACATGGCCGACCCAACTAGGCCCATCATCTGGTATTGGATGCCCGAACTTCCTATAATCTGTCTCAAATTACCCAATTTGAAGCCTATTTTGTTCACATCTTCTGACCTGCCCCCCCGTTTTCTAAGCCTGATTGCTCCTGGAATGGACCAAGTCGACGCACTGATCGCACAAAGACTGGATTCTTCCGTTCCCTTGGTTGGCACGGTGACCCAATACATTATTTCGGCAGGCGGCAAGCGCTTGCGTCCCTCGCTGCTTTTATTAATTGCAGGCGCACTCAATTACCAAGGCCCATTTGCGGCTCATTTGGCAGCGGTTGTTGAATTTATTCACACGGCCACGTTGTTACACGACGATGTAGTTGACAATTCAACTTTGCGCAGAGGTCGTGCAACGGCCAATTCATCGTTTGGAAATCCCGCCAGTGTTTTGGTGGGTGATTTTTTGTATTCGCGTGCATTTCAAATGATGTTGGAGCCTGGAGAAATGCGGGTGATGGAAATTTTGTCTGAAGCCACCAACGTCATCGCTGAGGGCGAAGTTTTGCAACTGATGAACATGCACAATGCAACGATTACCCAAGCTGATTATTTGCGTGTGATTCGCGCCAAAACTGCCAAGCTTTTTGAAGCCAGCGCGCGTTTACCTGCCATACTTGCAGGTTCTTCCAAACTCATTGAAGAGGCGTGTGCGAGTTATGGACAAGCCATCGGCACGGCTTTTCAAGTGATTGATGATGTGTTGGACTATGAGGGGCAGAGCGACGAGTTGGGCAAAAATTTGGGCGACGATTTGCGTGAAGGAAAAATAACCTTGCCACTGATTGTTGCCATGCAACGCGGCAATGAACAACAAGCATCTACGATTAAAAAAGCCATTGAAGGCGGATTGGTCGATGAACTACCCGCCATCGTCAAAATCATTCAAGAAACAGGCGCGATGCAAGTGACACGTCAGTGCGCAGCAGATGAAGCTCAGCGCGCCATCGCTGATATTGCTTGGCTGCCAGATACGGAATACAAAAAAGCCTTAATTGAATTGGCTTATTTTTCTTTAGGGCGTCGTTCTTAAGCAAAGACTTCAGAAATTGAGTGACGTGTCGATTCTTCATCTACGAAATGAAGAATGCCGCCTATGATCGTCGAACCCATTGATTTAAAAAGAATCAAACCCCACGACAACACATCCACATTAGAGTCAATGGATGTGGGCGATAGCATTTTTTGCGACGATGCAAAAAAAGCCCAAAGCCTGCGAGTGCTCTCTTACTATTTAGTGAAATCCAGAAATCTTTCTTGGAAATTTGTCTTCCGCAAAATGGATAGCGGTTGGCGCGTCATTCGGGTCCAGTAAAAAAACTAATGCCCAGCCTTGTATCGGCTTATCCATCTTTACACTCTTTACCGTTATTAATTCTAAAGGTTTAATTTTTATATTTATGTATCCATTCAATTTGTAAAAAATATCCTTTTGACTTCAGTTTCGCATAAACCTGTCGATATCTGAACTTAGAAATAATAACAAGCACATCAAAACCTCCTCAAACCCATGTTAAGTGTTCAAAGTCAACCGGCGAGTCTTTTGAAACTGAACACAGTGCAAAAAATCAACACGCCTGCGGCAGTTGCACCTGCAAGCGTTAAAAAAAACAATACCGTCAAAACTTCACAAACTTCACAAACTTCACAAACTTCAATACAAGCGAATACAAATTTACAAGCATCCAACGATGTGGTGACACAACCCAAAACAATTGCTGAGACCTTGGCTTACTTTATAAAAACACCCAAGGCCTCTCCCATTTCGGTGCGCGACACAACAGCGAATATCAATAAATATTTAAATAACTTGGTGTCGTTGGGCTCAAAAATCACAACCATTGAAGATTCGAGCGCAACAGATTCAGTATCTACAGCTCTCAACATCACAGATGCTCAATATTCAACCGTACAAAGTACGCTGGCAAAGATAACAAATCTGTATCAATTAAGCGTCGCGGGCATACCTGTTTCAAGAATCAATACCATTAACTCTGACTCTCATGTAATGCAATTTACTGTTGCAGATAGCAGTATGAATATTGCAAATAGCTTTGATCTACTTAATGCAAAAACAAAGCTCACGTCCATCGTGCAAACAGGTGTTAAAGCACCCCTAGTAGTGTCTCAGTCACAGTACGCAGTAGCAACCACAACGCTGGCAAAAATAACAGGTGGAATTTACACCTTAGATTTAAAAGATGTAACTACAGCGCAAATGAATTCTGTGTTGAGTGACCGAAAAGTTGTATCGATTTCAATTAAAGATTCAGCTACTACAATACACGGACAATTGGACTCCCTTCAAAAACTCGGCACAAAAGTAAAGTCTATCAACATCACTGCTGATAATAAGACTCCTTTTGTGATGAGCTTGGCACAACTCGGTAGTTATTCAAGTCTTTTATCTAAAGTAAATAACAACGATTACACGCTATCAATTGAAGACAGCGCAAAAAATATCAGCGCAAAATTTGACTACTTGATCGGCCTAGGCGAAAAGCTCACAAGCGTGAAGCAACTGGATACGTCAGCAAATTTAACTCTTAATGCAACTCAAGCAACGACCGCTAGCAATTTATTTGCAAAGTTTGCGCCAACAGACTACAACATTTCAATTTCAGATAGTTGTGCAAATATTGGAAATAAAATTCAATCGCTCGACTTAATTAAAACGCATATTGCAAATATTAAACAAACAGGCATCAAATCAGCATTAAATGTAAGCGCAGATATTGCCACTATTACGTCCGAGACCTTGAGCAAAATTGATGCAGGCCAATACACATTGGCAGTGAATGAAGCAAGTATCGATGACTTAACAACGCTATCTGACAACAGTAAAGTTGCCAGCATTTCTTTAAGCCTAACGGGGACAGAGATGGCCGCCCTCACTGAAAGCATTTCACGCAAAGTTAAGTCAATCAATATTGCTGAATCAAGTATCACTCAAGCGCTTAGCAGCTTGAATGACCCGAGAGTTAAAAGTATCAGTATTTTGGCTGACGCCGCTAATATCAACCCTACAACGCTTTCAGAATTAAGCCTAAAAGATAAAAATTCCGTCATCAAGACAGTCAAATCAATCGGTTCATCTCGTAACCTAGAGTTAAGTGCTGATCAGTACAAAGTCATCACAAAAGATCTGATGAAAAAACTTTCAGGCTTTGCGATCACTTTGAATCTCACAGGAACAAAACTAAACGGGGGCAATGGCCCGACCGTTGACACCTATAACATGTATAAAACTATCTCCAATGCAGATGGCACCTACAGCATTCAGCAATATAACGGTAAAGGCCTTTATATTAATTATTTGTCGCAAGCCAGTGGTGTGAATTTTTTAAAGTACTCTGATAAATCTGTATTTTTAGATTCGGGAAGTAGTCAAATCAATGCCTTGCTGTACGGCGGAACGAATCGCTGGATGCAAAATGGAAATAACGCTGGTGGCTCAACGACTCAAGTCGCAGATGATGTTTATGCTTTGAGTGATTCCAGCAGTAAGCATGAAATTAAATATAAATTTATTTCAAGCGCGAGCACTCTACAGTCACCCAACGACAAAGTAGGCTTTCAAGAAATGACTGCTATTCAAAAAACAAAGGTACAGGCTGCCCTCGCTTATATTTCGTCGCTGATCAATATTCAATTTGTCGAATCAAACGAAGTTGGTCCGGCCGATATTAATTTTGGCACCAATAACCAAGGAAATGTCAGCAGTGGATATGCAACAGGATCTAATTCCAAAATGGGTACAGTTAATTTATTTTTGAATAATTCGGGCAGTTCAACTGCAGCTAATGCCGATCTAACGCAAGGTGGTTATGGCTGGGAAACGTTGATTCATGAAATTGGTCATACCTTGGGACTCAAACACCCGGGCAATTACAACGCAGGCGGCGGCGGTGCTGTTGGCCCTTATCTAACAGCAAACGTTGACAACAGACGAAATACAGTTATGTCTTACAACAACCCAGGCGATTCATTCAATTGGAAACAAGCAGGCTCTACTTATTCCGGCACAGCAATCAACCCACTAACATACATGCCATTAGATATCACTGCTTTGCAATTCTTATATGGTGTTGCTGGGGATCAAGTACCGCTAGCCGCGTACCAAACGACTTCCTTCACGCCGTCGTGGATGGGTGTGCAAACACTCGAAGGTCAAAGTTTAAATTTGAATTTATCGGGATTGTCCTCCGCAAATATTGTTGACTTAAGACCCAACGCATTTAGCTCTGTCAATATTCTTCCTGCAACCCTTAACGCTGGAATTGGCGGCACCAACAAACAAACATTTTTTAATTTCAATAACGTGGGGCTATCAAGCCGAGCGAGCGTTACAACCGTAACTGGCGGATCGGGTAATGACGTGGTTTTTGCAGGCTTCTCGAGTGCAGTAATTGATGCAGGATCCGGAAATGACAAGTTGTACTTGAATGGCAAAGAAAGCGATTGGACGCCGTCTGGAACAATGTTCAGTAGGACACTCAATAATATTGCCGTTAATATTACTACTTCAGGCTTTGAAACCATTGCCTATTACGATGCTAATACGGTTTCACGCACTCATTCTCGTGTCGACCTAGTTGCATAAATTATTGACTTAATAATTTAGTGAGCCAACGCGACACTGGATTTTCCATTTCGGCTGTCCTTGCTCACCACCATATTAAATAAATAATAAGCGTAAACGTTTTGAGTAGGAGAGCCCAACTCAACAGTTAAGGTACCCAAAACACCCTCACTCCAAGATACAATTTGCACCATTGCCTTGCGTGATTAAGCTCCAGAATAGTTGGCCACTGAAATTTTTAAGTTCCCACTTTTAACAAAGAAGGATTGCAAGAAGCATAGTAATGCTCAGGACCATAAGTCGACGTATTGTCAAAGTCTAAATATCCGCCCATACTTTTTCTGGCTGAGTAATAAGCATGAGATGCATCGGGCTCAGTGATGTACAAATCAACGTCACCCGGCCCATCTCACGTTAAGGTGGCTGTGAAAAACCTGATGAAGCCTTCACGGGTGGAGAACCTATGTATCGAGTGCTTCAGTGATGTGGCTTTTGATTCGAGCCGATGTGGTTAGCGTCTTGTTGAGGTAAATTTCTAAAAATCTATGACCTAAATAATCTTTTTTTTCGTTAGCACCTACCAAGCGCGATAAAAAGCCAACAATGGTGTAGGTATCGCTCGGAACCGTTCCAACCAAACGCAGTGCATTGATCACAAAATCCAGATTGGCTAACGCGTGCGGGCCAAACCGCATAGGAGAAGCGGGTGCAACATGAACCACCTTGACAGAATTAGCCGACACTTTTCTCAGCGTACGTTTGTAAGCGGTATTCATAAATAAATTTCCTTGAGAGTGTGCAACTAAAAGTACTTTTTTACCTTCAACAAACTAGCCGTCGATTTTGGCTTGCATCGCTATCCAATTTCCGTCGGTGAGAGGTGCCTCGATTAAACTGGCGAGATAGAAAATTACTTTAGCTTTGTACCAGTCTAAAAACCCCTCAAGAATACTTAGAGTGCTCGACACTGTTTTGATGATCACGTTCCACCAAGTACCGCCACCATTAAGAGATTCAAAAAAAAGTTCAAATCGACTGTCTAGTAAAGTTGATGATGTGCCATTTGTCTGGCAGTAGCTTGGCGGCGGCACTGTCAAACCCATTTCCTATTAACACTAGATATGCGGTGCCTGCCCAGCGATTATTTCCACCTAACCTGGTACAAATGATTGCAACGGGCGAGGAATCGGGCTCTTTGGATAACTTGCTATCAGCCAGCGTCACTTGCTAGAAGAACAGTTGGCTCAAGCCCTGACGTCTCTC
>RFYV01000033.1 GCA_009921265.1 Betaproteobacteria bacterium | reverse complement strand
TATCCGCAGCGATGGCGATGCTATCGATGTTGGCCGTTGCTGATGGTGATACATAGCCCATACCAAAACCTGTGGATGAAACTATGCCTGAACTTAAAACATCTTGTACGTTGGCCTTGGCTGCCGCTCCCAAACTAATGCCTTCACTCACACGTGCATGCACGCTGTAATCTTGATAAGCGGGAAGTGCAATTGGGGCCAAGATACCAATGATGGCCACCACACTCATCAACTCAATTAAACTAAAACCCCACTGCGCATAACGAATCCATTACGACATTTTCGCCTACAAAAAAAGTTGAACAAACGCACATCATCTGACGTGCACGTGTTCAACTTTTTGAGTTGAGCTTTGAAATTAAGTGTTTTTCTCTTCTTCGGGCGGATGTGATTTCTTAGAGAGTTTTCCCCACCCAATCACTAAAGCAGCACCCAAAGCGGCAAACCCATAATGAATCCAAGGATAGTCAGCGCGCACCTCGGCGAGCAGCACATCGCTGATGATGGTCTCGCCACCGACCCAACCAATGAGAGCTGCGCCCAACACAATAATCACAGGATAGCGTTCCATCAATTTGATCATGAGCGTGCTGCCAAAAATAACCATCGGAATACTAATGGCCAATCCCAATATCAATAACAGCATGGATCCTTTGGCTGCAGCGGCAACTGCAATCACGTTATCCAAACTCATCACCAAATCAGCAATCAAAATGGTTCGAATCGCAGACATCAATCCATCGTGCTCTTTTGCTTCACCGTCTGACTCATCTTCTTCAGCCATGAGTTGTGCGCCGATCCACAACAAAAGTAGACCGCCCACAATTTGCAGACCTTTGAGTTCCATCAACCATGCGGCCACAACCGTTAATGCAATTCTGAGAACCACTGCGGCACCCGACCCAAAAAGAACAGCCTTTTGTTGTTGATGGGGTGGCAGGCCGCGTGCAGCCAATGCAATCACAACAGCGTTATCGCCCGATAAAATAATATTGATCCAAATGATTTTGAGCAGTCCGATCCAAAAATCAGCGCTTTGAATTAATTCCATGCGGTTCTCTCCAAATATAAATAGCAATCACTGTGGCTAAAAGCTCCAAGCCACGCAACCGAACAGTTTAACGCCCGTTGGGCGTATCCACTGTTCGTAGAAATGCGGATATCGTTGATTGCTTACAGCAAAGCCTTGAGCAACTTGCCCATCTCGGACGGATTGCGCGTGACCTTAAAGCCACACTCCTCCATGATGGCCAATTTGGCCTCTGCAGTATCAGCGCCGCCCGAAATAAGAGCGCCAGCGTGGCCCATTCGTTTGCCTGCAGGCGCTGTAACACCCGCGATAAAGCCAACGATAGGTTTTTTCATGTTGGCTTTGCACCACTGCGCAGCAATCGCCTCATCGGGCCCGCCAATTTCGCCAATCATGATGACAGCATCCGTTTCTGGGTCGTCATTGAATGCTTTCATCACTTCAATGTGCTTCAAACCGTTGATGGGGTCGCCACCAATGCCCACTGCACTTGTTTGTCCCAAGCCGATTTCGGTGAGTTGTGCAACCGCCTCATAGGTGAGCGTGCCCGAGCGAGAAACAACGCCGATACGACCTTTGCGATGAATGTGTCCTGGCATGATCCCAATTTTGATTTCATCAGGCGTGATTAGTCCAGGGCAATTAGGGCCTAGCAACAAAGTACGTTTCCCGCCCGCAGCTTCTTTGGCGATCATTTTGTTGCGCACTTCGAGCATGTCGCGAACAGGTATACCTTCGGTGATGCAGATGGCCAAATCCAAATCGGCCTCAACCGCTTCCCATATCGCAGACGCTGCACCTGCAGGTGGTACATAAATCACAGAAACAGTTGCGCCTGTTTGATGCGCGGCTTCTTTGACGGATGCATAGATTGGAATATTAAAAATGGATTCGCCCGCTTTTTTGGGATTGACACCAGCGACAAAACAATTTTTTCCGTTGGCATATTCTTGACATTTTTCGGTATGAAATTGCCCAGTTTTGCCGGTGATGCCTTGTGTGATGACCTTGGTGTTTTTATTGATATAGATTGACATGTGATTTCCTTATTTGAGTGCCGCGACCACTTTTTGTGCCGCTTGTGCCATGGTGTCTGCACTGATGATGGGAAGGCCAGAATCTGCCAACATTTTTTTGCCTAAGTCTTCGTTGGTGCCTTTCATACGCACCACCAATGGAACCGATAAATTAACTGCTTTACATGCGGTGATCACTCCGTGCGCAATCGTGTCGCATTTCATAATGCCACCAAAAATATTAACCAAGATGGCTTTTACTTTTGGATTTTTAAGCATGATTTTGAATGCTTCTGTTACTTTTTCTGGTGTAGCACCACCGCCCACATCGAGAAAATTAGCAGGTTCTGCACCAAATAATTTGATCGTGTCCATGGTGGCCATGGCCAAACCCGCACCATTAACCAAACAACCAATATTTCCATCCAAACTGATGTAGGCCAAATCAAATTTGGACGCTTCAATTTCTGCTGGATCTTCTTCATCGAGATCGCGCAAAGCAACAATTTCAGGATGCCTAAACAAAGCGTTGCTATCAAAATTAAATTTTGCATCCAAGGCTTTGATGTTGCCGTTGCCTTCAAGGATCAAAGGATTGATTTCAACCAATGATGCATCGGTTTGCATGTAAACCTGATACAACTTTTTAAATACATCAACGGCTTGCGCGGTAGATGTACTTGGAACACCAATTCCGTTTGCAATGGTTGTTGCATCTGAATCAGTCAATCCAATCAATGGATCAATAAATACTTTGATGATTTTTTCTGGTGTTGCATGCGCCACTTCTTCTATGTCCATGCCGCCTTCGGAGGACGCCATCAAGGCCACTTTTTGTGTGCCACGATCGGTGACCAACGATGCGTAATATTCTTTTTTGATATCTGCGCCATCTTCAATTAAAAGACGTCTGACTTTTTGACCCATTGCGCCTGTTTGATGCGTAATGAGTTGCATGCCCAAAATTTCTGTCGCTAATTTTTTGACTTCATCAATGGATCGCGCAAGCTTGACGCCACCGCCTTTGCCGCGACCGCCCGCATGAATTTGCGCTTTGACCACCCATACTGGACCGCCGAGTTTTTGCGCAGCTTCTACTGCCTCTTGAACTGTGAATGCGTGAATGCCTTGCGGTACGGGTACACCAAACTGACGCAAGATTTCCTTGCCTTGGTATTCATGAATTTTCATAAGCGCTCTCTTGGGAAAGGATTGAGTTGTTTCAAATGGATTCAGTGACAACAAATATCAGCTGAAAGAATGCCATAAGCCGGCGTGAAATGTATCATGTTGCGATGCACCAAACTGTTCTTTCGCTTACAGTTGGGACAGTTTGATCAAGATTTTGAGGGTGTATACATGCCAAAGGTTTTTATAGACGGCGAGGCCGGTACCACGGGTCTACAGATTCGGGAGCGTTTGGCCTTGTTGCGGGATGTCGAATTGATAAGCATCCCCCATGAATTGCGCAAAGATTCAGCAACTAAAAAGGCCTTGATGGCCCAAGCCAATTTAGTGATTTTGTGCTTGCACGACGATGCTGCGCGCGAATCGGTTGCCATGATTGACGCCATTGAGGGTCAAAAACCGCGAATCATCGACGCATCAACCGCGCACCGCACTCAAAAGGACTGGGTTTTCGGATTTGCGGAAATGGCGACTGGCCAACGCCAAGCCATTTTTAGCGCTCAAAGGGTCGCCAATCCGGGTTGCTATGCCACTGGCGCGATTGCGCTTATTCGTCCTTTGGTCGATGCGGGCTTGATTCCAAAAGATTTTGCACTCAGTTTGCCCTCTGTGAGCGGTTATTCGGGCGGCGGTCGCAGCATGATCGAAGCCTATGAGGCGGGCCAAGCACCGTTGTTTGAATCATATGCGCTGGGTCTCTCGCACAAGCATTTGCCAGAAATCATGGCGTACACAGGTTTGACGTGCCGGCCTATTTTTATTCCGTCGGTTGGTAATTTTGATCAAGGCATGTTGGTTCATCTGCCTTTGCATTTGGATGCTTTGCCTGGCAAACCCAAAGCCGCTGATTTACATGATGCGCTTTTGAAACACTATGCGTTAAGCAACGATCCGAGCAACCCTTGTGTCAATGTTTGTGATGTGACGTCTGATTTGAAAATGAGTGCGCAGGCGTTAAATCACACCAACTTGATGGAGTTGCGTGTTTTTGCTAATGAGGCTTATCGACATGCTGTTTTGATTGCCAGATTGGATAACTTAGGCAAGGGCGCGAGCGGTGCAGCGGTTCAAAATTTGAAGTTGATGTTGGGGCTTTAATCTAATGCGCTGAGGTCCCCATCGTATCGATCAACGTCGGAAATTATTTTTCTAATCACTTGCGCGTCAAAACCTCGGCTTAATAAAAATCGAATTTGTTTTGCCTTTTCTTTGCTGTCTTTGGCAGGCTCTCCATAGTTTCGTTTCCATAATTTTTGTGCGCGCGATAGTTCTGTTTCTTTGAGTTGCGCCATTGCTTGCACAATGAGTGGCTGGGCGATTTTTTTATTTTGTAATTCTTGTTTGATACGTAGGGCGCCAAGCTTGACGCCTTTTTGGTAAACAACCGACTCCATCACGCGCAACTCGCTGATAAAGCCTTTTTCTTCTAAGGTGTCTAGGGCTTTTTTTAATTCGCCCTCGTGCATTTCGTGTGGTTTGAGTTTTTGTTCCAACTCATAGCGTGAGTGTTCACGTTGCGAAAGCAAGCGAAGCGCGCGCCCTTTGAGTGACAGAGTTAGCGCGCGCATCTTGATTGAGTTAAGACTCGGTGACTTCTTGTGCGAGCAATGGAATCCCTAGGGACTCACGCACACGGTTTTCTATTTCAAATGAAAGTGCCGCATTTTCACGCAAGAATTCACGCGCATTGTCTCGACCTTGTCCAATTTTTTCACCGTTGTAGGCATACCATGCACCTGATTTGTCGACGATGCGAGCCTCAACACCCATGTCGATAATTTCACCATGTCTGCTGATGCCTTCACCAAACAAAATATCAAACTCTGCTGTTTTAAAGGGAGGCGCTACTTTGTTTTTGACTACTTTGACTTTGGTTTCGTTGCCAATGGCCTCTTCACCTCTTTTGATGGTGCCAGTGCGACGAATATCCAAACGAACGGACGCGTAAAACTTGAGCGCATTGCCACCCGTTGTGGTTTCGGGAGAACCAAACATCACACCAATTTTCATGCGAATTTGATTGATAAAAATAACCATGCAATTGGTTTTTTTGATGGTGGCTGTGAGTTTGCGCAATGCTTGACTCATGAGTCGCGCTTGCAAACCAGGCAAGGAGTCTCCCATTTCACCTTCGAGTTCGGCCTTTGGCGTGAGCGCTGCAACCGAGTCAATCACGATGAGATCAACAGCACCTGATCGAACCAAGCTGTCCACAATTTCGAGTGCTTGCTCGCCTGTGTCGGGTTGTGAAATCAGGAGCTCTTGTAAATTGACGCCAAGTTTTTGTGCGTATTGAACATCCAAGGCATGTTCTGCGTCGATGAACGCGCAGTTGCCTGCTTGTTTTTGCATTTCTGCAATGACTTGCAATGTGAGCGTTGTTTTGCCTGATGACTCTGGACCATAAATTTCAATGACGCGACCACGTGGCAAACCGCCAACGCCTAAAGCAATATCAAGCCCTAAGGAGCCTGTTGAAACCACTTGAATATCTTCAATAACTTCATCGGCGCCCAAGCGCATGATGGTGCCTTTGCCAAACTGTTTTTCAATTTGTGACAAGGCGGCTTGAAGGGCTTTGCTCTTTTCGCTGACTTGAGCGGCGGTTTTGACGGCTGCGTCCATATCGATTTCCTTTTAATTCAACAAGTTAACAACAAAATCCACTGGCTCAAAACACAGGCTGGATACATAAACAGTACTTTAAATCAAAATATGGAAAGTTGTAAAGCCTTTTTTTAGTCAGTTTGCCTTACTATATAAAGGTGATCCAATTCCACCCACAACAACAAGACTGGCGTCAAATTCACCTCGGCCGTTTGCTGGGGCACGCCATGCGTCGCTTTGACGAACGCGTGCTGTATTTGATGTCGCACAACATCGACGTGCCTCTGGCATTGTCCAATTTGGCAGCGCGCTCGCAAGTGAGTGCCGCACACGTTCACATCACACGTCATCTTTCACTCAAAGGCTCTCGACTCAATGAATTAGCCAGTCGTGCGGGCATGACCAAACAAGCCATGGGTGAATTGGTGACGCAATGCGAGGCTTGGGGGTTGGTGATTAAACAAGAAGACCCCATTGACGCACGAGCCAAATTGATTTGTTTTACGGAAACAGGCTTGGCTTGGTTGCGTGCTTTTGAGTCGGCCGTTGCACAAGCCGAAGCCGAATTCAAACAAGAGGTGGGTATTGAGGTTGCTACTGTGGTGTCCTTAGGGTTAGAAGCGTATATTCAAAGTTAAAACAAAGTCTAGAATGACTCCCATAATTGGATGCACAGGAGACAATCATGCGCATTTTGATTGCAGAAGATGATCAAGTTTTAGCCGACGGTTTACTGCGCACCCTTCGCTCATCGGGCGCCGCGGTTGACCACGTCGCGAGTGGCACAGAAGCCGATGCAGCGCTTATGACCTCTACCGAATTTGATTTGTTGATACTTGATTTGGGTTTGCCCAAAATGCACGGACTCGAAGTGCTCAAACGCTTGCGCAGTCGAGGAAACTCGCTCCCCGTTTTAATTTTGACCGCCGCTGATAGCGTGGAAGAACGCGTCAAAGGTCTCGACTATGGCGCTGACGATTACATGGCCAAACCTTTTTCGTTACAAGAACTTGAAGCGCGCGTGCGCGCCTTGTCGCGACGCGGTATGGGTAGCTCCACCTCAGTGATTAAACACGGCCCACTCATTTACGATCAAACCGGAAGAGTCGCCACGATTGACGACAAAATGATTGAGCTTTCTGCTCGCGAACTCGGTTTGCTCGAAGTGTTATTGCAGCGAACGGGCAGACTTGTGAGTAAAGATCAACTGGTCGAGCGTCTTTGTGAATGGGGCGAAGAGGTGAGCAACAACGCCATCGAAGTTTATATTCATCGCTTACGCAAAAAAATTGAAAAGGGACCGATTCGTATTGCAACGGTTCGCGGTCTTGGCTACTGTTTAGAAAAAATTCCCACTTAACACTTTACACCATTCGGCTTTGTTTTTATCTTGAAATTATTTCAGCGTGAACAGCGTTCATTATTTGGTGAGATTTTAGATTGGATGCTCACCCCATTGTTATTGCTGTGGCCCATTAGTTTGGCATTGACATGGCTCGTTGCGCAAAATATTGCGAGCCGCCCTTTTGATCGCGCACTCGAATACAACGTACAAGCATTGGCGCAATTGATCAAAAGCGATGCAAAGGGCGTCTCGTTTAATTTGCCTCAACCCGCCCGAGAAATTTTGCGCGCCGATGAGGTAGACATGATTTATTTTCAAGTTCTGGGTGTGCGCGGTGAATTTTTAAGCGGCGAACGCGATCTGCCGCTTCCTGCACAAGAAGAAAAACCAGCGCCTGGTGAAGTTCAAATGCGAGACGCAGAAATGCGCGGCTCACCCATTCGTGTGGCTTATTTATGGGTGCCAATTGATCAACCTGGGTTTCAATATGCGTTGGTGCAAGTGGCCGAAACATTAGAAAAAAGATCGGTGCTGGCAACAGAAATTATCAAGGGCGTGATGTTGCCGCAATTTGTTATTTTGCCTTTGGCCGTATTGCTGGTTTGGTTGGCGTTGGTGCGAGGCATCAAACCTTTGAGTCAACTTGAAGAGCGTATTCGCTCTCGCAAATCGGATGACTTAAGTCCTTTAGATGATAAAGTCGTGCCCTTAGAGGTCGCGCCACTCGTGTCGTCTATTAATGATTTGTTAACTCGACTCAAAGAATCAATCGCAACGCAAAAAAGATTTTTAGCCGATGCGGCCCATCAATTAAAAACGCCTTTGGCGGGTCTTCGCATGCAAGCTGATTTGGCTCAACGCGAAGCGTCCAGCGCAGCTGAACTCAAACAATCACTTCAACAAATTGGACGCGCCAGTGTGCGCGCAACGCACACCGTTAATCAGCTTTTATCATTGGCTCGCGCCGAAAGTGGCGGCGCAGGCATTACAAGGCAAACATGCGACTTGGTTAGCATCACCATGGAAGTGATACAAGACTCGTTGCCGCGTGCAATGGAAAAGCGGATTGATTTGGGCTACGAGGGCGTTGAGTTAGGGAGTCATGGTGTCACGATTTTGGGCAACGACACGCTCATCAAAGAGCTGATAAGAAATTTAATTGATAACGCAATTAATTACACACCGTCTACACCCGACTCTCCAGGCATTGTGACAGCGCGTGTTTTGTCAGATGGCTTTAGTCAAGTGGTTGTTTTGCAAGTAGAAGATAACGGGCCTGGCATTCCAGCAACAGAGCGTGAATTGGTGTTTCAACCTTTTTATCGCGCTTTAGGTAATGAGGCAGATGGGTCGGGACTCGGATTACCTATCGTTGTAGAAATTGTTCAAAAACACGATGCAGTTTTAGAGTTGGAAGATGCACAACCTGGCAAACCCATGCCGGGTGCCAAATTTACAATTCGTTTTTCAAACGCAACATAATTGCGTGTTATTTTTTAAGTGGGGTTAAACATATTGAGCTTGAGTCTTTCTCTCTCAATGGTTGCGGCAACTGGCGCGTGCATTGCAGTTTTTTCAATCTGCGCCCACAGTTGAGGCACATCTGTTGGGTTAACACCCGCCATGCTTCCCCAACGCATCAATGTCAACGCATAGGCGTCAACAGGTCCAAAATGAGCGCCCGTTAACCACTCATGACCTTGCGCTTTTGCACGAACAACCAACGCTTGTAAATCCAACATATGTTGTTTGTATTGAACGGCTGCAAATTTTTTAATTTCTGCCTGAGCTGTTTCGTCTTTGGTAAATTTAAACGGCATAAAGAAATGCGTAAAGGTGGGATGCACAGTGTTATTCATCCAAGACAATGCTTCGATGGCATGTGCGCGTGCAACTGCATCAGTTGGCAACACATTTGCGCCAGCAAGTTTTTTATCCAAGTAGCCAACGATGGCTAATATTTGTGTAATGACTTCGCCGTCATCAACTAATACAGGAACTTGTGAACGTGGATTGATCGCTTTGAATGCATCCTCGTTTTGCTCGCCTTTGTGCAATTTAACCATTCGAGGCTCAAACTCAATGCCCGCGGCTTGCAATACAGCGTGCGGCACAAACGAGCACGCACCAGGTCCAAAATAAAGTTGCATCATTTGATAGGATCCTCTTGATTGATTCTTTTGAAAGTAACGACGTGATCGACTTGGGCGCGTATACCAATCCATTCGCCCATTTTGTGATCGTGATGACTGGGCACATGAGCCAAAACAATTTCACCATTTTCTAATTGAAGCGTGTATAAAAACTCCGATCCTCTAAACGACTTGCGAATGATTTGCGCTTTAACGGGCGCATCATCATCATGAATGATGTCGTCTGCTCTTAGCAAAATATCACACTCACCCACGATTTGATTGTTTTCAATGCTGGGCTCTTGCATTTCAATGAATTCGCCCAGCGATGTTTTGACACGCCATTGTTGACCTTCTATTTGAGTCGATGCGGGCGTGAAAACACCATGCCCAATAAAATCAGCAACTAATCGCGTTATGGGGCGGTGATAGAGGTTATAAGCATCGTCCCATTGATGCAATTGACCCTCTGACATCACGCCAATCACATCACCAATAGCAAATGCTTCGAGTTGATCGTGCGTCACAAAAAGCGCGGTTGTTTTTGCTTGCTTCAAGATTGCGCGAATTTCAAGCGCCAGCCTTTCTCGCAAATCCACGTCTAGGTTTGAAAACGGCTCGTCGAGCAACAAAAGTTCAGGCTGAGGCGCCAAGGCGCGAGCCAGCGCTACGCGTTGTTGTTGTCCTCCAGACAATTCATGCGGATAGCGCAGGCCAACACGATCGAGCCCAACCAATGTCAACAATTCTTGAACGCGAACCCGCTGTTTATCTTTGGGCCATTGATGCAATCCAAAAGCAATGTTGTCCACTACATTGAGATGTGGAAATAGTGCATAGTCTTGAAAGACCATGCCAATTTTTCTTTTTTCGGGCGCCACATGTACGCCTGAGGCATTCATCACCGCATGGTGAATTTTGATTTCTCCACTGGCTACTGGCTCAAGCCCCGCTATAGCGCGCAGCAATGTGGTTTTGCCACAACCCGATGGGCCAATCAACACACCCATCTCTCCCGACTTTAAGTGCAGGCTCACGCCATCGACAGCAAAACGGTTTCGATGGGGGTATTGAACTTTGAGTTGATGAACAGCAACGACCATGGTGCTGATTGTAGGCACCCGAGCCTGCCCCTGTTTTTGGGAGGGATCGCGTGACTGCATACAATCGCAAATTATCAACGCAACTGTGCGTTGCGCTTTGGGTCTTTATGTTTTCACGTCGCCTCTTTCTTTTTTTAATTTCTCTTTGCTTAGCCATTCCTATTTTGTCAATTTTGGGAGCATGGCTGCAATGGGACGCGTTGAGTTTTCAAATACTCAATGAGATGTCTCAAACGGTCTTGCCCGACTATGCGCTCACCAGTTTAATTTTGTGCGTACTCGTTGCCTTTGGCGTCATCAGCATGGGCTGCATCAGTGCCTTAGCCGTTACCTTATTTGATTTTCCAGGTAGAAAATTTTTGGAATGGGCTTTGTTATTGCCTTTAGCCATGCCCGCTTATGTGGTCGCTTATGCTTACACTGATTTTTTTCAATACAGTGGGCCCCTACAACAATGGATTCGTTTATCGACTAACATTGATGGCGCCGTGTTGCCTGATATTCGCAATGTATGGGGCGCTGCTTTTGTTTTAAGTGTTTGCTTATATCCTTACGTTTATTTATTAACGCGCACCGCTTTGTCAGAGCGCGCCGTTCATTTAATGGAAGCCGCTCGCTTGCTGGGCGCTGATTTATGGCGTCGTATTTTTTCTCTCGCTTTGCCTCTTGCACGACCCGCTATTACTGCGGGTACCGCTTTGGCCTTGATGGAAACCTTGGCTGATTTTGGTGTTTCTAATTATTTTGGTGTTCAAACTTTTACTGCAGGCATTTACAAAGCATGGTTGGTGATGGACAACCGAATTGCAGCTTCAGAATTGGCTGGATTTTTATTGTTGTTTGTTTTTATCGTTTTAACTATGGAGCAACGCGCGCAATCGCGCATTCGATTTGGTAACGCCAATCTATCTTCTCCCAACACAGAAACTCAACCCTTGCCACTTGATTTTGCACAAGGTATATTTTGTTTCTTTGTATGTGCTTTACCTGTATTTTTAGGTTTTGTTTTACCTGTTGTCATCATGATTCAATATTTTGTGAGCAATGGATTTTCAAATCATGTTCCATGGAGTCGTTTTTTTCATTGGACGTTTCATTCATTGCGGTTAGGTGTTATCACCGCTTTGATTGCTGTTGCGATTGCACTTTTTTTGGCCTTTGCACAACGCTTGGCACCGCATCGATATACCAAATGGGCAATTCAAATTTCAAGTCTTGGATATGCAGTACCGGGTGTTGTGATCGTGGTGGGTTTGTTGTTACCTGTTGCTTGGCTTCAAAACATTTGGCCACAATCTCAAATTGGTTTTTTACTCACAGCCACGATTGCAGGATTGATTTGGGCTTATTTGGTTCGCTTTGTCGCTGTTTCTTTGCAATCTATACAAAGTGGTTATGCTCGAATCCCAACAACTCTTGACGACAGTTCGAGCATGCTCGGTGTTTCTGGTTTGCGGTTGATCACGCGTGTTCATGTGCCGTTACTCAGTCGATCCCTAAGCGCCGCGGTTTTATTGGTTTTGGTTGATGTGATGAAAGAGCTGCCTGCAACCCTGATGCTTCGTCCCTTTAATACCGACACATTGGCCGTCATGGCCTATCAATTTGCACGAGATGAGCGACTGGGTGAAGCCTCTTTACCTTCCTTGGCCTTGGTTGTGGCGGGTTTGCTACCCGTAATTCTTTTGAGTCGGAGCCTGAGACACAAATAAATCCCATATTTCTGCAGTGGGTTTGATTTATCTCAAATACGAATCATTCGCATTTGAGACATAATGAATACACATTCATTGGACCCGCTCATGCTGAACCCCTTTTTGCGCACCAAGCGTCACTTCTTGGTTTTTTCAGTACTTTTATCGCTTTTGGGCGCTCATTTAAATCTACAGGCGCAAGAAAAGACCCTGAATATTTACTCGGCCAGACACTACCCCACCGATGAGTCCTTGTACAGCGACTTCACCAAATCCACAGGCATCCAAATAAACCGTGTCGACGCCGATGATGCGGGCATCTTGGCTCGCCTCAAGGCCGAGGGCAGCGCGTCTGCTGCCGATGTAATTTTGTTAGTCGATGCGGCTCGTTTGTGGCGCGGCGAAATTGATGGCCTTTTCCAACCCATTCAATCCAAGGTCCTTGAAGCGGCCATTCCTCCTCAACTGCGCGCAAAGCCAAGCGACGGCGGTATTTCATGGTTTGGGCTCTCAACGCGCGCTCGTGTCGTGGTTTACAACCCCAGCAAAGCCAAAAAGGAAGACGTCGACACCTACGAAAAGCTCGCCGACCCGGTTAACAAAGGCAAGTTGTGCGTGCGCTCTGGCTCGCATCCTTACAACTTATCTTTGTTTGGCTCGATGACCGAGCATCTAGGCCCCGCCAAAACTGAAATCTGGCTCAAAGGGCTGGTCTCTAATATGGCGCGTTCACCCAAAGGTGGTGACACCGATCAAATCAAAGGCGTTGCCAGTGGCGAGTGCGGCACGGCTTTAACCAACACCTATTATTTGGCGCGTTTGATGCGATCAGAATCCATAGACGACAAGGCCTTGGTTGCAAAAATATCTGTTGTGTTTCCTAATCAATCGACCACAGGAACGCACGTCAACGTTGCTGGTGGAGCAGTCGCTAGATATGCAAAAAATAAAAACAACGCGGTTTTATTTTTGGAGTATTTGGCAAGCCCTGCCGCACAAAATCATTTTGCCAATGGCAACAACGAGTGGCCCGTATCCAAAGGCGTCAAGTTTGACAACCCCGCCTTACAAGCGATGACGGGTGGCACATTTAGAAGCGAAGTCTTGCCCATCAGTGCAGTTGGCATGAATCAAATCAAAGTTCAACAAATGCTCGATCGCGTAGGTTTTCGATAATCACGGGCCGTTGATTTGAATCGAGTTGGGCAATATTTCTTGAGTCATTCGCACAGGGTCATGCGTTTGACCTGTATTTATAACCCACTCATCGAAATGCCCTTGGCTCCACATATAGGCCAATGCGTTTAAAGCCATCAAAACAATTAAAAGCGCAAACCCTTTTTTTTCAAAACTCATTGTGTTCTTTCTATGCTTTGCTGCGGATTTGAATGTCTGAGCTGTTGATCAGCCAGAGTTCGTCATCACCCTGAACCTTTAATTGACCTTGATTGTCGACGCCCACGGCCATGCCGATTCGTCCATCTGACAATGCGATTTCTTGCATCAATAAAATATCGCGCTTGTTAAATGAATCTTGCAAAATCGAAAAGCCTGTTTGAGCAAATGACATGATATCTTGAATCAAATTTTTTATTAATCGCAGCAGCAAATCAGGCGCATTGATGTTGGGCACCAAATTTTCAAGTCCAATCGGTTCAATTCGCATGTTGTCATTCGATGGAGTCGCAATGTTAATGCCCACACCCACCACTACCGATCGAGCCTGAGTCGTTCGTACCGTTGGCATCACTGTTTCAATCAAGATACCTGCTAATTTTTTGGGTGCATCGATACGACCGACCCAAATATCGTTGGGCCATTTTAATTTCAATCCCAATTGTTGATTGGGATCTAAGCTTTGAACAATCGACAACCCAACAGCCAATGACAAGCCCGACCAACTCAGTGGGTCGATGGGCAAGCACAAAGAAAACATCAAACACTCGCCAGGCTTGGCAAGCCAAGGATTGTCATGCCGCCCTTTGCCTGCGGTTTGATGCTGTGCCACCAATAAAGTGGGTCTAGTATGGCCTGAACGAATGCGCCTCATCAATTCATCATTGGTTGAATCGATGCTCTCTACTGTTTCAATCGCCATATCAGGCAGGATCTGCTCAATCTCTTTTTTGAGTTGAACGTGAGGCCACATACTTTTTAATTGATTCAACGCCGCTTTGACGCGAGCAGCGTCCCTCTGCAATTTTTAGCGCCACACCAACACGGATATTGAGCTTTGAGTTTGGGCGTGTATTTTTCATCAATGATGAGACCATAATCGTAGCTGAGTTCTTCGCCTTCCTTGATTTTTCGGATGGCCTTGATATAAACACGACCTTCTTCTTCATCGGCATCGCAATTGGGATCGCATGCATGATTGATCCAGCGTGATGCATTACCACCATACAAGGCATCGATCACATATTTATCGTCAATATGAAAGTAAAAGGTGTGATTGGGGTCCTTGGGGTTGTGCGGATGCCTGCGCAGCGCTTCTTTCCACGTGATAATTTCACCCACGTACTCGATCAACGCTTCTCCTTTGGCAATGTCTTGCAATGCAAATACGCCTTTGCCATGCACGCCTGAGCGGCGCACCTGAATTCTTTTTCCGGGTGTTTTTTGGGGGGGGTGAGGTAACAAGCTAAAACTCTGTTAAGTTGAATACGTGCATGCGCACGCGCGCACGCGCGAGTGGTTAATTGTAGAAGCATCTTGTAAACAAGCTAGCATCCACACTGGCCAACCCTTTATTGGTAAGGAATTGATTCATATGAGCAAGACTCTGGTTATCGCTGAAAAACCTTCTGTGGCGCAGGACATCGTTCGTGCGCTCACGCCTTCAGCAGGCAAATTTGAAAAGCACGACGATCACTTTGAAAACGACCGCTATGTGGTCACCAGC
This sequence comes from Betaproteobacteria bacterium, assembly GCA_009921265.1. Lineage (GTDB taxonomy): Bacteria > Pseudomonadota > Gammaproteobacteria > Burkholderiales > Burkholderiaceae_C > Limnohabitans. Next base: position 19,632 of record RFYV01000033.1, on the reverse strand, counting down.
GCAGTAGGCCATTTGGTCGAAATTCAAGTCCCTGAGGAGTTTGAGGTCAAGCGTGGCAAATGGAGTTTTGCCCATTTGCCCGTGATTCCACCCTACTTTGATCTAAAGCCAGTGGACAAAACCAAGTCCAGGCTCAACGCGGTCGTCAAACTGGCCAAGCGCAAAGACATCGATCAACTGATTAATGCTTGTGACGCCGGACGCGAGGGTGAGTTAATTTTTCAATTGATCGCACAATATGCAAGCGGCAAAAAACCACTTGACAAGCCCGTGCGTCGTTTGTGGTTGCAATCCATGACGCCTCAAGCCATTCGCGAAGGTTTTGAAACGCTCAGAACCAATCAACAAATGAAAGGCTTGGCCGACGCCGCGCGCAGTCGCTCCGAGGCCGATTGGCTGGTGGGCATCAACGGAACGCGTGCATTTACCGCATTTAATTCGCGTGATGGTGGATTTTTTCTAACCACAGTTGGCCGCGTCCAAACACCCACCTTAAGCGTGGTGGTGGAACGTGAAGAGCTAATTAGGAAATTTATCAGCCGTGACTACTGGGAAATTCACGCCACTTTTCAGGCCAAGTCTGGTGAATACCTGGGCAAGTGGTTCAACCCCAAACATAAAAAAGACGCTGACGACCCTGAGAAAAAAGAAGACCGTGTATGGACGCACGCCCAAGCGCAACAAATTGCCGATGCAACGCGCAATCAATCAGCCACAGTTACCGAAGAAAGCAAACCTACGAGCAAAGGAAGCCCTGGTTTGTTTGACTTGACTTCATTGCAACGTGAAGCCAATGGACGATTCGGCTATTCGGCGAAAACAACTTTGGCTTTGGCTCAAAGTTTGTATGAGCGCCACAAAGCGCTCACCTACCCCCGTACCGATTCGCGTCATTTACCCGAAGATTATTTGCCGACCGTTAAATCCACGTTTGAGATGCTCGCCCAAAGTAGCATGAAACATTTATCCCCCTTTGCGGCGCAGGCCATCAAAAGCGATTACATCCACACTACACGCAAAGTTTTTGATAACGCCAAGGTCAGCGATCACTTTGCCATTATTCCAACGCTAGAGGCCCCCAGTGGCTTGTCAGAGGCCGAACAAAAGTTGTATGACTTGGTGGTGCGTCGATTCATGGCTGCTTTTTTTCCTGCGGCCAAATACATGGACACCTTGCGTGTGAGTCAAATCGATCAACACCATTTCAAAACATCGGGTCGCGTCTTGATCGAACCAGGATGGCAGGCCATTTATGGAAAAGAAGTGGACGAGGAAGAAGACAAAGAGTCTGGCAAAAGTTTGGTGCCTTTACAAAAAAATGAATCGACACAAACATCAGCAGTTGACCCCAAGGCCCTCAAAACCAAACCGCCTGCAAGATACACAGAGGCCACTTTGTTGGGCGCCATGGAAGGCGCAGGTAAATTAGTTGAAGACGATGATCTGCGCGAAGCCATGCAAGAAAAAGGCTTGGGCACACCTGCCACTCGCTCGGCCATCATCGAGGGCTTACTCAATGAAAAATACATGTTGCGCGATGGTCGCGATTTAATACCAACGGCAAAAGCGTTTCAATTGATGACGTTGCTGCGTGGTTTGGGTGTTGAAGAGTTGTCACGTGCCGATCTAACAGGCAATTGGGAGTCCAAACTTTCACAAATTGAAAAAGGCAAACTCTCTCGCGAAGACTTTATGCAAGAAATTGCGCAAATGACCGAGCGCATTGTCAAAAAAGCCAAAGAATACGATCGCGACACCATTCCTGGTGACTACGTCACACTTTCAACGCCCTGCCCCACATGCCAAGGCGTGGTCAAAGAAAATTACAGACGCTATACCTGTACAGGCGCTGATGGCGCGGCTGAGGGCTGTGGTTTTTCGTTTGGAAAAACACCCGCTGGTCGAACGTTTGAGCCGCATGAAGTTGAACAATTTTTGCGCGATAAAAAAATTGGCCCACTGGATGGATTTCGCTCCAAAGCGGGCTGGCCATTCACCTCTGAAATCGTTCTTAAATTCAATGAAGAAGAAAAAAATTGGAAGCTTGAATTTGATTTTGGTGACGACAAAAATGCCCAAGACAGCGGAGAAATAATCGACTTCACCGATAGTGTTTCTTTAGGCGTTTGCCCCAAATGTGGCGGTGAAGTGCACGACCACGGCAGTAGCTATGTCTGCGCGCGCAGTGTGCCCACACTCGCTCAGCCCACACCAACTTGTGATTTCAAGAGCGGCAAAATTATTTTGCAGCAGCCCATTGAGCGCGAACAAATGCAAAAACTTTTGGGCACAGGTAAAACCGATTTGCTCGACAAGTTTATTTCAATGCGCACACGTCGCGTGTTTAAGGCCTATCTCAATTGGGACGCTGAGGCCAACAAAGTTTCTTTTGCCTTTGAGCCCAGCAAATACCCCAAACGAGCGGGCAAAACACCCACCACCAACGCATTGATCAAAGCGGCCGGCAAAACGACGCCAACTAAAACACCAGCAGCCAAAACACCTGCCGCTAAAAAAGCCGCAGCGAAAAAGGCAACAAAAACTGCAGCGGCCAAAACGCCTAAAGTCCCACGCAAGGTCACCGCAGCCTTGACACCCAGCGCGGCACTGGCCAACGTCATTGGTGAAGGCCTGACTGCGCGCACGGAGGTCATCAGCAAATTGTGGGAATACATCCGAACGCAACAATTGCAAGACCCCAAAGACAAACGAACCATTCACGCCGACGCCAAACTCAAACCCATTTTTGGCAAAGATTCGGTCACTATGTTTGAAATTGCAGGCTTAATCGGCAAGCATTTGAGTTAATCCACACGGATTTCCATTGATTAGCCGCGCGCCTTACAATCGAGGGTTGCGCCTGTCACAGACTTCTTGATCTGAAACAGGCAGGTTTTTATATGGAGGAGATCCCGTGTTTATTTCATCTGCTATCGCACAAACCGCCCCTGCCGCTACCACAGGAGGAGACATGACTTCTTCTCTGATGAGCATGCTTCCTTTGCTTTTGATGTTTGCCGTTTTGTATTTTGTAATGATTCGTCCACAGATGAAGCGTCAAAAAGAACAAAAAGCAATGATCGATGCGTTAGCAAAAGGTGATGAGATTGTTACCGTGGGCGGTGTTTTAGGAAAAATCGCCCAAATCGGAGATACACAAATCGGTCTTGAAGTGGCAAACGGTGTGGTCATTCAAATTCAAAGAGTCTCTGTTGCACAGGTTCTGCCCAAGGGCGCCATTAAGTCATAATGAACCGATATTCAATTTGGAAGTACGCAGTCATCGTGATTGCAATGTTGGTGGGCAGTTTGTATACACTGCCCAATTTCTTTGGTGAAGCGCCAGCAGTTCAAATATCTTCTGCAAAAACCTCAGCCAAAGTTGATACTGCGACACAAAGCAAAGTTGAAGAAGTCTTGCGTTCATCGGGCTTGCAAGCCCAAGCTATTGCCTTAGAGTCCACAACACTCAAAGTGCGCTTCAACAACACCGACGAACAACTCAAAGCCAAAGACGCAATTCAACGCGCGCTCAATCCACAAGATGCACAAGGCTCTTATGTGGTTGCACTCAATTTAATTTCGCGCTCACCCCAATGGCTGAGCTCTTTAAATGCGGCGCCTATGTATTTGGGCTTGGATTTACGCGGTGGTGTGCATTTCATGTTGCAAGTCGATATGGCTGCTGCACTTACCAAAAAAGCAGAATCCTTATCTGGTGATATTCGCAGCAGTTTGCGTGAAAAAAATATTCGTCACAGCGGCATTTCTCGTGATGGTCAAAGTATTGATATTCGTTTTCGTGACAAAGAAACCATGGATGCGGCCTTGACCTTGATTCAAAATCAATTTGCCGATTTGCAATCCGTTGCAGGCCCAGAAGGCTCTGAATTTAAACTTCGCAGCAACCTCAAATTAGAAGCGGGTCGCAAAGTACAAGAGCAAGCCCTGAAACAAAACATCACCACCCTACACAACCGCATCAACGAATTGGGCGTCGCTGAACCCGTGATTCAACAACAAGGTCTCGATCGCATCGTTGTTCAACTACCAGGCGTGCAAGACACGGCCAAGGCCAAAGATATTTTGGGTCGCACAGCCACTCTTGAAATTCGAATGGTGGATGAAAGCTCGGAAGCTCGTTTAGCAGAGGTTGGCTCGGGCGCTGTTCCTTTTGGGACTGAGAAATATTTGGAACGGTCAGGTCAAGGTGTCGTCGTTAAAAAACAAGTGTTGCTCACTGGCGAAAATCTCACCGATGCACAACCTGGCTTTGACAATCAAACACAAGAAGCAGCAGTACATCTCACCTTAGACGCCAAAGGCGCTCGCATTTTTAAAGACGTCACACGCGAAAATGTTGGCAAACGCATGGCCATCTTGTTGTTTGAAAAAGGCAAAGGCGAAGTCGTCACAGCCCCCGTGATTCGATCTGAAATTGGAGGCGGTCGCGTTCAGATTTCAGGTCGCATGTCTACCGTTGAAGCAGCCGATACAGCGCTCTTGTTGCGCGCAGGCTCCTTAGCAGCGCCAATGGAAATCATCGAAGAGCGCACCATTGGACCAAGTCTGGGCGCAGAAAATATCGCCAAAGGTTTCAATAGCGTCACATGGGGCTTTGTAGCCGTCACACTTTTCATGTGTATTTATTACATGTTGTTTGGCTTCATCTCCAGTATTGCGCTCGCAGTTAATTTGTTGTTGTTGGTCGCTGTGTTGTCGATGTTGCAAGCCACGCTCACACTCCCAGGCATGGCTGCAATGGCGTTGGTATTGGGCATGGCCATTGACGCCAACGTACTGATCAATGAGCGCGTTCGAGAAGAATTGCGCAACGGCGCTGCACCTCAAACGGCTATCTATTCAGGCTATGAACGCGCATGGTCTACTATTTTGGACTCCAACGTCACCACTTTAATTGCAGGTCTGGCCTTGCTCGCATTTGGCTCAGGACCCGTCAGAGGTTTTGCCGTCGTGCATTGCTTAGGCATCATGACCAGTATGTTTTCTGCTGTATTTTTCTCTCGAGGACTCGTCAACCTTTGGTATGGCGGCCAGAAAAAACTCAAAAGCGTCTCGATTGGTACCGTGTGGCGCCCCGATGGCACTGTTGCACACAAAGATAATTAAAAAAGCACGACCATGGAATTTTTTAAGATACGCAAAGACATACCATTTATGCGACACGCGTTGATTTTCAACGCCGTCTCATTCATTACTTTTTTAGCCGCCGTCTTTTTCTTGTTCTCGCGCGGTTTGCATTTGTCAGTTGAATTTACAGGCGGCACATTGATGGAAATCAATTTGTCACAACCTGCGCCTCTCGACCCTTTGAGGGAGCGAATCACCGCATTGGGATACACCGATGTTCAGGTTCAAAATTTTGGAACTGCACGCGATGTGATGATTCGCTTACCCGCGGTCAAAGGATTCAGTTCTGCGCAACAAAGCGATCGCGTGATGGAAGTCATCCGCCAAACAGATGCGCAAGCTCAGTTGCGCCGCACAGAGTTTGTTGGACCACAAGTAGGCGATGAGTTGGCCATTGACGGCCTCAAAGCTTTGGCGTTTGTGGTCGTTGGCATCATGATTTATTTAGCCATCCGCTTTGAGTGGAAGTACGCTGTTGCGGGCATCATCGCCAACTTGCACGACGTCATCATCATTCTTGGCTTTTTTGCTTTTTTCCAATGGGAATTTTCTTTGCCCGTACTTGCGGCCGTGCTTGCGGTGTTGGGCTATTCGGTTAATGAGTCGGTTGTGATCTTTGATCGAATCAGAGAAAATTTTCGTCGCTATCGCAAAATGAACACCACCGAGATCATTGATAACGCGATTACATCCACCATCAGTCGCACCATCATCACACACGGATCAACTCAACTTATGGTTTTATCTATGTTGATTTTTGGTGGCGCAACGTTGCATTACTTCGCATTGGCACTCACCATCGGTATTTTGTTTGGTATTTATTCATCGGTTTTTGTTGCCGCGGCTATTGCGATGTGGCTGGGTATTCGCAGAGTAGACCTCATTAACACAACTAAAAAAGATGCGGGCGATCCTGACGACCCCAATGCAGGGGCCTCGGTTTAATATTTTTAGTGAGCGACGCGATCGGGGGCGTCGCACAACTCATCTAATATGAGTGCATCGGGCTCGAGGCCCACGCTCCAATAAACCATCAACACAATTATTTTTAAGTCATCGAGCGTGACGGGTTGATAAGACACGGCCATCGCACGATCAATCACAACTTCACGCATTTGTGTGGATAACTTACCCGCGTCTTCTAAAAACTGCAAAAAGCCCAAGCAGTCAGCGCCCAATTGTTGTTGCTCTGCAAATGTGTAAACACGCATGCTTTGCGCCGATGCAGATCGTGGCGCATGAACGGTTTGTGCAGTTTCTGAGACATCAATCCATTGCGTATGGTTGGAAGCCAAACTTAAACCCGCTAACCAATCGAGAGCTTGTTGTATTTCGTCGGCTTCGAATCCTGCTGCGCTGAGTTTTCGACTCAGAAGCGGCAATTCGGGGCAGGCATCGCCTCGCCAAAAGTGTTCGTAAACGTAGACTAAGACATCGAACATTCATCCAATATAACCTTTTTTTGTTCCATTTTAAAAAAAAATGTTTAAGCCCTTACTTTTTGTTGAAATAACCCGTCAGGCAATCGTGCAACAAGGCCATGCAACTCTAAAGTCATCAAATGAGAAGCTATTTTCGCGCCAGCCTAGACTGTTCTGATTTGTAAATTTTCTAACCCCACTGGATCAAACCCCATCGCAACGAGTAATGGATGTTGTTGTTCATCGGAATCAGGGGGTTAATCACTTCAGCTTGCGCCACCTGTGGCATTTGCCAATCTTGCAAAATATCTAGCGCAGTCTCCACCAGTTGTGCGCACTGTCTAATGAGTGCATCACAATCCCTCAACAGCATCTAGTGAATTGATCCGGGTACGGCACCACACATCCTTGCCCATCGCTGGCGCCAAATCAGCCGTGATGAGTGAGCCTAATTGAAGCGCGGCCTCCACCACCAAAACACCTTCACTGATGCCTGCCAATCAATCGATTGCGTCTTGGAAAGTGATGACCTAGCGGCCCCATTCCAATCGGTAACTCGATTAGCAACAAACCTTGTTGTGAAATTTGGTGTCTGGACGGATAAACGCGATCGAGAACAGTGCCAACAATCGCAATCGTTGCACAAGACGCTTGCGTATTTTGAACTGTACTCAATGCCACACGATGCGCGGCCGCATCAATGCCCAAGGCCAAACCCGACACAATGCACAAACCCAATTGACTTAAACCACATGACAAATGGTGTACGTTTTCAACGCCTTGCGCAGTAGAGTTGCGCGAACCAACCACTGCCAACGCTTTGAACTGCGCATTCCAAAAAGGCTTGTCTTTTAGAACCACGACACCTTGCGCGCAAATAAGCAAAGACCGATCATGTATTTGTGACCATGAGGCGCAATAAGCATCGTCCGACCATGTCCAAACCGCGCGGGCAATTTCTGGTTCAGCCTTTGATATCCATTTGTTTTGTGATGTTGACTTGACAGTCACACAGCGCATGTGGCTCACTCAAAGCCTTGGCCACTTGCGGGCCTGCCACATGCGACAACTGCAACAAGGACTGTTGAAAAACCTGATAAAAACTTCCAAATGCTGACAAGAGTTTGAACGCCATTTGCGGCCCAATGCCCAAGGTCATATCCATTCTGGCGAAGTCATAAAGGTATTCCTTTGTTTTTGATGAGACCTTGAGCTTAAAAGTTGCTAGGCACAAAAACTTAATTTGGACTAAACCTGATTTTTTTTAAGCCTTCCACAAAACTGGGACAATATGACCCCATGGCACTCCTCACCATTCTTTGTTATCCCGATCCACGACTCCACACGGTGGCCGAGCCCGTGGCGCAAGTTGACGATAGCCTTCGCACGCTCATTGATGACATGATTGAAACCATGTATGACTCCAACGGCGTGGGTCTTGCCGCCACACAAGTCAATGTGCATCAACGACTAGTCGTGATTGATGTGTCCGAAACGCGCGATCAACCCATGACACTCATCAACCCAGAAATTGAATGGGCGAGCGATGAGAGCCACACAAACGAAGAAGGTTGCTTATCGGTACCAGGTGTTTATGATCAGGTTGAACGCGCAGATCTCATTCGAATCAAAGCGCTTGATCGCAACGGCAAGAGTTTTAAGCTCGAAGCCGAAGGTATGTTGTCAGTTTGTATTCAACACGAAATGGATCACCTCATGGGCAAAGTTTTTGTTGAATATTTATCGCCACTCAAACGCAATCGCATTCGCACAAAATTGCTCAAATCTCAGCGTGAAAGCATTCGTTAATTCATGCGCATTATTTTTGCTGGCACTCCTGCATTTGCTCAGCGGGCTTTATCTGCACTGCATCAAGCGGGTCACGATATTGTTTTAGTGTTCACACAGCCCGATCGACCCGCAGGCCGCGGCATGAAGCCTCAAGCCTCTGCTGTCAAACAATGGGCGCTTGATCATCTACTCCACATTTCACAACCGCGCAGTTTGCGATTGGATGGTAGGTTTGCAAGCGATGCGCAACAAGCACAACAGCTCATTGCGCAAGCAAATGCGGATGTGATGGTGGTTGCGGCATACGGTTTGATTTTGCCTTTATGGGTTTTACAGAGTATGCCCATGGGTTGCTTAAATATTCACGCATCCTTACTGCCGCGGTGGCGCGGTGCAGCACCCATTCATCGCGCCATTGAAGCGGGCGACACGCAAACGGGTATTTGCATCATGCAAATGGACGAAGGACTCGATACAGGCGCCGTTCTGTTGCAACGGACGCACCCGATTGGACCTGATACAACCACGCATCAATTGCACGATGAATTGGCACAACTCGGTGCGCAATGCATGGTCGATGTGTTGTCTGATTTTAAATCTCATACACCTGTTACGCAACGCGTTGAGGGTGTCACTTACGCAAAAAAAATAGAAAAACAAGAAGCCATTTTAGATTGGTCACAACCTGCGCAAGTATTAGCGCGTCGCCTGCGATCATTCGATCCTTTCCCAGGTGGAGTCACCTATTTCAAAAACGAAGCACTCAAAATTTGGTCTGCCACAGCTCATTCAAACGAATTGCAATCATCACTACCGGGCACTGTTCTTCATGTGTCATCAGATGGTATCGATGTGGCATGTGCTCAAGGTGTTTTAAAAATTACATCGCTGCAACGCGCAGGTGGCAAACGCTTAAACGCTGCACAATTTATTCAAGGCTTTGATGGCTTGGTCGGTGCTGTTTTACACAAAACACCTCAATACTAATTATGTTTTTTTTGCCTGCTAATTATCGACACCCTGCATTTAAGCAAGGCATGCGCGATATCGCACCCGTCGCACCTGGCATTGCCGCCTGGGGGTTGATGACGGGTGTGGCCATGGTCAAGTCTGGCATGTCGATTCCCTGCGCTGTACTCATGACGCTTACCGTATTTGCAGGAAGCTCACAACTCGCTGCGATTCCATTGCTCGCATCGGGCACGCCTATGTGGGTGATTTTGGCCACTGGCTTTTGTGTTAATTTACGGTTCATCGTTTTTAGTGCGCATTTCAAGGCTTACATGATGAGTTCACCGCGTTGGCAACGCATGATTGCGGGATATTTATCGGCTGACATCACCTATGTTCAATTCACACAGCGCTATCCCACACCTTATTTAGACGCAGAGGGTCATCGCGAGCAAATGGCTTATTTAGCAGGCAACAACTCTCTCAATTGGGCGGGCTGGGTTTTGGCAGGATTGTTGGGTGTATTTTTAGCCAGTTTTATTCCTACCGAATGGGGGTTGGGCTTTGCGGGTGTTTTGGCCTTAGTGGGCGTCACTTGTTCATTAATGAGTTCACGCATGCGAGTTATTTCTGCAGTCACATCGGCCACAGTGGCAATCGCCACTTATGCATTGCCCCTCAAACTCAACATTGTTTTATCCATTGCTTGCGCGGTTTGCATGTGTGTGATGATTGAACAAATGTCCAAACACCAACAAGGTGAACCCTTATGAGCGAATGGCAAGACTACTTCACGACTTTGGGATTGGCTTGCGTGACCGTTCTCACGCGCACTTTTTTCTTTATCTCCGATCAATCATGGCCGATGCCATCATGGTTGGATCGCGCTTTGCAATACGCACCCATTGCAGCAATCGCCGCAGTCATCGGACCCGAAATATTAATGACACAAGGTCAACTCATCACACCTTGGCAAGACGCACGCTTGTATGCGGCGATTGCAGGCGCCATGTATTACTTTGCCAGAGGTGGTCAAGGTCAAGCTGTGCTGGGCACCATTGTTGCGGGCATGAGTGTGTACATTCCGTTACACGTAGCGCTAGGATGGTAAGTCACGTGAATTAAAATCTTTTTAATTCTATTTATTTTTTTATCATGAACATCCTCCGATTTGCAGATATTTGCGCCAGTGGTCAGGCGCGAGGAAAGCGAGTTTTTATTCGTGCAGATTTAAATGTACCGATGGACAACAAGGGGCGCATCACAGAAGACACTCGCATTCGCGCCTCAATTCCTTGCATTCAAATGGCTCTAGACGCAGGTGCAGCAGTGATGGTGACTTCACATTTGGGTCGACCTACAGAAGGTCAACTCACACCAGCAGACTCCTTAACACCTGTCGCAAAACACCTAGAAGAATTGATGAATCGACAAATTCCACTCATCGCCAATTGGGTGGATGGTGTTGAGGTGCAAGCAGGTCAATTGGTGTTGCTCGAAAACTGTCGTGTCAATATCGGTGAAAAGAAAAACGATACTACCCTTTCTCAAAAAATGGCGCGCTTATGCGATATTTTTGTTCACGATGCATTTGGTACCGCTCATCGAGCAGAGTGCACCACTTACGGCATTGCACAATATGCAGCAACTGCGTGTGCAGGACCATTGCTGTCGGCAGAAATTGACGCCATTACAAAAGCTTTGGCACAGCCCAAGCGCCCCTTGGTTGCCATTGTGGGTGGCTCTAAGGTGAGCAGTAAGCTCACGATATTGCAAGCCCTCGCACGCAATGTCGATCAATTGATTGTGGGTGGTGGTATTGCTAATACGTTTATGCTGGCCAGTGGATTGCCCATTGGTAAAAGTTTGGCTGAGCCTGATTTGTTGAGTGATGCGAGAGCAGTTATTTTGGGCATGAAAGACAGAGGCGCCGAAGTTCCTATTCCAACCGACGTGGTCACTGCGAAAGCTTTTTCTGCCGATGCGCCTGCCGTTGTTAAGTTGTCCAAAGATGTGGCCGATGATGATTTGATTTTGGACATTGGCCCAGAAACAGCCAAGCGGTTAGCCCATCAACTTTTGTCAGCAGGCACGATTGTTTGGAATGGTCCTGTGGGCGTGTTTGAGTTTGCGGCATTTCAAAACGGCACACAACAAATTGCGCGCGCGATTGCGCAATCATCTGCATTTAGTATTGCGGGCGGTGGCGACACCTTAGCTGCCATTGCCAAATACGGGATTGAAAAGCAAGTGGGATATATATCGACGGGCGGAGGCGCTTTTCTAGAGGTTCTCGAAGGTAAAACACTGCCTGCTTTTGAAGTGCTGATGAAGCGAGCCTGTTAACAGATTTGTCGAAATTAATACTTTAAAATAATTATGGCTTATTAATTAGTATTTATTAGGTATAATTTTCTGCTTTTTAGAATGGGCATTTCAAATGGCGCTAGTTGGCAAATTCAAATTAGGTTTTGTTGCTGTTTTGGTGAGCTTGGCTGCCGGAGTTGCTTTTGCGGGCGACTGGACAGACGGCATGTATGGCGAGGTGGGATGTCAACTACTAAAGTAAAGTCTGGTGACTTATCGATCACTATTGCTAAATTAGGACGACTCAGCATCGGCAAATCGCTTCACGAAAATGTTGCAGCGGAGGGCATTAATGGAATGGGTGTTGGAAATGGAAAGACTCCAACTCTTCATGAAGGTGATTCTGTTCCAAATAAGTTTAAAAAAGATCTTGGCTTGTATATTAAACCTTCTTACTAACTGAGCTCAACTTTCACTTTATTTGGTCGACTTAGATATTCGAATATCAAAATTCAAAATAAAGGTATTGAAAATAGTCTTGCAACGTCAGAGTCATTTAAAGTGATGTCATCTACCTATGTGTCGGATTCCAATACAAAACTAACGACAAGGCCTACTTAACCACCGACTACATGAACTATTACCATAAAGACGGAATTAAAGTAGTTGGCTTCAACTTTGGCGTTGGCACCAAGTTTTAATCTTCAATATATTTATAAAAAACCCGCAGATTTGACATCTGCGGGTTTTTTGTTGTGTGCAACAAAAACAAAAGTTTATGCAGAAATCAAGACGGGCGTACTCGTTGCTCGTCCTTTGTAATCGGTCCAACATTTGCGAGTGAAGTCATACAACTTGCAATCGCGCGCAGTTTGAAAATACCAATGCCAAGAAAATGGTTGAACAATGATTCGACCAGGCAACAAAGCTTCTAATTTGTTTTGCGCTTGCTTGAGTTTGTACAAGGGAATGCTCATATCCACATGGTGCGCTGTGTGCTCCATGATGTGATGCAACAAAGAGCCAATATTAAAAGGAAATGTGAGGTGAACCGTGGTTGACACAAACGGTTGCGCCTTGGACCATTCGGCGCGATCGTCATGCCAAGAAACCTTGACGTGCGTGTGATGCACGTACACCACAAAACCAATCATGGCACTCCAAAATAAAAATGGGACAGCCACACCCATGAGTAACACGAGCGCAATGGATTGATCAAAAGCAACGGCGCCACCGACCATTGCAGATAACCAAATGAGTGCAAAACTACAAATCAATAAATTATCTTGAATGAAAATTGAGCGGCGTGTTGGCATTTCTTTGGCGTTTGGAAAAACCATTTTTTTCCACCAAATTTCAATCATGTAATACAAGCCTGGCGCCCATCCACTGCGATAAATACGGTCGAGCAAACGCCCACCAATAGAAAGCTTAGAAAACTCTTCTTGCGTTAAGGGTGCCCAAACAAAATCAAACCCTTTGAGGTTGGTGTAGCCGTGATGGACCACGTTGTGTCCGATATCCCACAAACTGTAAGGCGTGAGAGATGGCAAGAAAGCAATGCGCCCGAGCCATTTGTTGAGGTTGCGTCGGGGCGTGAGGCTTTGATGACACGCGTCGTGTCCGATGATGAACAAGCGACCGATCCAAAAACCTGCAATGAGGCCGCACAACAATTTGGCCCACCAAGCATCCAAATAAACGGCGCCAAATAACAATGCCACCCAAACTGCGTAATCAATGCACAACAAAATAGTTGCGCCTAGCGTTACCCTTTGAGCCATAGGAATCAACCACTCGCGAATTATCTTTCGATGCGGAATGGGCTCACCCGGAGGTATGGGTCTTTCGGTGGATTGCATAACTACTGAACAAATTTGAGGGTGCTTGAACGGCCTCAACAACTGCTACGACTGTTGAGACCATGATGAATCCTTTAATTGTAACGAAACCGAGTATAAAAGGCTACAAAACTTGAAAACATGCCATCTTATAAGGATATTAAGCTCCGTCAATTACCACCTGGTGGAAAGTTGCGATCGAACTTGGTAGGTTATGTCACTTTCGCGCACTACATAGCAACCTAAAACCAAGTCTTTGAGTATTCGACCGACCATTTCTCGACTACAGCCGATTTGTTGTGCCATTTGTGAATGCGTCAGCGTGGGCGCATGCGCAAAACCCTGACTTGTTGCTGGATCATTTTGCCGCTTGAGTAGCACGGTACACCGCGAATACGTATCTGAAAAAAGTGCGGGCGGGCGACCTGTGTTGCATGCCTAGCCCTTACAAAAGCTTGTTGCATGAATGCAATGGCCAAATCGGGCGAGGTAGTTAACTGCTCTTGAACGATGCTGGCGTCGACACACACATTGAGGGGAGCCCGCGTAATGACACTAGCGCAGCGTTTTAAACCATCCGAGCGACATTTCACCTGCGCGTTGTCCTGGCCCACAAATGCCTAAGCTTACTTCCCTTGGGCGAATGTAGTCAGACATAAAAAATACACGCATTCGCCCCGACAAGACGATGAACAGGCCCGCTGTTTTGTCTCCTTCGTTAATGATGACGGTGTTTCGCCTTTAATGCCGCATGTCGCCAAAGTTTGCCAAGCGACGAAGCGCAGAATGAACAATGACATCAAATAGAGGATTGGCGGGTATAAATTCGGTGTTCATGTGCAAGACTTTATTTTTAAATGTAAAGCCAAACGCGACTTACAGTCACTTTTTTTGTAAATGACTTTACAAATTTATACATCCTATTAGGTAACCCTGTCACCATTCCTCCACTTTGAAGTGTCATCTATCCGTGTGACAATGCAAACTTCTTGATGGAGATATCAAACATGCCGAGTCGTGCTACAAAAATTGTTGCAACCTTAGGGCCCGCATCCAGCGACCCCGAACTTTTGGAACAAATGATTCGAGCGGGCGTCAATGTGGTTCGCCTCAACTTCAGCCACGGCACAGCAGAGGATCACATAAATCGCGCAAGCTTGGTTCGCGAAGCAGCAACTCGTGCTGGACGCGAAGTTGCCATCATGGCCGATTTACAAGGTCCTAAAATTCGGGTCGGCAAATTTGCAGAGGGCAAAGTACAACTCATTGCAGGCGCGTCGTTCATTCTTGATGCTTCGCGTCAAGAATTAGGCGACATCAACGGCGTAGGCCTCGATTACAAAGAGTTGCCACAAGACGTCAAAGCGGGTGACTTGTTATTGCTCAACGATGGCCTTATTGTTTTAACTGTCGATCAGGTTAAGGGCGAACAAGTTCATACCACGGTCAAATTAGGTGGCGAACTCTCCAACAACAAAGGCATTAACAAAAAAGGCGGTGGCTTAACAGCACCCGCACTCACTGCCAAAGACATGGACGACATCAAAACAGCCATGTCCTTTCAAGCCGATTACTTAGCGATTAGTTTTCCAAAAACTGCAACCGATATGGAAATGGCGCGCCAATTGGCCAATGTTGCTGCTGCCCCATACAAGCACAAGCCCGCATTGATTGCAAAAATCGAACGTGCAGAAGCCATCCCCAATCTCAAAGAAATACTTTTGGCCAGCGACGGCATCATGGTCGCGCGTGGCGACTTAGCAGTTGAAGTGGGTTATGCCACCGTTCCTGCTTTGCAAAAGCGAATGATCACCATGGCGCGCGAAATGGATCGTGTTGTTATTACCGCAACCCAAATGATGGAAAGCATGATTAACAATCCTGTCCCAACTCGTGCAGAGGTCAGCGATGTAGCCAATGCGGTTTTGGATGGCACAGATGCGGTCATGTTGAGCGCAGAAACAGCCGCAGGCAAATACCCACTCGAAACCATCGTTGAAATGGCTCAAATTTGTTTGGCCGCTGAATCGGCAGAAAAAGTAGAGCTTGATGCAGACTTCATGGGCAAAACATTCGAAAAAATCGATCAAACCATTGCCATGGGTGCATTGTTTACCGCACATCATTTGGGAGCCAAAGCCTTAGTTGCTCTCACAGACTCAGGCTCGACTGCATTGTGGATGAGTCGACATCTCATACACATTCCTATTTACGCACTCACCAATAAACTCAGCACGCAACGCAAAATGGCTTTGTATCGAAATGTTCGCCCCTTACTCATGACCACCAGCGTCGATCGCGATACTGCACTCACACAAGCCGAAGCTCACTTAAAGAAAAGAAACATCGTTAGCAAAGGCGATATTTATGCCATCACCTGTGGTGAACCTATGGGCTCGCCTGGTGGCACCAACATGCTCAAAATTTGCTGCGCCGAATAATCAAATACTTTTTTTATTCAGTCTATACGTGTACACGCCATGTATCAACCATGGCGTTACCCAGCAAATCCAGGTCGTCCATAACGTATGACTCATAAAGTGGGCGCCCCTTATTTGTTGCGACACGCCGAGCAACACGCCCGATGCTACCGATATCAACAAACCAATCATCGCAACGCGTGAATTGCTTTGTTTCAACCAAAAATAAGCACCCATAAACGCAAATCCAGTTGACGCATGTCCTGCAGGAAAACAATGTCCTCCTCCGCCGTCTGTTTTCCAAAAATCAAGATGCGAAACATACGGCACAGCACCTCCAAACACGTCAACATCCCAGGGGCAACTTGTTGTACTCAAACCCTTCATGACAATCACGACTAATAGACAAGCAACAATCGAAAACCAAAGCAGCCATCTTTGCGTGATCGGTAATTGCTTTAAAAAACCTTTGGGCCAAACGGTGAGAGCCAACCAAGACAGAAGAACCATCCAACCTAAATTTCGGACGCCTGTATGAAGAATATTTTCTAAAAGAAAATGGTCCGATAGCGGAAAACCTGTGGGTTGACCAAACCATCGCGCCATTGCCAAATCACCCTGCGTACTTTCCCAAGCTAAGATCGCAACCAACCCTAATATTGAAATTAAGCCGCCACGTCGATCAAACGCCGATAAGAATGTATTCATGCCAACATCATAAAGGCTTAGAAAGACATGATTGCATGCGGATTTTGCTCAAGAGGGATTGCGTCTACCCTTAAAATACCAGTACGAATTTGGTTAGGCCGTTTGTAACGATCTTTTTTTAAAACAGGATAAATTTCATGCCACTCGTCTCCATGCGCGAACTCTTAGACCATGCTGCAGCCAACCGCTATGGCATCCCTGCTTTCAATGTCAACAATTTGGAGCAAGTGCAAGCGGTGATGTCCGCCGCTGACGAAGTCAACGCACCCGTTATTTTGCAAGCCAGTGCAGGCGCGCGCAAATACGCAGGTGAATCATTCATCAAACATTTGATACAAGCCGCTATTGAGTCTTATCCACATATTCCGTTGGTGATGCATCAAGATCACGGGCAAAGCCCCGACGTTTGCCAAGGTGCGATCAACCTTGGCTTTAGCTCGGTGATGATGGACGGCAGTTTAGAAGCGGATGGAAAAACCATCGCCAGTTACGACTACAACGTCGATGTAACACGCAAAGTGGTTGACATGGCGCACAAATTAGGAATCACCGTTGAAGGTGAACTGGGTTGTTTGGGCTCTCTCGAAACCATGCGCGGCGACAAAGAAGACGGTCACGGTACTGATGCAACCATGACGCGCGAACAATTGCTCACCGACCCAGAGCAGGCCGCTGATTTTGTTAAACGCACGCAACTCGACGCATTGGCCATTGCAATTGGCACCAGTCACGGCGCTTACAAATTTACACGCAAGCCCACCGGCGATATTTTGGCCATCGAGCGCATCAAAGAAATCAATCGACGCATTCCCAATACACATTTAGTGATGCATGGATCAAGCAGTGTTCCACAAGATTTACTTGCACTCATTCGTCAATACGGCGGTCAAATGAAAGAGACATATGGCGTGCCCGTGGAGGAAATTCAAAAAGCAATTCAATTTGGCGTGCGCAAAATTAATATTGATACCGATATTCGACTCGCGATGACCGCCGCTGTTCGTAAATTCATGCATGAAAATCCAGATAAGTTTGATGCCCGCGAGTGGCTCAAGCCCGCACGCGAAGCAGCAAAAAGCATTTGCAAACAACGCTATATTGAGTTTGGTTGCGAAGGACAAGCAAGCAAAATCAAAGGAGTTTCATTACAAATTGTAGCAACGCAATACGCCAAAGGTGAACTCTCGCAGGTCGTGCATTGATCGCATGAGTTCAGCGCTTCATACATTCACGCTTGAGTCGCTTCTTCTTTTAGCGCGCGGCAAAGTTAGAGATAACTATGCCGTTGGCACCGATCAGATTTTGATGGTGGCCAGCGATCGAATCAGTGCTTTTGATGTCATTATGAGAGAGCCCATTCCTGGAAAAGGTGCATTGCTCACACAAATGGCAATGTTTTGGTTTGATCAATTGAGTGATATTTGCCCCAATCATTTAACAGGTCAATTGCCAGAGTCTGTGGTGCGTGCTGATGAACATCAGTGGATCAAACAGCGCGCCATGTTGGTCAAACGATTAAAGCCGATTCCTGTTGAAGCCGTCGTTAGAGGTTATTTGGCGGGCAGTGGATGGAGCGAATATCAAAACAATCAATCCGTGTGTGGTGTCGCATTACCCAGTGGATTGAGCAACGCCAGTCGATTACCGCACTCTATTTTTACACCAGCGGCCAAAGCCGCAATGGGTGAGCACGATGAAAACATCACCTTTGCACAAGTCGAGCAAATTGTGGGAGAAAAACTAGCTGCACAAATTCGTGATTTGAGTATTCGTCTTTATGAAAGAGCGCGCGATATTGCGCTCACCAAAGGCATCATCATTGCTGATACTAAATTTGAATTTGGATTGGACGATAACAATCAATTGGTGCTGATGGATGAAGCATTAACACCCGACTCTTCGCGCTACTGGCCTGCGGACCTTTATCAAGAAGGCGCCAACCCACCGAGTTTTGACAAACAATATTTGCGCGATTGGCTAGAGAGTGTGCAAGTCAATGGCAAGCCTTGGAATAAATCGGCACCTGCTCCTACGTTGCCACCAGAAGTCATTGCTCAAACCAGCGCCAAATATTTAGAAGCGTGGAATCGCTTAAGGGCTTAAAAATTAATGGGTATCTGACCCCAATTAATTGAGGGCCATACTGAGTTTGCGGCGGTAGCGGGAGATGAGTTCCAGTTGCGGATTTTGTTGTGTGGCCGTATTGCCCATGAGCTCGATACCTCCTGCGGTTTTGCCGGGTATGGGTGCGTCGCCCTTGGTTTTGGGTGGTGTGATGAGTTCTAGAACAGCCACATATGTTTTGCGCGCAATTTCTTCGTTCCAAGTTTTATCGCGCATGATGATTTCTAAAAGCTCATCCAATGCTTGTGTCCACTCCGCAGCAGCCACGAGTAAGCGCGCTTTTGCTAACCGCGTATCAAAATCTCTTTTGTTGCTGGCTATTAATTCATCAAATTTTTCTAAAGTCCATGCACGACGCTCATCGGTGGTGGCAAATTGCAAAGCTTGAAGCCAATGATTGAGCGCTTCAAAACGTAGTTGCAATGGAATTTGCGCCAATGCGGGCGCCAATGTCGCTTGCGCATGCTCAAGCTTTCCCACGGAAATGAGCAGCTTGATGTAGTCGTAGCGGGCGTCGTCGTTAGCTGGGTTAATCGCTAAGGCTTCTTGCAGTTTGGCCAAAGCGGTATCGGTGTCCCCTGCTTGCAAGGCTTGCTCGGCCTCGTCGACATCGGCATTTGCGATTAATTCGTCTGCGGCGGGCACGTGTTTGTCTAAAAACTCACGCACCTTACCCTCAGGCAAAGCGCCCATAAATCCATCGGCGGGTTTGCCGCCCATCATGAGCACGCAAGTGGGGATACTGCGAACGCCAAATGCCTGCGACAATTGCTGTTCGTCGTCAGAATTGATCTTGACCAATTTGAATCGGCCAGCGTAATCGGTTTCCAGTTTTTCTAAAACAGGACCCAATGATTTACATGGACCGCACCAAGGGGCCCAAAAATCAACCAAAACAGGCGTTTGCATGGATGCATT
>RFYV01000032.1 GCA_009921265.1 Betaproteobacteria bacterium | reverse complement strand
CCCGCAAAGAGTTTTTGTGGAGTTAGAAGTCACGCCATGGATATGGCGTGTGGCAGAAAATTTTTCAGTAAGCAGTCATACAAAAATCGATGCTGTGGTGATAAATAGTTTTATTGATGAGAAAGGAATGTTGTATTTGTTAACAAACCTTGGAGTCGGTTTAGTGCACACTCAAGATATGTGGCATGCATCTGTGGCTATAGAAGAAAATAGATGGAAGCCAATAGAAATTAGCGGCGAAATGATTGAGGGGCGGTTTGGGTTCGTGAAGAGTCCAAAAGAAAATAAACGTTAAAAATAATAAATAAATTTGGCAATGGAAAACAACAACAAAATCAATGATCTTTTTTTGGTAGAAGCCCCGTTGCAGCAGGTATGCAAAATTTATTGGGCATAATTTTGTGTAGTAAATATATGCATTCGTTCTGAGCCCAAACTTCATTATTTAACGAGTCTATTGACTCATCAAAGGGAAAATAAAATGGCAACTTGTGGAGATATATATGCATCACGATACAACACTCTTACAATGCATAGGGTGGAAGTACGCGGCAGTATTAAAACTGTAGCTGAATATTTAATAGAGAATAATTTTATAGAAAAAAATGATAGAACATCATTAAATCATTGGATCAA
Organism: Betaproteobacteria bacterium; assembly: GCA_009921265.1. Lineage (GTDB taxonomy): Bacteria > Pseudomonadota > Gammaproteobacteria > Burkholderiales > Burkholderiaceae_C > Limnohabitans. The sequence continues at coordinate 35,664 of RFYV01000032.1, read as the reverse complement.
TCCAATTTAATGGATGAATTTAAGAAACACGGACTATTTTTTTGGAAAAGACTTTACAAAAATTACTAAATTTATAAAAGAAGAAATACAAAAGAAAGAGGAAAAAAAAGAAAAAAGAAAAAAAGAAAAACAACAAGACAGATGAAGTAACAAAAAATATAAAGATACAAGATGCAGGAGCGGGCAAAATAGAAGCGATATGCAGCTCAATGGATGAAAAAAACTGTTTTATAAAAATCGAACTTTTTTGTTCGTAAACGCCACTAAGCAATACCAGCCTTCTATTGATTGGAGGCTTATTGGGGGGAATTAGATGCAAGTTAATAAAGTTAAATCGTCTGTGGCGCATGCGCCTGCAATTTCAAATACTCCAACAGCAAGTCAAGCCACACAAGCAGATGCAAAAGTTCCTGATGTGCCTCCAGTTGTTGAAGCGGCATCACCCGCCCCTATCAGGCTCAACGCAAATCATGCCAACATTTTGAGGTTTTACTACCCTTTGAGGATGCAAATATCAAAATTCCCAAAACCAGTTTTTAATGGCCTAGCGCGATAGATTTAATTTAAATTATTTGACTTCTGCTTTTTTGGGTTCTGCAAATTTTGAACCCGCAGCGTTGGTCATATAAACGACTGCGCGACCAACTTCTACATCATCAAAATCACCGCCACCTTGTGCTCCCATGGCGCCTTTGCCTTTGAGGGCCGAGGTGAGCAATGTGTCATACCCTAACTTGATACGAGCGCCCCATGCGCCTGTATCACCAAACTTTGGTGCGCCTGCAGCCCCCGATGTGTGACATGCAGTGCATTGGGCTTTAAAAACTTCTTCGCCAGATTTGAGCGCGCGATTGGCGTCGCGAATTTCTAAAGCGCCAACCTTTTGAATTCTGTTAGCAATAGACTCGGGCGTATTGCTTGATCCAGCGGCAGGCTTATTGGCCGATGTAACGTAATACACCAAACCAATGATGACAAAGACGGGTACAACAAATGAATAGAAGACCGCGAGCAACAATTGCTTGGGCGTTTTGATGGGGCCAGTGTGGTCTTCTTCGTGATGTTCGCTCATGAAATCCTCAGCTATTTGGGTATGTCGAATGCAACATGTAATTATAGCCAATACGCATGACGATTTGACTTGCTAGAGTCTGACAATCCCCTTAAGCCCGCACTCAGAGCCTACAATTAGCTCTTGATGCGCGGCTGTAGCTCAGTGGATAGAGTATTGGCCTCCGAAGCCAAGGGTCGTGGGTTCGATCCCCGCCAGCCGCGCCAAGTTCAAAGCTCCCACGCCAAAGGCATTTTTAAGCCTCTGAGGCCCTGCGTTTTTGAAGGGCTAATTCATACAAAGGATTGCGTGCCTCGCCTGTGATTTCAGACGTTAGTTGAACAGCAGTTTTGAGTGGCAATTCCTTGAGTAACAAATCCAAAATTCTTTCAGCCGATGCCAAGCTGTTATTTAAAAGGTTCATGGGATGGATCACCAATGCAAATTCACCGCGAGTATGACTTTCGCTTTTTGACAGCCAGGCGGGCAAATCAATGGCGCTGAGCTGATGTATTTGTTCAAATTGTTTGGTCAATTCTCGCCCAATGGTGATGAGTCGTTGATCAAGAGAGGCTAAATCTTTGGCTAATGCAACAATGCGATGCGGAGCTTCCAGAATAACTTGCGCACGCGCGTCTTGCGCAATTTCTAAAATCGATTGTTGACGTTCTGCAGACTTAGATGATAAAAATCCTCTAAATACAAATTGACCGTCGCCCGCAAGTCCGCTCACACTGAGCAAACAAGTCACACTGCTGGAGCCTGGTATGGGTATGCAACGCAGTTGGTTGGCTTGAACGGCATTCACTAATCGAGCACCTGGGTCGCTGATCGCGGGTGTGCCTGCATCACTTAAATAAACCGCACGCTGCCCCTGACGAAGTCGGACAATCACTTCTTGAGACGCTTGCGCTTCGTTGTGTTGATGCAATGCAAGCCATGCATGCGCAGGTTTTTCTATGCCATACAACCGCAACAAAGTTTGGCTGTGTCGGGTGTCTTCGCAAGCCAATGTGTCGGCCAAACTCAGTACATGCAAGGCCCGCAAACTCATGTCGGCCATATTGCCAATGGGTGTTGCAACCACATACAGGCAAGAGGAGGGATGATCTTGCGATGCTGTGGCGGCGTGTGAGGCGGCGAGTGCTTGTTCAAAGCGTGACATCAAACATTTCCTTCATAAGGTCCGATTGTGAACCCCTCAGTATCAATGGCTGATGCAGCCCACAAAAAAACCATCAAACAATTGGGATACGAATAGGAAAACATGGCGCGGTCTTATCTCCAAAAGCAGGGCTGCGAGTTGTTGATGCGCAATTATCGAACACCAGGAAGAGGCGGGGCGAGATCGATTTGATTGTCAAAGACCCCAACAATTGCGTTCTATTTGTTGAAGTTCGACAAAGAAGTTCATTGTCACATGGCGGGGCAGGTGCGAGTATCAATTGGCGCAAGCAACAAAAAATCATTTTTGCGGTACGCTTTTATTTGATGCAAAAAGCCATTCAACCTGCCTGCAGGTTTGACGCAGTTTTTATTGATGCAGGCAAAATTCAATGGATTCGCCACGCCTTTGAAGCGTCCTCTGTGTAACAGGCGGTATCATGCAGGCATGCTAGAGCAACAAATCGAACAGCACTTTATTGACAGTGCAGATCTCAAATACCAATCGGCTCAAACCTTGAGCAAGCCGATTGCGCAAGCTGTTCAAGCCATTTTGGCCAGCGTCACCAGTGACGGCAAAGTGTTGGCCTGCGGAAATGGCGGCTCCGCCACCGAGGCACAAAATTTTGCAACTCAATTTGTGGGTCGATTTGAAAGAGATCGCCCCGAATTGGCCGCTATTGCACTTAATGCTGACAGCGCTCTTTTAACAGCGGTGGCCCACGACTTTGATTTTGAGCATGTCTTTAGTAAACAGGTGCGTGCTTTGGGTCAAGCTGGCGATGTTCTTTTGGCCATCTCCAATGACGGCAATGCGCTCAATGTGATGAGTGCCATTGACGCCGCCCACGAAAGAGATATGACTGTTGTCGGTTTAACAGGCAAAGGTGGTGGCAAAATAGCGGGACTGTTGCGCGAAACCGATGTGCATATTTGTGTTCCACATGTTCGAAGTGCACGCATCAAAGAAGTTCATGTCCTAGTCGTTCATTGTTTGTGCGATGGTGTTGATAGTCAATTGTTAGGTGAACAAGAAAGCCCATTATGAAAAGTCGTTTCGTGTTTTTAAGTTTAAGTTTGGTGTTGGCATCAAGTTTGATGAGTGCATGTGCACCTCTGATGTTTGGCTCCATGATGGGCACTGTGATGGTGGCCACCGATCGCCGAACATCTGGCGCCATCGTTGAAGACGAAGGGATCGAGCTTAGAGGCAACTCCAGAATGCGTGCGCATTTTGGCGAGCGAGCCAATGTCTCTGTCAACAGTTACAACCGACAAGTGTTGCTCACTGGCGAAGTGGCCAATGAAAAAGATCGCGCCGCCGCCGCTCAAATTGCAGAGCGCATCGAAAATGTCAAATCGGTATTAAACGAACTCGCGATTCAACCATCCTCATCACTCAACGAAAAATCAAAAGATGCCTTTATCAAAGGGAAGGTGATTGCCTCTCTTGTTGATAGCAAAGATTTATTCGCAAGCTCTTTCAAAGTTGTTGTTGAAAGAAGCAATGTGTATTTGATGGGACGCGTGACTCAACGCGAAGCCAATAGCGTTACCGATATGACACGAACCATTGGCGGTATTGCTCGAGTGGTTCGTGTTTTTGAAATTATTTCCGAAGAAGAGTTGCGCAGTGTGTTGCCAACTCAACCCAAGCCCGAGGCATCGACAGATGCCAAAGACAAAAAATAATCCTGTTACAAATTAACGCAGACGTTTAATGAGGCTCGATGTATCCCATCGACTGCCTCCCAATTTTTGTACGTCGGCATAAAACTGATCGACCAATGCTGTAACGGGTAAGCGTGCACCGTTGCGTTTGGCTTCGTCTATCACCAAGCCTAAGTCTTTGCGCATCCAATCGACGGCAAATCCAAAATTAAATTGATCAGCCACCATAGTTTTGCCACGGTTATCCATTTGCCAGCTTTGTGCAGCGCCTTTGCCAATCACATCTAAAACCAAATTAACGTCAAGCCCTGCTTGCATGCCAAATGCAATGCCTTCGCTTAAGCCTTGGACCAAGCCAGCAATACAAATTTGGTTGACCATTTTGGTGAGTTGACCTGCACCTGATTCACCCATGAGTGTGAATGCGCGTGAAAACGACATGGCAATTGGCTTTACTTTTTCAAATACAGTCGCGTCGCCACCGCACATCACAGTGAGCAAACCATTTTGTGCGCCTGCTTCGCCACCTGACACAGGCGCATCAATGAAGTGAATGCCTGCTTTTCTGGCGGCTTGGTAAATTTCGCGAGCGACATTGGCCGATGCGGTGGTGTGATCCACCAAAGTGGCGCCTGCTTTCATGCCAGCAAGAGCGCCATCAGGTCCAAAAATAACCGACCGCAAATCGTCATCATTACCGACGCAGCAAAAAATAATATCGGCTTGACTCGCAGCCTGCTTGGGCGTGGACTCAGAGCGGGGCTTGTTGGTGCTGGCAAACTCGGCGCACCACTCTTTGGACTTGGCTGCGTTGCGGTTGTATACGGTGACTGAATGACCCGCCAAAGCCAAGTGACCGGCCATGGGGTAACCCATCACGCCCAATCCAATAAAGGCGACGTTGGTGGGGGTACTGGATTCGTAGGTTTTGGGTTTGGTGCGTGACATGGTGTGTGTAATCTATGTGATGATAAAAACAGAATCATAATTGTGAAAAGCGTTAATTGCTTGTAGCGCGCATCAAAAGACCTCAAAAAGAAGTCGTAATCGCGTGCATTTTGTGTACAGTGTCATGATGATGCAATCTTTACTATCCAATTTAGATGCCGTGCGCCAGCGCATTGCTAAAGCAACCCGCGATTGCGGTCGGCCAGCAGATACGGTCTGCTTGCTCGCCGTCTCCAAAAAATTTCCTGCGCAAGATGTTCAAGCTATGGCGCAAGGCGGTCAAATTGATTTTGGAGAAAACTATATTCAAGAAGGCGTTGAAAAAATAATTTCACTCAAACCCACCAACCCGTTGTTGGTGTGGCATTGCATTGGTCCGATTCAAAGCAATAAAACAAAATGGGTTGCAGAAAATTTTGATTGGGTGCACAGCATCGATCGACTCAAAATTGCACAACGTTTGAGCGAGCAACGCCCTTTGGGTCTTAAACCGTTGCAGGTTTGTTTGCAAGTCAATGTCGATGGAGGTGCAAGCAAATCAGGCATTGCCCCGGATGAAGTTTTAGCATTGGCTCAAGCGGTGATGCAATTGCCGCAACTTCAATTAAGAGGTTTGATGACCATACCTGAACCCGCCGACACTTATGAATTGCAATTGCATGTTCATCAACAAACCAAAAAATTATTTGATGAATTGAAATCGCCGTTATCACTACAAAAATTTGATACGTTGTCGATGGGTATGACCACAGATTTAGAAGCGGCGATTCACGCGGGCGCGACCATGGTGCGTGTGGGTACCGCTTTGTTTGGTCGACGAGACGTCGCTTAAAAACGCTCGATATTCGGGTGAGATATTTGACCGCCACGAACCAACATCTTGCCGTATTCTGCGCAGCGTTGAAGGGTGGGAATCACTTTGCCAGGATTGAGCAAGCCCTTGCTATCAAAGGCGCGTTTGATTGCAAACATTTGCTCGTTCTCGTGTTCAGAAAATTGCACGCACATGCTGTTGAGTTTTTCAATGCCCACACCGTGCTCACCCGTAACCGTGCCACCCATAACCACGCTGGTTTCTAAAATATCAGCACCAAATAATTCGGCGCGATGCAGTTGATCTGGATCGTTGGCATCAAACAAGATGAGCGGATGTAAGTTGCCATCACCCGCATGGAAAACATTGGCGCAACGCAGTTGATATTTTTTTTCCATCTCTGCAATAGCAAGCAAGATATCCGCTAATCGTTTGCGAGGAATGGTGGAGTCCATGCACATGTAGTCGGGGCTCATGCGCCCGCTGGCAGGAAATGCATTTTTTCTTCCGCTCCAAAATTTGAGTCGTTCGGCCTCGTTGTTGCTCACGGAGATGGCGGTCGCGCCACTTTGACGCAACACAGCAATCATTCGACCAATTTCTTCTTCCACTTCTTCGGACGTTCCATCGGATTCGCATAACAAGATTGCTTCTGCAGTGAGGTCGTAACCCGCATGTACAAAATCTTCAACTGCCGCCGTCATGGGCTTGTCCATCATTTCGAGGCCCGCAGGAATAATACCCGATGCAATCACTTGCGCCACTGCGTCGCCTGCTTTTTGTAGATCATCAAAACTTGCCATGATGCAACGTGCGAGTTGCGGTTTGGGTGTGAGTTTGACGGTGACTTCGGTGGTGATAGCCAGCATGCCTTCGGAGCCAACAACCAATGGCAACAAATCCAAACCGGGTGCGTCAAGCGCGTCGCCACCCAACTCAATGGGCTCACCCTCAATGGTGAAGCCAGAAATTTTGAGGACGTTGTGCAGTGTGAGTCCATATTTGAGACAGTGAACGCCGCCAGAATTTTCCGCGACATTACCGCCAATGGTGCAAGCAATTTGACTCGATGGATCGGGTGCGTAATACAAACCCAAAGAAGAAGCGGCTTCACTAATGGCTAAGTTGCGCACACCGCATTGAACCACCGCTGTGCGCGAGTGGGCGTCCATTTGAAGGATGCGATTGAATTTGGCCAATGACAGGGTAATGCCTTGCGAATGGGGCATGGCCCCACCCGACAAGCCCGTTCCAGCGCCTCTGGCAACAACGGGCACACCGAGTCGATAACAAATTTGTAAAACCTGCTGAACCTGCGCAGTTGTTTCAGGAAGAACCACACACATGGGACGTTGACGATAGGCGGTGAGGCCATCGCACTCGTAAGGAGCGGTGTCTTCTTGACGACTTAAAACCGCATGAGCGGGCAAGGCCTTGCGCAATGCGTGAATCACAGGTGAATGTATTTGAATTTTTTCTGGTGTTGCAAGTGTGTTCATGATGGAATCAAAATTTATTTAAACACAACTGTTTTGTGGCCATTCACAAGAACGCGATGCTCGCAATGCCATTTAACCGCACGCGCTAACACTTGGCTTTCGGTGTCGCGTCCCAAAGCTGTGAGGTCTTCTACAGTGAGGCTGTGGTCAACGCGCGCGACGTCTTGTTCAATGATGGGGCCTTCGTCCAAATCGGCAGTGACGTAATGCGCTGTTGCACCAATGAGTTTGACGCCACGATCGTGCGCTTGATAATAGGGCTTGGCACCTTTGAAACTAGGCAAAAAACTGTGATGAATATTGATAGCACGTCCCGCTAATCGATGACACATGTTGTTAGACAAAATTTGCATGTAACGCGCCAGTACCACCAACTCGGCACCTTCGGATTCGATAATGTCCAATTGTTTTTTTTCAGACTCTTCTTTAGTGTATGCCGTTACTGCAATGTGATGAAAGGGTACGTTGTAGCTGGCGGCGAGTTGATAAAACTCGCGGTGATTGCTGATGATGGCTCGGATGTCCATGTGTAACAAACCCGATTTCCATCGAAACAACAAATCATTGAGGCAATGGCCTTCTTTGCTCACCATCAAAACCGTACGCAATGGTTGATTGTTGGAGTGCAATTGGAAATGCATGTCAAATTGTTTTGCAAGACTTGGTAATTGACCGCGCAAAGTTGCTTCATCCATTTCAATTGAAAACTGAACCCGCATAAAAAACAAGCCCGTGCCTGCATCGTTGAATTGTTTGGCCTCTTCAATATTGCCAGCGCGTTCAAATAAAAATCCAGAGACGGCATGAACAATGCCTGCACGGTCGGGGCAAGAGAGGGTCAGGATGTAGGTGTTCTTCATAGAGCAGATTGTCGCAGGACTCCAATTGTCTTGTTTGGGGCGGCTATATCTAGGTTAATACGCTCACCAAACGGCTCATCTAAACTAGCGACTTAATCGATTGTGGAGATTGCCATGAAAAATATACCGCTGCAAATGGAAAACCAATGGTTGCCTTTTACGCCCAATCGCCATTTTCGCAAGGAGCCGCGGGTATTTGTAAAAGCCAATGGCATGCATTTCACGACGCACGATGGCAAAAACGTATTGGATGGAATTTCTAGTTTGTGGTGTGTGGGCGCGGGACACAACCGCGCGCCTATTAACGAGGCGATTAAAAAACAACTCGATACTTTGGATTACTCCACTGCTTTTCAAGTCAGCAACGACCAAGCCTTTGAAGCCGCTGCAGTCATCACCTCCATGGCGCCAGGCGATTTAAATAAAGTTTTATTTTGCAACTCGGGATCAGAGGCTGCTGACACTTCATTAAAAGTAGCCTTGGCCTATCACCGCGCCAGAGGTCAAGGACATCGCAATGTTTTTATTGGCCGAGAGCGCGGCTATCACGGTGTGGGCTTTGGCGGCATGAGTGTGGGAGGCATTCCTGCCAATCGAAAGGCTTTTGGCACGGCACTATTGCCGCGTGTAGATCACATGCGTTTTATTCATGACCCCATCAACCATGCTTATATCCATGGGGTTGAGCCGCAATGGAGCGAAGATTTGTTGCTGGAGTTGGAAAATCGAATTCTTCCTTTGCATGACCCAAGCAATGTGGCCGCCATCATGGTCGAACCCGTGGCGGGCAGTGCGGGATGGTATTTGCCGCCCAAAGGCTATTTGCAACGCCTAAGACAAATATGCGACAAGCACGGCATCTTGTTAATTTTTGATGAAGTGATCACAGGCTTTGGTCGCATGGGCAAAAATTTTGCCGCTGATTTTTATGGTGTTGTGCCAGATATGCTCAATTTTGCAAAATGCGTAACCAATGGTGTGATTCCATTGGGCGGTGTGATTTGTCGAGATTTTTTATACGACACATTGATGAACAACGATTCGCCCGAACATACGATTGAATTTTTTCATGGCTATACGTATTCGGGTCATCCTGTTGCTTGTGCGGCCGCGATTGCATCACTCGATTTATTTAAGCAAGAAGATTTATTCAATCGTGCGTCACAAATGGGTCCAGTTTTGGGCGACGCCATGCACAGCACTCTCAAAGGTTTGCCTCATGTTGTGGGCATTCGAAGTTTAGGCTTGGCAGCAGCTGTTGATTTGTTATCCATTGAGGGGTCGCCTGGCAAACGCGCATATCAAATCTTTTTGGATTGTTTTAACAAGGGCGTGTTGGTAAGAGCCGCAGGTGACACTTTAGTTTTTGCGCCGCCTTATATCGTCGAAAATAATCACATCGACCAAATGGTCAGTACGCTGGCTTCATCTATTCAACAACACGCTTAACGTATTTAATAATATTTCATTTTGTGGTTTGCCCACAAGCAAACCTTTTATGAGTGATTTTCGAAACGCAATTGAAAAAATTGGCATCCATGTTGGGATTGCCCACACGCAGTTGGGACCCTTTGCGCAATATCGGTCAATGGATCATTGGCATTGCATTGGGTTTGTATTTCACACCTGCGGTTGCACAACTTTTAATTTCTGCTTGGTGGGTCATTGCTTTATCGATTACTTGGTCTTTGGTATTGGGGTATTTTTTTGGTGTGTGGCTGCATTTTTTCAATGCGCCGCATATGACAAACTTTAACAGAGCCACATCTTATTTTTCTGGACCAATTGGTGGCGCATCGGAGATGACCTTGTTGTCGGAGCGAGAAAATGCAGTCACTGATTTGGTTGCTTCTGCGCATAGCATGCGCTTATTGATTGTGACTTTGGTGATTCCATTTGGAATTCAGTGGGCTAATTTTGGGCAGATTCAAATCACGCAGCCAGTCGTACGAGAAATTTCTCTGTGGGGAATGGGAGTGCTGGCGCTTCTCACTGCCATCGGTATTTTTGTGATGATGAAACTCAAGCGCGCCAACCCTTGGTTTATGGGTGCAATGTTGGTTTCAATGATCGTCACCATGATGGATGTTCGTTTAACCGCATTACCCAGTGAAGCAACCAATGTCGCGCAACTGTTCATTGGTGTGAGTTTAGGGGTTCGTTTCAACCGTCAATTTGTGAAGTCGGCGCCGCGTTGGTTATTCAGCGTCGCGATTGGAACTTTTGGGATGATTTTTTTGTGTATTTTGTTTTCTTATGTGTTGCTAGAGATGACGCATTTGCCGTTTGCCACATTGATATTGGCCAGTGCGCCAGGTGGTATTACTGAGATGGCCATTACCGCAAAGGTTTTGCAACTCGGCGCGCCTATTGTGACGGTATTTCAGTCGTCAAGATTGGTGGCCGTGTTGTTGTTATCAGGGCCGTTGTATCAGTGGCTTTATGTGCGCAAAACGTCTGATTAGGGCGCGCTCACCGAGCGTAATTTTTGATCGACAAAATCGCCATTGGATTGTGTTAATTTGAATCTCACAGGCATCATTCCTAATTGAGGCGACAACCACACTTCAATTTTTTGGTCGTACTCTCGCCTGGGTGTTCGTGTCACTTTCAGAGTATTTAAAGATTGATAGGGCAATTCAATTTTTTCTTCACCATCCACCACAAACAACCATATCTCACTTTCTCGAGAAGAGACGACGGGTATTTGTATGCTCGATCCTGCGCTTTGAGATTGGGTGTCACCCGATAATCGTGCGCCCAATTGAATTAACACACTCAAACGATCTTGCGCACCTTCCATTAAAAGTGAAGGTGTTGAATTAGCACTGTAAATAATCAATGCTTTTTCACGATCAAATTGAACGGCTAGCGCTGATTTGACCAACGCTGGTTTGACTGCGTGAGCCCAATAAAAAAGCACTCACCTCATACCGTGCGTTGTATTTTTGACCATCGTGTTGCCACAAAAGTTCGCCACTTGCGGTGTAGTTGAGATTGCGTGCTGTCCCACTGACTTCATAGCGCAGACGTGTTGATCCAGGAATGGCATAAGCGACCGCTATGGGCTGAGGGGGTGCAGCTTCTAAAATTTCTTTTTTCTCTGTTGGAGTGCTGAGGATTTCTTGTGTGCTCGACGTTGGGGATGGGGTAACAGCTTGAGCGGGTACGGGCTCTTGAGTTAACGGCGTATTGTTGGGCACAACAGGCTCGGGTGCTGGGGTTATTTTTTTGCTGGGTTTTGGTGCATCGATAGGCTTGGACTTAGGCTCTGGTGTTTGAGTGTGTTGCGTCACCACCATGGTTTTAAAAGGCGGGCCTTCATCCGTTCCCCATAAAGAAATATTTTGTAAAACAATCAGGTGTACGATCCATACACCTAGCGACAGCCAGACCATATGTTGCCAATGTGGATTTGGATAGAATTTGAATGAAATCAAGGTATTGAATGACGTGTGGTTTGGATAATTTTTTTATGCGCTCCGCATCCTCTTGCAACTGAAAGGAAACACCGATGAAATTGGCCACTTATAAAGATGGCTCGCGCGATGGACAACTGGTGGTGGTTTCTCGCGATTTACACACAGCACATTATGCGACAGACGTTGCGCATCGATTACAAAATGTTTTGGATGATTGGGACTTTTTATCCCCTCAATTGCAAGATTTGTATGACACGCTCAACCATGGAAAAGCGCGGCACGCTTTTGCATTTGATCCTCAAATGTGCATGGCCCCGTTGTCACGTGCTTATCAATGGGCCGATGCTTCGGCCTATATCAATCACGTCGAATTGGTTCGTGCATCACGCAATATCGAAGTGCCTGCGAATTATTACACCGACCCTTTGATCTACCAGGGCGGAAGCGATGACTTCATGGGTGCTTGTGATGATGTGATTTGTGCAAGCGAAGATTACGGAATTGACTTTGAAGCGGAGTTGGCAGTCATCACGGGTGATGTCCCAATGACCGCATCACCCAAGCAAGCGCTAGAAGGTATTCGCTTGGTGATGTTGGCTAATGATGTGTCATTGCGCAACTTAATCCCTGACGAAATTGCAAAAGGCTTTGGTTTTTTACAAGGCAAACCCGCCACGGCATTCAGTCCCGTTGCGGTCACTGTGGATGAATTTGGTGAATCGTGGGACAAAGGTCGAATTCACTTAACCATGCAATCAACATGGAATGGAAAAAAAGTAGGCATGTGCGATGCAGGCACTGAAATGACTTTTCATTTTGGCCAGCTCATCTCGCATCTTTGCAAAACACGCAATGTGCGCGCTGGCAGCATCATCGGCAGCGGCACTGTTAGCAACAAAGCCGTCGAATCAAAAGGAAAAAAAGATTGGCCCAAAGGGTATAGCTGCATCGCAGAAAAGCGCGCCATTGAAACCATCCTCGACGGCAAAGTCACGACCGAGTACATGAAATACGGCGACACCATTCGTATTGAAATGAAAGGCAAAGACGGTCAAAGTGTTTTTGGTGCAATCGATCAAAAAATAACACCGTTGGTTGCCAGTTAGTTTTTTTGCGACTTATCGAATGCACAAACAACAAATCGCTTGGATCACGGGTGCTGTTTTGTTTGTGCATGGTGCGTTGATTGTTGGCTTTTCAAATACAGATCAATCAATTAAAGACGAAGCCATTGTTAAAGTGTTGATGGCTTCGCACCCAATGGATAACAGTCAGCCAAAACAAGCCGCATTACCCCCTCAAAAGGACATGCGTGCGTCGCGGTTGAACTCTCAGTATGCCACTGCACTTACATCAAGCTTTGATTCAAATGCCGCGCCCACGTCCGCGTCTGTATTGTCATCCGATACACGTACAACGACAATGCAGTTGGTGCCATCGGCCTCGTTGAGCGAAGGTGCTAGTCATCACTCCGTTGCAGCGACAACACCTTCACCGAGCGTGCTCACGCCAGAAAAATCTGCGCCTATTGAATTGCCCACAACCTTGGCCGACTACAAAAATCGTGCGCAACCCCAATATCCGCGTATCAGCAAACGGCTGGGTGAACAGGGACGTGTGGTTGTCAAAGTTTTGATTGGTGTCGATGGCTATGCTCAAAAAGCACAAATTGCACAAACATCAGGCTATGATCGCTTAGACCAATCAGCCTTGGACGCTGTGCTGCAGTGGCGGTATTTGCCAGGCCAGGTTGGAGGGGTGCCACAAGCCATGTGGTTTCAAATCCCTATTCAATTTAAATTGGAAAATGACTAGCCAATCACCTCTTTTTTATTATTCACATTGACACCTATGACTACACCGTCTGCATTTGATTTTCAAAAAATGATTCCTGGTTTTGATTTTTTAAAACAACTATCAACACAAGGATCCACACCCATTCCGATGTCGAGTTGGGTTACGCCCTCACTCGATCCCAAAGAAATTGAAAAGAAAATTCAAGAGCTCAAAGCGGTTCAATTTTGGCTTGAGCAAAACTCAAAAGCTTTGAGTGCAACGATTCAAGCGATGGAAGTACAGCGAATGACGCTCTCTACATTGCAAGGAATGAATCTGAGCGCAGAACAACTGTCTCAGTCTTTGCAATTCAAAATTCCCGATACAAAGGCGACAAAGACCCCAACCAATGAAGAAACGCCTGCTGTTGATCCCATGGCTTGGTGGGGTTCACTCACGCAACAATTCACACAAATTGCAGAAAAAACGGTTCAGGATTTGCAAGCGCACGCCAGTGCCTCAGCATCTGCAGTCAAAGCAAACACGCAAAAAGAAAAATCAAATAAAAGACCCGCTGTCAATCCCAAAAAGCAAGCTGGTAAAAGTATTCGCAAACCATGAAATTGTTTCCCTACGGTCATGCAACGCATCCGCAATGGCAAATGGCTGCGGGATTGGTGCTGGCGCAGGTTCGCGCTCAAATGGCCCTACCCGAATATGCTTCGCAGCCAACATTGGGTATTTTGTATATCACTGACCATTATGCCAATCAGGCACAAAGCATCTTTGATCATTTGCGCGATGAATTAAGCAACATTGCACATTGGAGTGGTACGGTGGGTGTGGGCGTGTCATCCAATAATGTTGAATACTTTGATGAGCCTGCATTGGTTTTAATGCTGTGTGATTTGCCTGTCGATCAATTTCAAGTGTTCAATGGCTTGTCACCCTTGGGCCAAGCGGGGCCGCCAGACTTTGTTGCTCAAACCGCATTGATTCATGCAGACGCACAAACGCCGCAAATTTCAGAACTCATTGAAGACGTGGCCGATCTCACGACACAAGGTTATGTGTTTGGTGGACTCGCATCGAGTCGTCATCAAACCATTCAGTTTTCTGTTAATGCACACGGAAGCGATGTGCCCAACACGCAAGTCAGCGGTGTATTTGAAGGCGGACTCAGCGGCGTTGCTTTTAGCTCGGATGTGGCAATGGTTTCTCGCGTGACGCAAGGTTGTCAGCCAGTTGGAATCACGCATACCGTCACCGAGGCGCAAGGTCATTTGGTTTTAAAACTCAACAACTTTCCGGCCTTGTATGTATTGATGGCAGAATTGGGCGTGTCATTGGATGAACCCTTAAAAGCAATTCCTCAAGTACGTTCAACATTGGTGGGTTTGTCATCACACAATCAGTCCTCGATCAAACGCACGGGCGAGTTTGAAGAAGAAGTGATGGTACGTCACATCATTGGTTTAGATCCACAACAACACGGCGTTGCCGTTGCGCACTCGGTTGAAGTGGGTATGCAACTAACCTTTTGTCAGCGCGATGCAGCTGCTGCGCGTGCAGATTTGTTACGCATCGGTTCCGAAATTCGGGAAGCCTTAGAGCCTGAAGACATCACACAAGAAGTTGCGATGCAATTGTCGGATCAAGATTTTTCAGCGCCTCATCCGGCCCGAAGAATGGCGGGTGCTATTTATGTCAGTTGCTCTGGCCGCGGTGGTCCCCATTTTGGTGGACCCAGTGCTGAGCTTCAATTGTTGCGTCGCGCTTTGGGTGATCTGCCTTTGGTTGGGTTTTTTGCCAGCGGAGAAATTGCGCATCGCAATTTGTATGGCTATACAGGTGTGCTCACCGTTTTTACTACAAAAGAAAATTGATATGCCCAAGATTATTTTGGGATGCATTGCAGATGACTTCACAGGCGCGACCGACTTGGCCAACAATTTGGTGCGCGCAGGTATGCGCGTGGTGCAGACCATCGGCGTTCCCCGTGAACCTTTGCGATCAGATGTAGATGCGGTAGTGGTTGCGCTTAAATCACGCACCATCAAGCCCGACCTTGCTATTGAGCAATCACTGCATGCTTTGAAATGGTTGCAAGCGCAAGGCGCACAACAAATTTATTTTAAATATTGCTCCACGTTTGATAGTTGGTATGAGGGCAATACACGTGGCAACATCGGACCCGTTACCGACGCATTGATGGACGCACTCAACACCGACTTCACCATTGCCACGCCTGCGTTTCCCGACAACCATCGCACGGTATGCAACGGTTATTTATTTGTGGGCGATGTGTTGCTTGGCGAAAGCGGCATGAAAGATCACCCGCTCACACCAATGCGCGACTCTAATTTGGTTCGTGTTCTGCAAGCGCAATCACAAAAAAAAGTTGGATTGATTTCCTATAAGGTCATTGCTAAAGGAAGTGCTGCGATTACCCAATGTATCAATGAACTAAAAACACAAGGCGTCCAAATCGCAGTTGTGGATGCGCTGAGCAACGATGATTTGATTCGATTAGGTCCCGCTTTAAAAAATAGACCCTTGGTAACTGCAGGCTCGGGTGTAGCCATTGGATTGCCTGCCAATTGGCATTTAACGCCCAACGCGAAATCGAGTTTGTTGCCATCCGCCAAAGGTTTTCAAGCGATTGTGTCGGGGAGTTGTTCGCAGGCTACGCAAGCGCAAGTCGCGCATTTCAAACAAAGCGGACAACCTGCATTTGAAATTGACGTGATGCAACTGGACACCGAGCAAGCTAAGCAAGCGCAAATTGAAAAAGCATTGCAATGGGCGCAACTCTTGGTTTCAAAACAAGCG
The DNA here is from genome assembly GCA_009921265.1 of Betaproteobacteria bacterium. GTDB lineage: Bacteria > Pseudomonadota > Gammaproteobacteria > Burkholderiales > Burkholderiaceae_C > Limnohabitans. The sequence continues at coordinate 19,627 of RFYV01000032.1, read as the reverse complement.
GTTTTGATTTATTCAACAGCAGATCCGGCGCGTGTGCAAGACGTTCAAAAGCGTTGGGGCGTTGAAGCGTCGGGTGTCATGATCGAGCAGACATTGGCTCAATTGACGCAAGGTTTGGTGCGATTGGGTGTTTCTCAATTGTTGGTTGCAGGTGGCGAAACATCGGGTTCTTGCGTCCAAGCATTGCAAGTAACTCAGTTGCAAATCGGCCCGCAAATTGATCCTGGTGTGCCGTGGTGTTATGCGCACTCGTCTTTCAGTGCGTCGCAAGGTTTGCACATCAGTTTAAAGTCAGGTAACTTTGGCCGTGTAGATTTTTTTAGCAAAGCATGGCGCGTGTTGAGTTAATTGCTCAAACGCCGCGTGCACGATCGCGTACAAAAATTTGTGTCCATTGTTGCAATTGATGGGTATCCAATGAATCTCTGATCTCTTGCATTAAGTTGAGGTAGTAATGCAAGTTGTGCACCGTGGCCAGCATGGGCCCAAGCATCTCGCCGCATCGATCTAAATGATGCAAATACGCGCGACTAAAGCCACCACTCACCGTACCGTCGTCTCGTTTAAAACCTTTGCAGGTGTAACAAGTACAGGTTTCATCCAATGGCGCATGATCGGTTTTGTGTTTGGCATTGCGAATTTTCAAATCACCAAATCGCGTGAACAAATGACCGTTGCGGGCATTGCGCGTGGGCATTACGCAATCAAACATATCAACACCATGCGACACACCTGCCACCAAATCTTCAGGCGTGCCCACGCCCATTAAGTAGCGAGGCTTGTTGGCTGGCAAGCGATGCGGCGTGTGCGCCATGATGCGCATCATCTCTTCTTTAGGCTCGCCAACGCTCACACCTCCCACGGCGTAGCCTGGTAAATTCATATTTACCAATGCATCAATGGAAGCCTCGCGCAATGGTTCAAACATACCGCCTTGCACAATGCCAAATAAGGCATTGGGATTGTTTAATTTTTCAAATTCTGTGCGGCAACGCTCGGCCCAACGCAAACTCAATGACATCGATGCGAGCGCTTCTTTTTCGGTAATCAGAACGCCTTGGGTTTCGTAGGGCGTGCATTCATCAAACTGCATAACGATGTCACTGTTAAGTATGGTTTGAATTTGCATACTCACTTCGGGGGTTAAAAAAAGCTTGTCGCCATTCACTGGCGAAGCAAAGCGCACACCTTCTTCGGTGATTTTGCGCATGGCCCCCAAACTCCACACTTGAAAGCCGCCGCTGTCGGTCAGAATCGGTTTGTGCCATTGCTCAAAACCGTGCAGGCCGTCAAAGCTTTTTAAAATATCAAGACCCGGGCGCATCCACAAATGAAATGTGTTGCCCAAAATAATTTGCGCATTCATCTCTTCTAAGCTGCGCGGCATCACGCCTTTCACCGTGCCATAAGTACCCACGGGCATAAAGATAGGCGTTTCAACCACGCCGTGGTTGAGTTTTAATCGGCCCCGTCTTGCATGGCCATCTGTTTTTAAAACTTGAAATTCAAGCATGATCTTTCTTTCTCTGAAGTAGCATGGCGTCGCCATAACTAAAAAATCGATAGGCATTTTTGATTGCATGTTGATACAACGCATGCATGTGATCAAAGCCTGCAAATGCACTCACTAGCATCAGCAATGTCGATTTGGGCAAATGAAAATTGGTAATCAACATATCAATCACTTGAAATTGAAAGCCAGGCGTTATAAAAATAGCGGTATCGCCTTCGGTTTGTTGCGTTTGCGCCCACGACTCCAAAGTGCGGACGGTGGTGGTGCCAACTGCCACAACACGCCCCCCACGTTGTTGGCAAGCTTGAATGGCTTGCAAGGTGTTCGATGGAATGCTGTACCACTCGCTGTGAATGGTGTGTTGTGAGATGTCGTTAGTTTTGACGGGTTGAAACGTGCCCGCGCCCACATGCAAGGTCACGTGCACGGTCTCGATTCCTTTAGACTTCAATTCATCAATTAAAGGCCAATCAAAATGCAAAGCTGCAGTGGGTGCGGCAACTGCACCTGGATGTTTTGCAAAAACAGTTTGATATCGCGACTCGTCTTCTTGCTGATCGCTGTGTTCAATATACGGTGGTAGTGGCACATGACCGTGTTGTTGCATCAAGGCAAAAGGCTCATCACTAAAGGCCAATAAAAACAAAGCGCCTTGCGCATCTGGCCATCGGCCAAGTAATGCGGCCTCAAATCCACCTTGTGAAGATCCGCCCGCCATGGCCAGCACCGTACCGACAGGTGGTTTTTTACTCACCTTCATGTGAGCCACGACTTGATGCGCAGGCCCTGACGTGGAGGCGGGCAATACGCGTTCAATCAACAACTCCAGTTGACCGCCCGTTGGTTTTTGTCCAAATAGTCTCGCTTTGACAACTTGCGTGTCGTTGAACACCAACAAATCTCCCGCTTGAAGCAAAGAAGGCAAACTGTTAAATATTCGATCGACGGGCAAAGAACTTGTACCATCAAGAAAACGAGACGCGCTTCGCACGTCGCTTGGGAGTTGGGCAATCAGATGTTGGGGTAGATTGAAATCAAAATCACTCAGGGTGTAGCTTGTAGTGACTGACGATCGATGTGACATGATGCTTGAGGGCTTGACAGACCCTTTCCAAGTGAATATGTGTATATTGTTACATTTTCTAAATCACTCTTTGCAACATTGGCAATGACCGACAATAAACCTCTATCAGCCCCCCAAAAAGCCTTGCGCAAAATGGGATTGGTGCGCGATGTGGATATGGCATTGCATTTGCCTTTTCGTTATGAAGACGAAACATCGATTGTTGCTTTGCGCGATGCGCGCGATGGCGACACCGTGCAAATTGAAGCCACGGTCAAATCTTGTCAAGTGGTGTTCAAGCCGCGTCGCCAATTGTTAGCGGTGGTCGATGACGGTACCGATACATGCAGTTTGCGATTTTTTAATTTTTATCCCAATATGCAAAAGGCATTGGAAGTAGGGCGTAAAGTGCGTTTGCGGGGTGAGGTTCGCGGCGTATTGATGGGCAAAACCATGATGCATCCAACAGTGCAGGGTGCAGGTGGTGCACTTGCAACTGCGCTCACGCCCGTGTACCCTACAACCGCTTTATTGCCGCAAGCGTATATTCGAAAAGCCGTACAAGGTGGATTAGCGCGCGCCATCAAAACTGGTTTGTTCACAGAAACAATTCCACAACCTAATTGGCCACTCCACACATGGCGTTTGCAAGATGCACTCGTTTTTTTGCATCATCCATCGGTTGATGTGTCGATGGCGCAACTCGATGACAAAACGCATCCCGCATGGCAACGACTCAAAGCCGAAGAATTGTTGGCCCAACAACTCTCTCAATTGCAATCCAAACGCGAACGCGCATTTTTACGCGCGCCACCTCTCACGCCTAATGCGCAATCCTCCCAATTGGTTGAACAATTGATGGCGGTGTTGCCTTTTGCATTGACCCCTGCACAACAACGCGTCATGCAAGAAATACAAAAAGATTTATCAAAACAAATTCCGATGCATCGTTTGTTGCAAGGCGACGTGGGTTCTGGCAAAACCGTAGTTGCGGCGATTGCCGCGGTTCAAGCCATTGATGCAGGATGGCAATGCGCACTCATGGCACCCACAGAAATTTTGGCAGAACAACATTTTCGAAAGCTCACCGATTGGTTAGAGCCCATCTTCTCGCCACGCGGATTGCGTGTGGCATGGCTCACTGGCAGTCAAAAGAAAAAAGAGCGGAACGCTATGTTGGAAGTGATTGCCAATGGACAAGCCGCATTGGTGGTGGGCACGCATGCGGTCATTCAACAACACGTGCATTTTCATGCGCTTGGATTGGCCATCATCGATGAACAACATCGCTTTGGCGTGGCGCAGCGTTTGGCCTTGAGACAAAAATTAATCAGCGACAAAAACGCTCAAGCACAAGAACCACATTTGTTGATGATGAGTGCCACACCGATTCCAAGAACCTTGGCCATGAGTTATTACGCCGACCTCGATGTATCAACTATCGATGAATTGCCACCTGGTCGAACACCCGTTGTCACCAAAGTGGTGTCCGATGCTAGGCGTGATGAAGTGATTGAGCGCATTCGTGCGCAACTCAATGAGGGCCGACAAGTCTATTGGGTTTGTCCTTTGATTGAAGAGAGCGAAGTACTCGACCTCACCAATGCCACACAAACGCACGACGACTTAACGCAATCATTGCCTGGTGTGGTGGTGGGCTTGTTGCATTCGCGCATGCCTGTTGCAGAAAAAAAAGCCGTCATGTCGTTGTTCACATCAAGGCAAATGGGCCTGCTGGTGAGCACAACAGTAATCGAAGTGGGAGTGGATGTGCCCAATGCATCATTGATGGTGATTGAACACGCCGAAAGATTTGGTTTGAGTCAACTGCATCAACTGCGCGGTCGCGTGGGCAGGGGTGCCGCAGCATCGGCGTGCATTTTGTTGTACTCCACGGCAGAGCATGGTCGATTGAGTGAAACCGCGCGCGATCGTTTGCGTGCGATGGCGCAAACCAACGATGGATTTGAAATTGCACGCAGAGATTTAGAGATTCGCGGCCCTGGTGAATTTTTGGGTGCGCGTCAGTCGGGTGCGGCGATGTTGCGGTTTGCAGATCTTGCCGTCGATTTGGATTTGCTCGATTGGGCGCGAGCCTTGGCCCCCGTGATGCTCGATCAATATTCAGATATGGCCACACAGCATATCAACCGATGGCTCGGTGGAAAATCTGACTACTTAAAAGCGTAAACTTCAACAATGACACTGACCGAACTCAAATACATCGTTGCCGTTGCTCGCGGAAAACATTTCGGACGTGCGGCCGACGCTTGTTTTGTATCGCAACCCACGCTGTCGGTTGCCATCAAAAAATTAGAAGACGAATTAGAAGTCAAAATCTTTGAGCGTAACGCCAACGAAGTCACCGTTACACCTTTGGGTGAAGAAATCATTCGTCAAGCGCAAAGCGTGATTGAGCAAGCCAGTCTCATCAAAGAAATTGCCAAGCGTGGCAAAGACCCACTCGCAGGCCCGCTCAAATTAGGCGTTATTTACACCATCGCGCCTTATTTACTGCCCGAGCTCGTGCGATACGCAATCGAAAAATCTCCGCAGATGCCACTCATGTTGCAAGAAAATTTCACTGTTCGATTGCTCGAGATGTTGCGCACTGGAGAAATCGATTGCGCCATCATGGCCGAGCCTTTTCCCGATACAGGTTTGGCGGTTGCGCCTTTGTACGACGAACCATTCATGGCGGCCTTACCCAGCAATCATCCGTTGGTATCACATCCATCGCTCACCGTACAACAACTCAAATCCGAAACCATGTTGTTATTGGGTAATGGACATTGCTTTCGCGATCACGTGCTCGAAGTGTGTCCAGAATTTGCGCGTTTTTCTAGCAACGCAGAAGGCATTCGAAAAAGTTTTGAAGGCTCATCTTTAGAAACCATCAAACACATGGTCGCAGCAGGCATGGGCGTCACATTAGTGCCGCGCCTATCTGTGCCCAAAGAAGCTTTAGAGTCTCAAACCCATCGCAAAAAAAGTGCTGATAGTTATATTCGCTACTTGCCCATTGTGGATGGTACCGATGCACCGCCCACGCGTCGGGTTGTATTGGCTTGGCGAAAAAGTTTTACCCGTTACGAAGCCATAGCCGCTTTGCGCAATTCTATTTATGCGTGTGATTTGCCAGGCGTTCATCGCTTGTCTTAATTTTTATTGGATGATCGTGACAGAACCCAACACCACAGGCTCGCGCTTGCAACTTTATTTAAATCTCATTCGTTGGGACAGACCTGAGGGTTGGCTGCTGCTGCTGTGGCCATCACTCACTGCTTTATGGATTGCGTCCATGGGTTCGCCTAGTTGGCACTTGTTATTGGTGTTTGTGCTCGGAACCATATTGATGCGCAGCGCGGGATGTTGCATCAATGATGTGGCCGATCGCGAGTTTGACAAACACGTCAAACGCACTGCACAAAGACCCGTTACCAGCGGACAACTCAGCGTTCGACAAGCACTTCAATTCGGCGCATTATTGGCACTGTGTGCATTTGCATTGGTGCTCACCACCAACGCAGTCACCGTTGTTTGGTCGTTCGCAGCAGTGGTCATCACCATTGCATACCCTTATGCGAAACGATTTGTTGCCATTCCTCAAGCCGTGTTGGGTATTGCTTTTAGCTTTGGTATCCCCATGGCTTTTTCTGCTGTTCGCGGTGGTGATTTAAGTTTGGTAGGTGTGTGGGATGCAGTTGAATTACAAGCTTGGTTGATGTTGTTCAGTAATTTGTTTTGGGTATTGGCCTATGACACCGAATATGCAATGGTCGATCGCGATGATGATTTGCAAATCGGGATACAAACATCGGCCATCACATTAGCTCATCACGAGGTCAAAGCGATTGTCTTGTTTTATGTTTTATTTTTAATCAGTTGGATGGCCTTAGTCATGCCGTATCAACTCGGATGGCCTGTTTATGTTGCATGCGCATTGGCCTTTTTACAAGTAATCTGGCATTTCCAATTAATTAAATACCGCAATCGAGACAACTGTTTCAAAGCCTTTAGACAAAATCATTGGTTGTGCGCCACATTATTTGCAGGTGTTGTTGTGGGTTTTGCATTTCAATAAAAAATGCGCACGAAAAAAACCACTTTAATAAGTGATTTTATAAATTTAAAAATCAATCAAGATTTTGCATTTTTAGCCTTCTTTGATTTTTTCTTTTTGGCTTTCTTGGCTGCTTTGGGCTTCTTGTCTGACATTGCTGCAGGCTCAGCGGCAGGCGTTGTCGCAGGTGCTGCTTGAGTGGTTGGATTGGGGGTGCTTTGAGCGGTGCTTAATATCGGCAAAGCCATCACTAAAGTAGCGCAAATGGCAATAAATAATTTAAACATCGATTGATTCCTATAGAAATTTGAATTTGATACATTGTCGCACGACTCTTCAAAAGAATCAAAACTTGTCAAAATGCGATTCATTTGCCAAACTCTTCACCTAATTGCTGCGCTCGATGACTTGCCGCCACAATTGCCTTTTCAAATAGTTCACCCAAATGATGTTCTTGCAGCACGCTCAAAGCGGCATGTGTTGTGCCACCTTTGGATGTGACTCTTTCGCGCAAAACAGCAGGGGACTCGTTGCTGGCTCGCGCCAACTCAGACGCACCCACAAACGTGCCAATGGCCAATTGCCGCGATTGCTCAGACGACAGACCTAACTGTGTGCCCGCTTCAATCATCGCTTCTAAAAAATAAAACACATAAGCGGGCCCCGAACCCGAAAGCGCGGTTACCGCATCGAGTTTGGATTCTTCATCCACCCAAAGAAATTGTCCGGTTGTGGCAATCAATGCTTCAATCAAACTGCGGTCTTGTGTACTCACGGCTGATCGCGCAAACAAACCCGTTTGTCCCAACGAAACCAAAGCAGGCGTATTGGGCATTGCACGAACAATACGTTCAGTATCCAGCCAATTAGCGATGCTCTCGCTTCGAATGCCAGCGGCCACACTCAGATGCAAAACATTTCGTGTTAACGCTGCGCAAGGCGCTGCAGCTGCACGAAACATTTGAGGCTTGACGGCCCAAACGACCAAGCTTGTATTTTTTAAACTTTCGTTGGCACGGTCATGAACGACCACGCCCATTTGAGATAACCGTGCACGCGCTTCTTGCAAAGGTTCCACCACATGAATGTGTTGTGGATTGAGGTTGCGTGCAATAAGACCCTTGATCATGGCGCTGGCCATATTACCGCCACCAATAAAAGCCAATTGCACATTTAAAAATTCAGAGGTCATTAACTATTCCAGTTTAAAAATCATTTGATTCACAAAGTAACCGCTTGCCTCACCGCATGCTCCCAAGATGACATCATGCTAATGGCCTGGTCACGTGAAATTTTAGGTTCGAAGATGCGTTCGATTTTCCAATGTGCCGATAAATCATCTGTGCTGCCAAATACACCCACTTGCAGGCCCGCCAAATAAGCCGCGCCGAGCGCCGTTGTTTCAATCGCCGACGGACGAATCACGGGCAAGCCCAATACATCGGCTTGCATTTGCATCAACAAATTGTTAATACAAGCCCCACCATCCACTCGCAAACCTTGTGCTGCAATGTGGCCCAACTGCGCAACGTCTTTCATCATCGCAAAATACAAAGCCGCACTTTGAAAAGCAATGCACTCTAATGCAGCGCGCGCAATGTGCGCGCGATGGGTGCCCCGCGTCATCCCTGTGATCATGCCACGTGCTTGCGATTGCCAATAAGGTGCGCCGAGTCCTGTGAATGCGGGCACCATCACCACGCCATCGGATGTCTCAACGGAAGATGCCAATGCTTCGACTTCACGACTGCTTTGAATCATGCCCAAACCATCACGCAACCATTGCACAATAGCGCCACCCATGAACACACTGCCTTCCAGTGCATATTGAGATTGTGTATCGCTTTGTGCGCAGTGCGTACCAATCAATCCATTTTGACTATTCACCAATTGAGGGCCTGTATTCATCAACATGAAGCAACCCGTGCCATATGTATTTTTTGCCATGCCTGATTTCCAGCAAGCTTGACCAAACAAAGCACTTTGTTGATCGCCCGCTACGCCAGCAATTGGTATTGCATGCCCCAACCATTGCGCATCTGCGATTCCAAAATCTGCGCATGAAGGCAACACATGCGGCAAGATGCCCCGTGGCACATTCAAACACTCAATTAATTGATCGTCCCATTGATGCGTTTGAATATCAAACATCATCGTGCGTGATGCGTTGCTCACATCCGTCACATGCGATTGGCCGTTTGTCAGTCGCCAAATCAACCAACTGTCAATCGTGCCAAAAGCCAAATGACCCGCGCACGCCAATTCGTGCGCGCCCTTCACACGATCCAAAATCCACGCAACTTTAGTTCCGCTGAAATAAGGATCAATCACGAGTCCTGTTTTTTGTTTCACCAAATCGGTTAAGCCGTCCCACACAACCGTGGTTTCACGTTGATTGGTAATGCCAATGCCTGCAATATTTTTTGCATCAATTCCAGCTGTTTGAATCACATCTTGCATGGTGCTCAGTTGACAACGCCAAATTTCATCCGCGTTATGCTCCACCCATCCAGGTTGAGGATAAATTTGTTTGAACTCCTTTTGTGACAAGCTGGTGATATGGCCATGCTCATCAAACAACAAGCTTCTGCAACTGGATGTTCCTTGATCAATAGCTAATAAAAATTTCATTCACCGCACCTTTAATCTTTAAAATAAGATATTCAAAATCCAAACATGCAAAGACAACCGCAACTTCAACAATTGTCCACCAATCCTAATTTTGACGTGGCAATTATTGGAGGAGGCGCCACAGGATTGGGCGTTGCGGTGGAAGCCGCACTCAAAGGATACCGCGTTGTCTTGTTAGAGGCGCAAGATTTTGCAAAAGGCACGTCATCGCGTTCAACAAAACTCTTGCATGGCGGTGTTCGTTATTTGACGCAAGGCAACATCTCGTTGATCTATCAAGCATTACACGAGCGTGGTGTGTTGCTAGGCAATGCACCCCATTTGGCCCATCCTTTGTCTTTTATTGTGCCCACTTATTCATGGTGGGATACAACGCTCTACACCCTTGGTTTAAAAATTTACGATGCACTTGCAGGTGCTTCTAGTTTGGGGCCAACGCATCATCTGAATTCAAAGCAGATTCAATCGCGATATACCCATTTGAGGGCTCGAGGGCTCAAAGGCGGCGTTCAATATTGGGATGCGCAATTTGACGATGCGCGGTTGGCCATTTCTTTGGCGCGAACGGCGCATTCATTGGGCGCGTATGTCGTCAATTATTGCCCTGTTCAATCCTTCAATCATCAAGATGGTTGTGTGAAAGGTTTAAATTTCCAAGATGCATTGACGCAAAGCAATTGCACAATCAACGCGACTTGTGTGATCAATGCAACAGGAGTTTGGGTCGACGATATTCGAAACATGAGCCCTCCCAATCATTCATCCCTTGTCACTGCCAGTCAAGGTGTGCATGTGGTCGTCGATCGATCATTTTGGCCCTACGATGCGGCCTTATTAATTCCCAAAACATCAGATGGTCGGGTGCTGTTTATCGTGCCGTGGATGGGACAAGTCATCTTAGGAACGACCGACACGCTGCAATCGCAACATTTACTAGAGCCGCAACCCACCTTAGAAGATATTCAATTCATCTTACAACAGGTGGTGCCTTATTTAAATAAAGCACCAGCGTTACAAGATATTAAAAGTCTATGGGCGGGCTTGAGACCATTGGTTCAAGCCAACTCCCATCCAAAGTCGGGGGCTACCAGTCAAATCAGCCGAGAGCACTTTATTGGAATCGATTCGTCCAAGCTCGTCACCATCACAGGTGGCAAATGGACCACGTATCGGGTCATGGCCGAGGATGTTCTGGATCGCTGTACTCATGAGGGCTTATTACCTAAACCGCCGCAACACAAGTCCACCAAAGATTTGCATCTAATAGAGGGGCCGTCCTCGGAAGCTCCGACCGTTAACCGCGTGCGCTATGCCGTGCACAACGAAATGGCCCAGAGCGTCGAAGATGTTTTGGCTCGGCGTTCTCGTGTGTTGTTTTTTAATGCGGGCTTGGCTATTGAATTGGCGCCTCAAGTTGCGCAAATCATGGCTGAAGAGGGCATTGCCAACCCAAGGTTGGAAGAGTTTGTGGCTATGGCTCAAAAATACACGGCAGGGTATTTGGCGGGCTAAACTACACAAAGCCTTTGACAAAGTCTTTATAAACAGAGCCATCTGTTGTGTTTATTACATGAATAATTTACAAATTGTTGACGGGCCGCTCAAAAGCGTGTAATAATAGTAATCTTTCCTGTTCATAGCAGGGAATTTCTGCCCAAACTTGATCGTGCTAATTGTGGTGCGTGCAAGACGGGACCAAGACTGATCAGATCGACGCAAATTTTTGCAGTCATCCGGTACAAGTTGGGAATAAATCAAAATGATCCAGACTGAATCTCGATTAGAGGTAGCCGACAACACGGGCGCCAAATCTGTTTTGTGCATCAAGGTGCTCGGCGGATCCAAGCGTCGCTACGCCAGTGTTGGCGACATCATCAAGGTGAGCATCAAAGAAGCTGCGCCTCGTGGCCGCGTCAAAAAAGGCGAGGTCTACAGTGCCGTGGTGGTTCGCACCGCCAAGGGCATTCGCCGTTCAGACGGTTCGCTTGTCAAATTTGACAGCAACGCCGCCGTACTGCTTAACAACAAGCTGGAGCCCATTGGCACCCGCATCTTCGGCCCTGTTACGCGCGAATTGCGTACCGAACGCTTCATGAAGATCGTGTCTTTGGCGCCCGAAGTTCTCTAAGGACCGGCCATGAACAAACTCCGTAAAGGCGACGAAGTCGTCGTAATCACCGGCAAAGACAAAGGCAAGCGCGGCAAAATTGCACTTCGTCAAGACGACTCCCATCTTCTCATCGAGGGTATTAACTTGGTAAAAAAACACACCAAGCCAAATCCCATGGCTGGCACTACAGGTGGCATCGTGGAAAAATCCATGCCCATTCACCAATCCAATGTGGCTATTTTCAATGCCGCAACTGGTAAGGCTGATCGTGTGGGCATCAAAATTCAGACTGACGGCTCCAAAGTGCGCGTCTTCAAGTCTAGTGGCGAAGAAATCAAGGCGGCATAAAAATGGCACGACTTCAACAACATTACCGTGAAAAAGTGGTTCCCCAGTTAACCGCTCAATTTGGCTATAAGTCACCTATGCAGGTGCCGCGCCTCACCAAAATCACTCTCAATATGGGTGTTAGCGAAGCAGTTGCAGACAAAAAAGTCATGGAACACGCGGTGGGCGACCTCACCAAAATTGCAGGTCAAAAGCCTGTCGTTACCAAAGCGCGCAAAGCCATCGCGGGTTTCAAAATTCGCGAAGAGCAAGCCATTGGTTGCATGGTCACTTTGCGTGGTGTTCGCATGTACGAATTTCTCGATCGCTTTGTCACCATTGCATTACCCCGCGTTCGCGATTTCCGTGGTGTTTCTGCCCGTGCATTTGATGGACGTGGCAACTACAACATCGGCGTCAAAGAACAAATCATCTTCCCTGAAATTGAGTACGACAAGGTTGACGCCTTGCGCGGTCTCAATATCAGTATCACCACAACGGCCAAGACCGATGAAGAGTGCAAAGCACTTCTCACGGCTTTCCGTTTTCCTTTCAAGAACTGAGGTGGCACGTGGCTAAAGTAGCTTTAATCGAACGCGAACTCAAGCGCGACAAATTGGTGGCGAAGTACGCGGCTAAACATGCTGAGCTTAAAGCAATCGCTGGTGACGCTAAACGCACCGACGACGAGCGAGCTGCAGCACGTTTGGGTTTGCAAAAGTTGCCCCGCAACGCAAACCCCACTCGTCAACGTAACCGTTGCGAGATCACTGGTCGCCCACGTGGGACCTTCCGTCAGTTCGGCCTCGGCCGAGCCAAGATCCGTGAAATGGCCTTCGCAGGCAATATTCCCGGAATCACCAAGGCAAGCTGGTAATCCAGGCAGGAGCAATTCAACATGAGTATGAGTGACCCCATTGCCGACTTGCTGACACGCATTCGCAATGCCCAAATGGTGGCTAAACCCACCGTTTCTGTCCCCGCTTCCAAAGTGAAGATGGCCATTGTTCAGGTTCTAAAAGATGAGGGCTACATCGATGGCTTTCAACTCAAGAGCCACGATGGCAAGAGCGAATTGGAAATTTCCCTTAAATATTACGCGGGTCGCCCTGTGATCGAGCGTATTGAGCGAGTAAGTCGTCCAGGCTTGCGCGTTTACAAGGGCCACGATGACATCCCTGAAGTCCAAAACGGCTTAGGTGTTGCAATCGTCACTACGTCCAAAGGCGTGATGACTGATCGCAAAGCGCGCGCAACCGGTGTCGGTGGCGAAGTTCTTTGCTACGTCGCTTAAGGCAGGAGAGATAAATGTCCCGTATCGGAAAAATGCCTGTAGCCGTTCCACAAGGTGTGGATGTATCTATCAAACAAGATCAAATTAGCGTCAAAGGAACGGGCGGCACGCTGTCCATTGCTAACAACGCATTGGTCACGATTGTCAATGATGCTGGCAAGATCACATTTGCGCCCGCCAACGATTCACGCGAAGCCAATGCCATGAGCGGCACTTTGCGTCAATTGGTTAACAACATGGTTGTAGGTGTCACCAAAGGCTTCGAGAAAAAATTAAATTTAGTTGGCGTGGGTTACAAAGCACAAGCCACTGGAGGAAAACTCAATCTCGTGGTTGGTTACTCACATCCCGTTAACTTTGACATGCCAAGTGGCATCAAAGTCGAAACACCAGCACCTACTGAAATCATCATCAAGGGTGCGGATCGTCAACGTGTTGGTCAGATCGCTGCAGAAATTCGCGCAGTTCGTCCGCCCGAGCCATACAAAGGCAAGGGCATCCGTTATTCGGACGAAAAGATCACGATCAAAGAAACCAAGAAGAAATAAGGAGCTGCAACATGTTGACCAAAAAAGAGCAGCGTCTTCGTCGCGCACGTCAAACCAGAATTCGCATTGCCATTCAAGGCACTGCGCGTCTCACCGTCAATCGTACCAATTTGCACATTTATGCCAGCGTCATTTCTGGCGACGGCAGCAAAATCATTGCAACCGCATCTACAGCAGAAGCTGAAGTGCGCAAAGACATTGGCGCTTCCGGTAAAGGTGCCAATACGACTGCAGCCGAAATTGTGGGCAAACGCATTGCACAAAAAGCAAAAGCTGCTGGCGTAGAAAAGGTCGCATTCGATCGCGCTGGTTTCGCCTATCACGGCCGCGTCAAAGCATTGGCCAACGCCGCTCGCGAAGCGGGCTTGCAGTTCTAAAGATCGGATAAGCAATATGGCAAAAGTACAAGCGAAAGTTCAAAACGAAGCGCGTGACGATGGGATGCGTGAAAAAATGATTGCGGTCAACCGAGTCACCAAAGTGGTGAAGGGTGGTCGTATTCTTGGTTTTGCAGCACTCACTGTTGTGGGTGATGGCGATGGTCGCGTTGGTATGGGCAAAGGCAAATCCAAAGAAGTGCCTGCGGCCGTTCAAAAAGCAATGGAAGAAGCCCGTCGCAATTTGGTCAAAGTCAATCTCAAAAACGGCACCATTCATCACAATGTCACGGGTCATCACGGCGCTGCATTTGTCATGATGGCACCTGCACCCAAAGGTACGGGCATTATTGCTGGTGGTCCTATGCGCGCAGTTTTTGAAGTGATGGGCATCACCGATATCGTGGCAAAAAGCCATGGTTCTTCCAATCCCTACAACATGGTTCGCGCAACGTTTGATGCGCTCACCAAATCCACCACCGCATCGGAAGTTGCTGCCAAGCGCGGCAAAACAGTTGAAGAATTGTTCGTTTGAACACGGAGCATCCCATGAGCAACGAAAACAAAGTCAAAGTACAACTTGTGCGTAGTCCTATCGGAACACGTGAAACTCATCGCGCCACTGTGCGTGGTTTGGGTTTGCGCAAAATCGGTAGCGTCAGTGAATTACAAGATACACCCGCAGTGCGCGGCATGATCAACAAGATCAGTTATCTGATCAAAGTGCTGTAAGGGCTTCAGATGGAACTCCATAACATCAAATCAGCAGATGGATCACGCCCCAACCGTCGTCGTGTCGGACGTGGCATTGGCTCAGGTCTTGGCAAAACAGCTGGCCGTGGTCACAAAGGTCAAAAGTCTCGCGCCGGCGGCTATCACAAAGTAGGTTTCGAAGGCGGTCAAATGCCTTTGCAACGTCGTTTACCCAAGCGTGGATTCAAATCACAAACGCTCAAGTACAACGCAGAAATTACTTTGACAGCTTTGGGCAATCTCAATCAAAAAGAAGTTGACATCCTCACGCTCAAACAGGCGGGTTTGATCAACGAAATTGCAAAAGTAGTCAAGGTCATCAAAACAGGCGAAATCAAAATTGCAGTCAAGCTCAATGGCATTGGTGCCACAGCAGGTGCAAAAGCTGCAATTGAAGCGGCTGGTGGATCTGTCGCCTAACTTGTTTATACGCATACATGTCAACCACTCCATCATTAGCCAAAACAGATAAGTACGGAGACTTGCGTCGCCGTCTTATCTTTTTGTTGTTGGCGTTGGTGGTTTATCGTGTCGGTGCGCATATTCCAGTGCCTGGTATCGATCCAGCACAGTTGCAACAACTGTTCAATGGACAACAGGGCGGCATCCTTAATTTATTCAATATGTTTTCTGGTGGAGCGTTGTCACGTTTCACCGTTTTTGCATTGGGCATAATGCCCTATATTTCTGCTTCCATCATCATGCAGTTGATGACTTATGTGGTTCCCACATTAGAGCAACTCAAAAAAGAAGGCGAAGCAGGACGTCGTAAAATTACGCAATACACACGCTACGGCACATTAGGATTGGCATTGTTTCAATCTATGGGCATTGCGTTGGCACTTGAGTCATCAGCTGGTTTAGTGATTGCGCCAGGCATTGGTTTTCGCATGACGGCCATGGTCACACTCACCGCTGGCACTATGTTTTTGATGTGGTTGGGTGAACAAATCACAGAGCGTGGTTTGGGCAACGGTATCTCTATTCTTATTTTTGCGGGTATTGCTGCAGGCTTGCCCAACTCAATCGGCGGCTTGCTTGAGTTGGTACGTACTGGTGCAATGAGCATCATCATTGCAATTCTCGTGGTTGCATTGGTGATTGCAGTTACTTACTTTGTTGTTTTTGTTGAGCGTGGACAACGCAAAATTTTGGTCAACTATGCACGCAGGCAAGTTGGTAACAAAGTGTATGGCGGTCAATCTTCACACTTGCCACTCAAACTCAACATGTCGGGTGTAATCCCTCCTATTTTTGCTTCATCGATTATTTTGTTGCCCGCAACTGTTGTAAGTTGGTTCAGCACTGGTGAGAGCATGGCTTGGCTCAAAGACATCGCTGCTGCTATGTCGCCTGGCCAACCTGTATATGTGATGTTTTATGCGGCAGCTATTGTTTTCTTCTGTTTTTTCTACACAGCGTTGGTGTTCAACAGCCGTGAAACAGCAGACAACCTCAAGCGTTCAGGCGGTTTCATTCCTGGCATTCGCCCTGGCGACCAAACCGCTAAACACATTGACAAAATTTTGGTGCGCCTCACATTGGCTGGCGCCATTTACATCACCTTTGTGTGTTTGTTGCCAGAGTTTTTGATTCTCAAATACAACGTACCTTTCTACTTTGGCGGCACATCATTGCTGATCATTGTGGTGGTGACCATGGATTTCATGTCACAGGTACAAAACTATCTCATGAGTCAGCAGTACGAGTCGCTTCTCAAGAAAGCGAATTTCAAGACGGCGGTGGGTGGTTAGGTAGTCATGGCCAAGGATGACGTGATTCAGATGCAGGGTGAGATTGTTGAAAATCTACCCAACGCAACTTTCCGAGTCAAATTGGAAAATGGCCATCTGGTTCTCGGTCATATCTCAGGCAAGATGCGCATGCACTACATACGCATTTTGCCTGGAGATAAGGTCACGGTTGAGTTAACGCCCTACGATGTGACGAGGGCAAGGATTGTGTTCCGAGCAAAGTAGCGCTTGTTACATCGTGTGAAAGAAAAAAGAAATTTGCAAATCAAATTTCAATGGGTTTTTAGGAGAATGAAATGAAAGTTTCGGCTTCGGTCAAAAAAATTTGCCGCAACTGCAAGATCATCCGTCGCAAGGGTGTGGTTCGTGTCATTTGCACAGATCCACGTCACAAGCAGCGTCAAGGCTAATCTTTAACAGTAAGTATCAAAGAGGAATCACATGGCACGTATCGCCGGCATCAACATTCCGCCGCATAAGCATGCAGAGATCGGACTCACAGCGATCTTTGGCATCGGTCGCCCACGCGCCCGAAAAATTTGCGAAGCATGCGGCATCGCTTATTCCAAAAAAATCAAAGACTTGACAGACTCTGATCTGGAAAAAATCCGCGAGCAAATTGGTTTGTACACCACAGAGGGTGACCTTCGTCGTGAAACAACTATGAACATCAAACGTTTGATGGACATTGGGTGCTACCGCGGCTTTCGTCATCGCCGTGGTTTGCCCATGCGCGGTCAGCGCACTCGTACCAATGCACGTACCCGCAAAGGTCCGCGCAAGGCAGCTGCAGCATTGAAAAAATAATTGAGGAACATACATGGCAAAAGCACCTACCAATAGCGCCGCACAACGTGTACGCAAAAAAGTTCGCAAAAATGTTGCTGATGGCATTGCACACGTTCATGCATCATTTAACAACACCATCATTACCATCACCGATCGCCAAGGCAATGCATTGTCATGGGCTTCTTCAGGTGGTCAAGGCTTCAAAGGCTCACGCAAATCCACACCTTTCGCTGCACAGGTTGCATCAGAAGTTGCAGGACGCGCTGCCATGGAGCAAGGTATCAAGAATCTGGATGTCGAAATCAAAGGACCTGGTCCTGGTCGCGAATCTTCAGTGCGTGCATTAGGCGCATTGGGTATTCGTATCACTTCGATTGCAGATGTGACTCCCGTTCCGCACAACGGATGCCGCCCTCAAAAGCGTCGCCGTATTTAATTTTTCAACAAGCCCACCGCTGTTGGTGACGCACCGACAGCTCCCCATACTCGTTATGGGCAGATGACACAAAGGAAGCGCAAGTGGCACGTTATTTAGGCCCCAAGGCCAAACTCTCACGCCGAGAAGGCACCGACCTTTTCCTGAAGAGCGCACGTCGCTCCATCAGTGACAAAGCAAAATTTGACAGCAAACCAGGCCAACACGGTCGCACATCGGGTCAGCGCACGTCTGACTTCGGTTTGCAATTGCGTGAAAAGCAAAAGGTTAAACGCATGTATGGTGTTTTAGAGCGCCAATTCAGACGTTACTTTGCGATGGCTGATCGTCAAAAGGGCAACACAGGTTCAAACTTGTTGTTGTTGCTCGAATCACGTTTAGACAACGTTGTATATCGTATGGGCTTTGGATCCACTCGCGCAGAAGCGCGCCAGTTGGTTTCACACAAAGCTATCACGGTCAACAGTCAATCTGTCAACATCCCCTCTTATTTAGTTAAGGCGGGCGACCTTATTTCCGTACGTGAAAAATCAAAAAAACAAGGTCGCATCATCGAGGCATTACAACTTGCAACGCAAGTTGGTTTGCCAACATGGGTAGAAGTTAACGTCGACAAAGCTGAAGGTGTCTTTAAAAAGTCTCCTGATCGAGACGAATTCGCCGCAGACATCAACGAATCACTCATCGTCGAATTGTATTCACGTTGATACGGGTCATTTGATTGACCTGAGGTCCTGCGGATGTTGTTATCTGTAGGTGGAAAAAAATTCAGCCTTAACGGTGTAACGAGCCGAGGGTATTGAGAGGAACTTCAAATGCAAACGAATCTGCTAAAACCAAAAAATATCAATGTCGAACAGCTTGGCTACAATCGCTCCAAGGTTGTTCTTGAGCCGTTTGAGCGTGGCTACGGCCATACACTAGGCAACGCTTTGCGTCGCGTCTTGTTGTCTTCGATGTTGGGATACGCCATCACTGAAGTCACCATTGCTGGTGTGTTGCACGAATACTCATCGATCGATGGCGTGCAAGAAGATGTGGTTAATATTTTATTAAACCTCAAGGGGGTGGTTTTCAAATTACACAACCGTGATGAAGTGACGTTGAGCTTGCGCAAAGACGGCGAAGGCAGTGTCACAGCGGCTGATATTCAAACGCCACACGATGTTGAAATCATCAACCCTGACCATTTGATTGCAACGCTTTCACAGGGCGGCAAAATTGATATTCAATTCAAAGTTGAAAAAGGCCGTGGCTATGTGCCAGGTACGGTACGTCGCTATGGTGACGAGCCTAATACATCAATTGGCCGTATCGTTTTAGATGCGTCTTTCTCTCCAGTTAAGCGCGTCAGCTACAGCGTTGAAAATGCGCGCGTTGAACAACGCACCGATCTCGACCGTTTAGTTATCGAAATCGAAACCAATGGCGCGATTACTGCTGAAGACGCTGTGCGTGCAGCAGCCAGAATATTGGTTGAGCAATTGGCCGTGTTTGCACAACTTGAAGGTGGCGAAATGGCCGCATTTGATTCACCTTCACCACGCAGCTCACAACAATTTGATCCCATCTTGTTGCGCCCTGTTGATGAGTTGGAACTCACCGTACGTTCTGCCAACTGCCTCAAAGCAGAAAACATTTACTACATCGGCGATCTCATTCAGCGCTCAGAAAACGAGTTGCTCAAAACCCCTAACTTGGGTCGCAAGTCACTCAATGAAATCAAAGAAGTGTTGGCCTCGCGTGGTCTGACCTTGGGTATGAAACTGGAAAGCTGGCCACCTGCAGGTTTAGATCGCCGTTAAACAACACAGACATTCGTCCCCTGGCCGTACCTGATACGGCGGCCGGCAAAACAATCAAGGCACTCAAAGGAATATATCATGCGCCACGGACACGGACTTAGAAAACTCAATCGTACATCCGAGCACAGACTCGCCATGTTGCGCAACATGATGAATTCACTCAT
>RFYV01000031.1 GCA_009921265.1 Betaproteobacteria bacterium | reverse complement strand
TTGAAAAAATTTTTTCAATCCATAAACGTGGTTTTGGACATGCGATGACGGTAATTTCTATCATGTATAGATTTGCTCTGCCCTTTTTACAAAGGCATCGATCAAAGTAGAGGCAATTTTGTCAAATAACGGTCCAACCAACGCGCCAAACATACTTTCAAAACTGTAATTGAGAGTGAGATTGACCCGACAAGCGCGCTGTCCCTCGACAGGAATAAATTCCCAATCTCCGTCCAAATGCTTAAATGGGCCATCGATCAACAACAGTTGGATGCGTTGATTAAGTTGGTGCTTATTACGGGTAGTAAAACTTTTTTTAAACCCAGCCAGGTGCATGCCAATTTGAGCGTCAACACCGTCGGCGTTTTGAGTGACAATAGATGCCCGATCGCACCAAGGTAAAAACTCTGGATATCGAGGCAAATCGGTCACCAATTGAAACATTTCTTCGGCGCTAAACCAGATTAAAACGGACTTGTGAACAGTTTTCATAGAATGTGGGGATTACAACTAAAAGCCTCACACATTGTAAGTATCTCTTGAGCCTCGCTCCCAAAGACCCTATGGCCACCAAAAAATCTCTTCCAGCCAAAATTGCAGACAACAAAAAAGCCGCTTTCAACTATTTTTTTGAGGAAAGATTTGAGGCGGGGATGGTGCTCGAGGGCTGGGAAGTCAAATCACTTCGTGAAGGCAAGGTTCAGCTCACCGACGGTTATGTGGTGATTAGAAACGGTGAATTATTTGTGATTGGCTGTCAAATCAATCCTTTGCATACGGCGTCTAGTCATGTTCGACCCGATTCGGTCAGAACAAAAAAATTATTGATGAAAAAAGATGAGATTAAGCGATTGATCGGCAAGGTTGAACGAAAAGGCTATACCTTGGTGCCCATCAACCTACATTGGAAAAATGGCAAAGTCAAATGTGAAATCGCTTTAGCCAAAGGAAAAGCCGAGCATGACAAGCGCGACACGATTAAAGACAGAGAAGGCAAAAAAGAAGTTGAGCGCGCCATGAAACACAAGTTACGCGATTAATGTGACTGCAAGCTCAAACAGCCTTGCTCCATCACCCAAATTTTTTGACACTGCTGACTCAATTGCAAATCGTGCGTAACCAAAATCAGCGCCGTTCCTAGTTCTTTATTGAGACTCATCATCAATTTCAATACACTTTGACCCGTTGCATGGTCCAAACTTCCAGTGGGTTCATCGGCCAACAAGATAGCGGGCGAGACCACAAAGGCACGGGCCAAGGCAACGCGCTGCTGCTCTCCCCCACTCAAAACCTTGGGGTAATGGTGGAGTCGATCTTGCAAACCCACACGTCGCATCATCTCTGTTGCTGTTTTTTTGGCATGCGAGTCACCTGCCAACTCAAGGGGCAACATCACATTTTCTAAAGCGGTGAGTGATCCCAGCAATTGGAAACTTTGAAAAACAAAAGCCAAGTGTTTGGCTCTCAATGCAGCACGATCGTCTTCTTTCAATGAAAATAAATCAGTGTTCAAAATATGTACAGTGCCTGAGGTGGGTTTATCCAAACCCGCGATGATGGCCAAGAGTGTGCTTTTGCCAGACCCCGACGCCCCCACAATGGCAACGGTTTCGCGGGTATTCAACGAAAAGTCAATATCGCAGAGAATCTGCAATTGACCCGTTGCATCGACGACGGATTTGTTAAGCTTCGAAACGACAATCAGGGAAGAATCAGACATGAGAAGGAATGAGATTGAAACGTCGATACTTTAACGCCCTTGGCGTGTCCTGTTTGTTCCCGGGGTTAAATCCAATCGCTTTTGCATCCCCCAGTCCCACTATTTTGGTTGTTGGAGACTCGTTGAGTGCGGAATATGGCATTGCGCGCGGAACAGGTTGGGTCGCCTTGCTCGAACAAAAATTATCCGTAGATAAACCCCAATGGCGCGTCATCAACGCCAGCATCAGTGGCGACACCACATCGGGTGGAAAATCTCGCATTCAATCTTTGTTAAAGCAACACCAGCCTTCAATCGTCATTATTGAATTGGGTGGCAATGATGCTCTTAGAGGACTCAGTCTGGAATCAACTCAAAAAAATCTAACGCACATGATTGAGACGAGCACGACAGCACGCGCCAAAGTTTTGCTTTTGGGTATGCAGGTACCTCCCAATTACGGCCCGGACTATTCAAAAGCATTTGCAAAACTATTCACCGATTTGGCAAAAAAGCATCGCGTCGCTTGCGTTCCGTTTTTGTTAAGCGGTATTGCTGATGCAAGCGACCCCACCGCACTTTTTCAGTCAGATCGCATTCACCCCTTGGCGGCAGCTCATCCGCGGATCTTGTCCAACGTTTGGACGGGTCTTCAAAAACTTTTATAAATTCATGCCCATTCAACTCATCACTGCACAACAATTTTTAGACGAATTGACTCGCATCCCCCCATCGCACGGCGGTGGTCCCAGTCTCATTGACGCTCGATCGGAAGACGAATTCGCACAGGATCATTTACCAGGCGCCGTCAACTGGCCTTCGCTCAACAACGAAGAACATATGCGTGTGGGCACTTTGTACAAACAAGTGAATGCATTTGAGGCCAGCAAAATTGGCGCGGCCTTGGTCGCACACAATATTTCTCAACACATTCAACAAAACGTCTTGTCGTGCGATAAAAGTTGGCAGCCAATTGTTTATTGTTGGCGTGGTGGTAAACGCAGTGGCTCATTGGCCTTGGTATTGGGTCAAATTGGATTCAAGGTCAAATTAATTGAAGGCGGCTATAAGGCCTATAGAAGCGCGTTGCTCACCGAATTACCACTTAAGACATCTACTATGTCTTTTAAAGTAATCTGCGGGCCTACAGGCAGCGGCAAAACGCGTTTGCTCCATGCTTTGTCGCAAAGCGGCGCACAAGTGTTGGATTTAGAGGCGCTGGCTAATCATCGTAGTTCGGTATTGGGGCGTGTGCCTGGCACCGAGCAGCCGAGTCAAAAACATTTTGACACCTTGATTGGTCAGGCCTTGCGAACCATGAATCACCATCAAACTATTTTTGTAGAAGCAGAAAGTAAAAAAGTTGGCAATTTGGCCGTACCCGAAGCCTTGATTCAAAAAATGCGCTCCAGTCCTTGCATCGATCTTAGAATGAACGATGACGCGCGCGTTCAACTCTTGATGCAAGACTATTCATTTTTTGAAAATCAGTTGAGCGTAATTTTTTAGAATATCAAAAGGCAGCTGTTTATGAATTAAAGACGGGTGACCCAGAAAATATGTCGCGACTTGCAAAAACTATCATCGCGCAAGAAGATCAAACCATTAAAGCTTGAGATTTTTTGCAATCGATTGTTGCAAATCGTTGATTAAGTCATCTGCGTCTTCTAAACCCATTGCAAATCGCACCAAATGACCTTTTTGCAAATGCGTTTGCTCTTGCGACCGAATTGTTTGAAGTCTATAAGGCACGACCAAACTCATAGGGCCGCCCCAGCTGTAGCCCAATTTAAAAATATTGAGCCCATCACAAAAAGCGTCCACTTGCTGGGATGTGAATCGAGCATCAATCATCACCGACAACAAGCCCGCCGCCCAACCCGTGGGTGAAGAACTGGGATGACACGTGAGTGCTTTCCAATGTGCATGCCCTGGCGACTGAGGTAAAGCGGGATGCAAGACTTGCGCAATTTCGGCGCGCGTTGACAACCATTGCGACACGGCTCTGGCACTGGAGTCTTGAGCAAGATATCGCATACGCATCGTCGACAGTGATCGGAGCACCATCTCAGCGTCATTGGCTCCCACCATTTGACCCATTCGCATATGGCTGAGTTTGAGAGTTTGTGCCAAGTCGTCGCGATGGGTCATCACGCTACCCATCAGCACATCGCCGCCACCACTGGGGTATTTGGTGAGTGCATGTACCGTGATGTCAACGCCCCAATTTTTTTCTGCATCAGGCGTCAGATCAAATGCATTAAACGCAATACCTGCACCCCAGGTGTTGTCCAATGCAGTGAGAATATTTTTTTGTTTGCAACGTTTGATGAGCTCCATCAAACTGGGAAATTCAAGTGTGACTGAACCAGGAGCCTCAAGCCACACCAGTTTTGTTTTTGAAGAAATCCGTTGACTTAAATCATCGGGATTGAGAGCATCATAATATTGGCAAGTGATACCGAAATTTTTTAACTCACCAGCCGCTAGCACTTTACTCGGACCATACACATGATCGGGCAATAAAATTTCATCGTCTGTTTTTAAAAAAGCAAAGTTGACTTGTGCAATCGCAGCCAAACCGCTGGGCACCAACACGCAATGCTTGCCGCCTTCTATTTCACACAAACGCTCTTCTAAAGTAAATGTAGTGGGTGTTCCATGCAAGCCATAGGTATAGGATGACTTGTCCATCCACTCCCGTTCACGCATGTTTTGTACATTAGGAAAAATAACCGTAGATGCTTTGTGAACGCCGATTTGCGGCGCCTCAAAATCTGAGGATGCCTTGTAGGGATGATGAATGATCCGTGTATTGGATTTCAATTTAGACGCGCCACTTCTCCATCAACTGAGGCAATGTCATGTTGTCATAGCCTTCAAAAGGTTGATGAATCCAAGGGTTAGTTGACAAATAGTCAACAGAAAAATCAGGCGTAAAACTCGATACGCCTTTGGTCCAAATCACCGCACTGCGCAATTCGGTAATCGGCTTGTAATTGTTTTTTAACATATCAATGACTGCATGCAAGGTGTGACCTGAATCGGCCAAGTCATCGACCAATAAAACTTTTCCTGCGATTTCACCCTTGGGTGTGGTGATGTAACGCGCGATATCTAAATGGCCTTGAATAGTTCCTGCCTCTGCACGATACGAACTAGTCGACATAATCGCCAAGGGCTTGTCAAAAATTCTTGACAAAATATCGCCGGGTCGCATACCGCCGCGAGCCAAACATAAAATCGTATCGAATTCCCAATTGGATTGAAAAATTTTGAGTGCTAATTTTTCAATGAGATTGTGGTATTCATCGTATGAAACGTACAAGTGTTTTCCGTCTTCTGTCAGCATGTCAATAACCTTTGCGTGTGAATAAATTTAGGAAATGAAGGGATGGTGCATCATGATGGTGTGGTCTCGATCGGGACTGGTTGAAACGATATGAATCGCAACACCCGTAACCTCTTCGATGCGCTTGAGATAGGCTTGCGCTTGCTTGGGCAATTGATCGTATTGCGTCACACCCACCGTGGTTTGCGTCCAACCTTCAAGCGTTTCGTAAATGGGTTCGCAACGACTGATGTCATCAGCACCCATAGGCAATATGTCAATCTGTTCGCCATCGAGGTGATAGCCTGTGCACAATTGAAGCTCTTGGATGCCATCCAAAACATCTAACTTAGTAATACACAGACCACTCAATCCATTGACTTGCGCGCTTCGTTTGAGCAATGCTGCATCAAACCAACCGCAACGACGTGATCGACCTGTTGTCACACCTTTTTCGGCGCCCACAGTCGACAAGTGATAACCAACGGTACCCGGTTTTTCCCAATCCAATTCTGTGGGGAATGGCCCACCGCCCACGCGCGTGCAATACGCCTTGGTGATGCCCAAGATGTAGTGCAACAAACCAGGACCTACACCCGAACCCGCAGCTGCATTACCCGCAACGCAATTACTCGATGTGACAAAAGGATAAGTGCCATGATCGACGTCTAACAAAGTTCCTTGCGCGCCTTCAAATAGCAAATTGGCACCTTGTTGATGCGCGGCATTGAGCTCTTTCGATACGTCTGCAATCATGGGAAGAATTTGCTCACCCAAGCGAATCGTCTCTGCATAAATTTCATCGAAATCAAGCGCTGTTGAATTGAGATAAGTGGTTAATACATGATTATGAAGTTGTAAATTTTCTTGTAATTTTTGCTTGAGTCGTTGTGGATTTTTTAAATCTTGAACACGCAACGCGCGTCGTGCAATTTTGTCTTCGTAAGCGGGGCCAATGCCTCGACCCGTAGTTCCAATTTTGTCGTTGCCTGCTTTTTCTTTGGCCAACTCACGTGCAATATCTAAACTCGCATGGTAGGGAAGAATCAAGGGACAAGCTTCAGAAATTCGAAGACGTGAGCGCACTTCAACACCAGCTTTTTCGAGACCTGCAATTTCTTCTAACAATTTACTCATCGACAAAACAACACCATTACCGATATAGCATTTGACCCCTGGGCGCATGATGCCACTGGGAATCAAGTGAAGCGCTGTTTTGACGCCATTAATAACCAAGGTGTGTCCTGCATTGTGTCCGCCTTGAAAACGAACCACGCCTTGTGAAAATTCGGTGAGCCAATCAACCAACTTGCCTTTACCCTCATCTCCCCATTGCGTTCCAACGACGACCACATTGCGACCAGGAGTAGTTTTCATATTCAAATTCAAATTCAATTTTTTAAAGAGGTTTCACAATCCAGCGATCTGCCACCAATAACAGTTCCCGATCGCAATCAAATTCGTCGACTTCACTTTCGTGACCCGGCAATACGCACACTACGGCTTCACCTTGCGCACGCAATCTGGCAATAGCACCTGTTAATGAAGCGTCTTCGCGCCAAGGCGCACGGATCGCAGCTTTGAGGGGCAACTTGGGAACAATAGAGACGAGTTCTTTGAGATCGAAGCTAAAGCCCACCGCAGGCCTTTTACGACCAAAGACCGCCCCGACTTCGTCGTAGCGCCCACCGCGCACCAATGCATCACTCACACCAGGCGCATAAATAGAAAAACGCGTGCCACTGTAATAGGCATAGCCACTCATATCTGACAAATCAAAACCAAACGACACTTGCAAATGGGATGTGAGCCAACGCAAATCTGCAATCGCTTTTTGAATCAGCGGCCATGCGGAAAATTCTTTTTCAGCTTTGTTTAAAACTGTTGAATCACCATACAAATCGACCAATTGCAGCAATGCTTTTGCAACGGGCGCAGTGAGTATCGGCGATAAAGATTGGAGAGTGCTTGAATCTTTTTTGGCAATCGACTCGATTAACAATTCATGCTGTTGAACAGAAAGATCTTGATCAGCCAACAATGCGTGAATGATTTGAGCAGAACCCAAATCCACTTTGATATCGGTTTGCCCATTTGCTTTTAGTGAGTCAAGCGCCAATTGCAAAATTTCCAGATCTGCCTCGAGGCCATCGTGTCCATAAATTTCGGCACCAAATTGCAAGGGCTCTCTTGTTGCATAGGGTCGATTGGGACGCGTATGCAATACAGGACCGCAGTAACACAAGCGAGTGACGCCTTGTCGATTAAGCAGATGCGCGTCAATGCGTGCAACTTGAGATGTGGTGTCGGCACGCAAGCCCAAAGTTCGCCCCGATAACTGATCGACCAATTTGAATGTGCGCAAATCGAGTGTGCTTGCTGGTCCCGATAACAAAGACTCGAGATGCTCGAGCAAGGGAGGCATCACCAATTCATAACCATAACCACGCGCTGTGTCCAAACACAAGCGTCGCAATTCTTCGATGTGTCTGGCCTCTGAGGGCAAAACATCTGCAATATGATCCGGCAGGACCCAAGCTGACATGGTAAGATTTTTCTGTATCAATTAAAAATACAATTCTACTGGGGTAAAACGGCTTTTTTGGCGATTCAATTGCCAAGATGCATCAGCGAAGAAGAAAAAGCACAAAAACACCCAGTACGATGCAACACAAGCCAAAAAATCGGATCTGTCCGTCTTCTAAATGCTTGACCTGCTCAAAAAGTCGACGCCAAGTTTGCGGTGACACAAAAGGCATCAGACCTTCGATGATAAGGACCAAGGCAAGAGCTATCCACAGAGTGTGGAAATCCATGATTGATCCGTTTTATTTTTTAGCAGGTGGCGCCGACACACCACCTCCACTGCCACTGCCTCGCATGGCTTTAAAAAAATCACTGCTGGGATCGAGCACCATCACATCTGATTTTTTATTAAACGTTGATTTGTAGGCTTCAATACTGCGATAAAACTGCGCAAACTGTGCGTCTTTACCAAATGA
Source organism: Betaproteobacteria bacterium (assembly GCA_009921265.1). Classification (GTDB taxonomy): domain Bacteria; phylum Pseudomonadota; class Gammaproteobacteria; order Burkholderiales; family Burkholderiaceae_C; genus Limnohabitans. Next base: position 28,386 of record RFYV01000031.1, on the reverse strand, counting down.
CTCTGCATAAATGCGCGCGGCTTCAGCATCGCCCTCGCCTTTTATTTTTTGTGCGTCTCGGTAGGCGTTGGCTAAAGTGACTTCGCGTTGGCGGTCGGCATCAGCCCGGATTTTTTCACCTTCTGCCGCACCCGTTGAGCGCAATTCATTGGCCACACGCTTGCGTTCGGCCTCCATGCGACGATAAACAGATTCGGTAATGGCGTCAACATAATCAGCGCGTGTAATTCGTACATCGATGACGTCAATGCCCCAAGGTTTTTCACCTTTGACTTTTTCAAGAACTTCGCTCTTGACGTCGGCCATGAGGGCCTCACGCTTAAGTGAAATCAAATCTTTTACAGTTCGTTTGTTAATTTCTTCTTGAAATGCATTACGCACCACGCGACTGAGTTGTTGCGCGCCTGCTTTTTCATCGAGTCCGACATTTCGAATATATTGCGATGGCTCGGTGATTCTCCAACGCACATACCAATCAATAATCATGCGTTGCTTTTCAGCCGTCAACATGGGCTCACTGTCAGCGTTGTCTAGGGTGAGCAAACGTTTGTCGATGAAATTTACGTTTTGCAATGGAGGGGGCAACTTGAAGTTGAGTCCCGGTTCGCTTATCACTTTTTTAATTTGACCAAACGAATACACGACGCCAAATTGTCGCTGATCAACGACAAAAACAGTTGAGCTCAAAAACAACAATGCAACCAGAGCCGATGCAATATAAAAACCGATTCTATTCATGATGTTTTTTCCTTAACGTCCATCTCTATCGCGCTGACGACCATCTCGATTGGATCGGATGTCGCTACTGGGCGCAGTCGAAGAATTGTTGGTAGATGAATTGGAAGATGAGGAGTCAGGCGTAGTTGCCGCACCACCGCCGATCACTGGCGTGTTCGCGGATGTCATCTGCATGATTTTGTCTAAAGGCAAATAGAGCATGTTGGAGCCTTGACGCGATTCCACCAATACTTTAGTGACGTTGCTGTACATCTGTTGCATTGCATCGATGTACAAGCGGTCTCGCGTGACTTGCGGTGCTTTTTGATATTCAGTAAGTAAAGATTTAAATCTCTGAGCATCACCTTGTGATTGCGCGACGATTTTGGATTTGTAAGCATCGGCTTCTTGCTTAAGACGTGAAGCTGCACCCACAGCTCTAGGAATCACATCATTGGCATAGGCTTCGGCTTCATTTTTAGCGCGCTCACGTTCTTGACCAGCTTTGAGCACATCGTCAAATGCGGCTTGTACTTGCTCCGGCGGACGAATACCACCTTGCTGCATGTTGATACCCACCACTTCAATGCCGACTTTGTAATGATCCAAAATCACTTGCATGATTTTTCGAACTCGAGTTGCAATTTGATCGCGCTCTTCAGACAAGGCAGCATCCATGCGCATTTTTCCAATTACTTCGCGAACGGCAGTTTCTGCTGCTTGCATCACTGCATCGGTTGGATTTTTACTTTCGAATAAATAAGCGCGTGCATCGGTGAGTCGATACTGAACGGCAAATTTAATTTCAACAATATTTTCGTCTTCGGTCAACATTGCTGATTCACGCAAGCCCGTGGCTTTGACGACTGCATCGCGCCCAATATCGAGTGAACGAATTTGAGTCACAAATACCAATTCATGTCGCTGAATGGGAAAAGGCATGCGCCAGTTAAAACCCGCGCCAACGGTGCTGTGATAGCCACCAAATTGTGTAATGACGGCTTGTTGACCTTCTTGAACAATAAAGAAGCCTGTTGCCAACCAAATCAAAAGAGCAACACCACCGATCACCCCTGCACCGATACGCAGTCCTTTGAAGTCGGGTGGAAAACCACCCCAGTTTCCGCCCTTTTTACCGCCATCAGGCGGCTCTTTTCCATTTCCACCAAACATACGGCCGAGTTTTTTATTGAAATCTCTCCACAATTCGTCTAGATCTGGCGGGCCTCCCTGCGGACGTTGGGGTGGGGGTTTATCTGACTCCGGAGGCTTGCCAGGAGGCTCAGATGAACCTTGACTGGCTTGATCGCCACTGCGTCCCCACTTACCGTCATTGAGGTTGAACATACCGCGAAGTCGGCCTAGCCAAACACGGGGACTTAAAAATTTTAGATTTAGATTCATGCGAGGATGGGCTCAGTGGGAAAGTGAAAGTGTTAATTGTGCCTAAACTCAATCGCCTTGTATAACCCTTAAACATGGTTGGTTATAGTGGTATCGGGAAAAGTCACTTGTCGGTGGTTTTTGGCTGCAATGGTGAGGAATTCTCTAAGCTGGTCTAAGCCCTGCCCTGTTTTGGCGCTCACGAACTGTCTGTGCATTGTTTTACCATTCATTTCGTAATTATCGCTGAGTATGAATGGCATTTGTTCGTTGGGTAGTGCATCCGATTTGTTGAAGACCAGCATTTGATCGATATCGGATGCGCCAATTTCTTCTAAAACCATTGCCACTTGCGCCATTTGCTCCAAAAAGTCGGGATGCGATGCGTCCACCACGTGCAATAACAAATCTGCCTCTGTCGACTCTTGCAACGTGGCTTCAAATGCGTCAATCAATCCGTGTGGCAAATCCCGAATAAAACCCACCGTATCAGATAAAGACGCTTGTATGCCTTGATCGGCGCCTTGATTGAGATAAATTTGTCGCGTCGTTGTATCCAAAGTCGCAAACAACTGGTCTGCAGCATACGACTTGGCCTTGACGAGTGAATTGAATAAAGAGGATTTGCCTGCGTTGGTGTATCCCACCAATGAAATATTGAAGACAGAAAATTTTTGTCTTTGGCGTCGTTGTGTATTACGTTGTTTTTTTACTTTTTCTAATCGTTCTTTGGTTCGTTTGATGGACTCGCCAATCATGCGTCGATCTAGTTCGATCTGGGTTTCGCCTGGACCGCCTCTGTTGCCAATTCCACCGCTTTGTCTCTCAAGGTGAGACCAACGCCGAACCAATCGTGTACTGAGGTATTGCAACCTTGCTAACTCAACTTGCAATTTACCTTCGTGGCTACGTGCGCGTTGCGCAAAAATCTCAAGAATCAACAAGGTTCGATCATTGACGGGTAAGCCAATGTGTCGCTCTAAATTTCGTTGCTGTGCAGGGCTTAATGCTTGATCAAATAAAATTTCAGTGGCTTGATGCAACTCAGCCATCGCTTTGATCTCATCTGCTTTTCCTGAACCCACAAACAGCGCAGGGTCTGGTGCTTTTCGCTTACAAACTATTTTTGATACGGGTATTAAACCTGCTGTTTGAGCCAACAATCCCAATTCACTCAATTGCGAGTCAAAATGAGTCAAGCCTAAATCAACACCCACTAAGATAGCAGATGCTGTTTCAGGTTGAGAAACTTCAATCAAAGACGATCAAACAAATAGTCGCCGTGAATAGACTCATTAAGATACGGGCGTTTCTTCGACCTCGGTCAAATTGAAATTGACAGCGCGTGCTGGAACAATGGTTGAAATGGCGTGCTTGTAAACCATTTGCGTGACTGTGTTTCTGAGCAACACAACATACTGATCAAACGATTCGACTTGTCCTTGTAATTTGATGCCGTTGACCAAATAAATTGAAACGGGTACATGTTCTTTGCGCAGAATGTTGAGAAATGGATCCTGCAAGAGTTGGCCTTTGTTGCTCACGATATTCTCCGTGTTGAAAGTGGTAATAGTGATGATAGTCTGATCTTACTACAGAGTAAGCACCTTTTTTGAAAAATGGGTATTAATTAACTAATTAATTTTACTTTTTAGGATTCTTTGTCAATGTAGGGGTTGTGAGAAGTTTTCATTTCGATACGCATAGGGGTACCCTCTAACTTGAATTCTTTTCGAAAACGGCCCTCTAAATAACGCTTGTAAGAATCGGTCACATGTTCAAGAGAGTTGCCATGGACCACGATCACGGGCGGGTTCATACCCCCTTGATGAGCGTAGCGAGGCTTAGGTCTGAACATCCCCGAACGCTTAGGCGCCTGAAACTGAACAGCTTCTTGAAGAATTCGCGTTAATACAGGCGTTGGCATTTTGACCATCGCTGCCTTTTGCGCCTGAATGATGGAAACCCAAACGGGACCTAAACCTTGGCGTTTTTTTGCTGAAATCAAATGAAGTTTGGCAAACTTTAAAAAAGCCAAGCGCGTTTCGATGGATCGTTGAACCAATTCGCGTTGATATGGGCCAACCGCATCCCATTTGTTAATGGCTAGCACCACCGCACGACCCGACTCCAAAATAAAGCCTGCGATGTGGGCGTCTTGATCTGTGACACCTTGCTCTGCATCGATCAATAACAAAACAACGTTGGCCGATTCAATCGCTTGCAATGTTTTAACAACAGAAAATTTTTCGATTGCTTCGAACACTTTTCCTTTTCTACGCAAACCTGCTGTATCGATGAGCTCAAACATTTGGCCCTTGCGCTCAAACGGAACAGAGATGGCGTCGCGCGTTGTGCCAGGCAAATCAAAAGCTACCAGACGCTCTTCACCCAACCATGTGTTGATCAGCGTTGATTTGCCAACGTTAGGTCTGCCTGCAACGGCTAATTTGATAGGGCGGTTTTCGTCGTCTTCATCCGATTCAACTTCTTCAATATCAGGCAATGCCAATGATTCAATCGCAATTTCAATGAGACTTCGAATACCTTCGCCATGTGCGGCAGAAACGGGAAGAACTTCGCCAAAACCGAGTTCGAAAAATTCTCCCAATTGAATGCCTTGCGTCATGCCTTCGGCTTTGTTGGCAACGAGCAGACAAATTTTGTGCAGCTTGCGCAGATAGTTGGCAATGTCGTGGTCTTGCGCAGAAACGCCAGCTCTTGCATCCACAACAAAAATAACCACGTCGGCTTCTGCAACGGCTTGACGCGTTTGCTTGGCCATTTCTTTAAAAATTCCATCGGTGGCGTCAGGCTCAAATCCACCAGTGTCGATGACGATGAACTCGTGTTTGCCCAACTTGGCGTTGCCATAGTGACGATCACGCGTGAGACCCGCGTAGTCGGCCACGATGGCATCGCGCGACTTGGTAATTCGATTAAAGAGGGTTGATTTGCCTACATTAGGGCGCCCTACCAAGGCAACAACGGGTTTCACATGGAGTCTTTGGTTATGGCAATCGATAGGCCAATAAATTGCCCGATGCCGTGAGAATGACAAACCCATTATCGATGCTGGTTGGGGCGGAAGCAAATCCATCGCTTTTGGTTTGAATTCGATTGAGTAGCGAGCCGTCTTTGGGTGAAAGCAAATAAATGTTTCCACCATTGTCTCCAATGACAATGGCTTTGGGTGTGAACAAAGGTGCGGTTAAATTTCTGTACTTGAGTCTATCTGTATCCCAAATGCGTTCGCCATTTTTGCGATCCCATGCAAGGACAACACCATTGGATTCAGTCGTGAATAAAACATCTGCATTTCCATTAATGCCTTGAACACCAACCGATGGTCTAGCCCATAAAAATTCACCACGTCGCGCATTAACGCATCCGACTTGAGCTTGAAACACGCGTGCGCAAATTGTATCGCCTTGTCTACTGGCTCGCCCCACCAAATCGACGAGTCGCTCTAAATCGTTGATACCTCTAGGTACCGCAAGCGTTGTCTCCCAAAGGCTAACACCCGTATCGGGATTGAGTGCGGCTAAGCGGCCCGAAAAGCCCGTAACGAGCGTGTTTTGAAATGGCAATAAAACACCTTGTTGTTGCAACACAAGTGTTTCACCTGTTCGCTTTTGTGTCCATAAAACACGACCTGTCGTACCATCAAAGGATTGAATCGTGCGATTGGCAAGCAAAACAAAAACACGTTCACCAGCGACGAGTGGCGCTGTGTAGGCTTGAGCCTCTAGATTGGTACGCCATTTGACAGCGCCATCTTCTAAAACAATTAATTCGTTGTTTTGGCTCACAAGAGCAAGGCGCTTGCCATCGAAACCCATCGCTGCGTTAATCTTGACGGGCAACTGCGTACGATTTAATTCTTTGCCTGTTGATGAATCAACAACAGTCACAAGACCCGAGTCGCTGGCAAACGCAATTTTTCCATTGACGTTGGCAATCATTTGTAAAAGATTAACCGATCGACCTAAATTGGCTGTCCACAATTGCTGAACCTCTTGAGTCACTTTGACAGGTCCGAGTTCGTTGGGCTGCGGTCTTGGCAATCCACAACCGACAAGAAGCACAACAGCAATCCAGAATGCCAATTGAGTCATGAATGATTGAAAAATCTTGATCACTTGCTTGCGCTTTCTAATTTAGGATCAACACCGAGGGCCGCTAATTTCATATCTAAAATTTGACGATAGTCTGATTGAACGTCCATCGCTTTCCACGCAGTTAGAAAATAAGTCTTGGCTTGATCGGGCTTGTTTTCTAGCAAAGCAACGTCTCCTAAACGATCGTCAACCAAGGGTTGAAATGCAATGGGAAATTTTGTGTCCAATATGCTTTTGGCTTGATCGAATTTTTTATTTTCAATGGCAAGCGTAGACAAACGCAACCGGGCCAAGGATTGATAGCCCGAATCATTAGACTTTGAAAGAACCCACTCGAGCGAAGATTGCGCCTTGAATAAGTCGTTTTGATCAGCATAGACTCTGGATGCAAGCATCGCGGACTGATGCGCAAAGGTGGTCGATCCAAACTTATCTTTGATATCGGCCAAAGAACGATCAAGCAATGGAATGTCTGCGGTTGTGATTGCTTTTTCAACGGTCTCGAACAACACAGCGGCTTGCGCGGCTTGTTGTCGTTGCCAATACTGCCAACCGTTCCATGAAGCATAGGAGCCCAAAATTAAAATGAGTATCCAAGAGATGAGGTTTCCCCAACGGTTCCAAAAATGTTTGAAATCATCTAATTGTTCTTGCTCTTCTAAATCGAGATGCGAGGCCATGCGAATCCTATGCGTTGTCAATGTCTACGAAGACTGTGATTGTAGAGCGGGGCCCCACAGCGGTAATTCATTTAGATGGACCAAGCGTTGTTCGCCTTCTCCGTCCCTGAGTGATTTGATAGTGACTTGTTGATTGGAGAGTTCTTGTTCACCAAAAATAAGCGCGTGCAATGCACCGCTGGCATCTGCTTTTTTAAATTGCGACTTCAGGCTGCCCATGCCTGAACCCGTTGCTGAGTGCGCAGGTGAATGCATTTGAATCCGAACACCCATTTGACGCAATTGCTCAATGGTTTGAATCACTTGGGGAAGCGAGGCCGCGTCGGGCACGATGGCATAGGCATCGATGGCAGGAGCATGGTGGGGCGCGTTTTGCTCTTTGAGCAATTCAAGGACTCGCTCGGCACCCAATGCCCAGCCAACAGCAGGCGCAGGCTTACCGCCGATTTGTTCAATCAAATAATCATATCGGCCACCGCCACAAATGGTGCCTTGTGAGCCCAATTGTTCGGTGATGAATTCAAACACAGTGAGGTTGTAATAGTCCATGCCTCGAACCAATCGAGGGTTGATGCTGTACGCGACGCCTTGCGCATCCAAAATATTTTTGACTGCATTGAAATGCGCTTGTGACGCGTCACCCAAATAATTGAGTAATTGAGGCGCGCACTGCGCCAATTCTTGCATGGCTGGATTTTTTGTATCTAACACGCGCAATGGATTGGTATGAAGACGTCTCTTGGCATTATCGTCAAGTAAATGTAGATTTTTTTCTAAGTAAGCGATTAAATCGCTGCGGTGTCGCAGTCTCTCGTCGGGCTGACCCAGACTATTGAGTTCTAAACGCACGTGCTGCAAACCCAAGGATTTCCAAAACGCATGTGCCATCAAAATCAATTCGGCGTCTACTTCGGGTCCTGAAAAACCCAATGCCTCAGCACCGAGTTGATGGAATTGCCGATAACGACCGCGTTGTGGTCTCTCATGCCTAAACATTGGACCCATGTAGTAAAGACGACGACCACCCTCATACAACAAATTGTGCTCGACGACCGCGCGAACAACGCCAGCAGTGGACTCGGGTCTTAGCGTGAGGTGCTCACCGTTCATCTTGTCTTCAAACGAATACATTTCTTTTTCGACAATATCGGTGACCTCTCCTAAACCTCTGACAAACAACGCAGTGGGTTCAACAATCGGTGTTCGAATATTTTGATAGGCATACGTTTGCATAACCGAACGAAATTTGGCCTCGAGCCACTCCCATCTGCCCGTTTGTTCGGGCAAGAGATCGTTCATTCCTTTGACTGCTGATATTTTTTCTGCCATGACTTATGCGTGCGAAGGTGAAGTTGAAGTCGCACCGTATTTGCGCTCTACATATTGCTCAACCAATTGGTGAAATTCATGAGCGATATTTTCACCTCTGAGTGTGAGCGCTTTTTGACCATCGATAAACACAGGTGCTGCAGGCGCCTCGCCTGTTCCAGGCAAGCTGATGCCAATGTCAGCATGCTTGCTTTCACCGGGTCCATTGACGATACAACCCATCACGGCAACTTTTAGGTTTTCGACGCCAGGGTAAGTGGCTTTCCACACTGGCATTTGCGCGCGTAAAAAATTATCGATTTGCATTGCTAATTCTTGAAACGTGGTGCTGGTTGTTCGACCACAACCTGGACAAGCGGTCACGCTTGGCACAAAAGTTCGAATACCCAAGGATTGTAAAATTTCAGAAGAGATTAATACTTCTTGCGTGCGCGCTTCACCCGGTTGCGGTGTGAGAGATACACGGATGGTGTCGCCGATTCCTTCTTGCAACAAAAGTGAGAGCGCAGTGGAAGAAGCAACCGTGCCTTTGGTGCCCATACCCGCTTCTGTTAAACCTAGATGCAAGGAGTAATCACAACGCTTGGCCAACGCGCGATAAACAGCAACCAAATCTTGCACGCCACTCATTTTGCAACTGAGAATGATTTGATTGCCCGCTAAACCGATTTGTTCGGCCAGTTTTGCAGAGTCAACAGCCGATCGAATCAAGGCCTCATACATCACTTGCTTGGAGTCCCAAGGACTTGGTCGACTGGCATTTTCATCCATAAGTTGCGCGAGTAATTCTTGATCCAAGCTACCCCAATTGACGCCAATTCGAACTGCTTTGTTCCAGCGAATCGCCGCTTCAATCATTTGTGAAAATTGTTTGTCGTGCTTGTCACCTTTACCCACGTTGCCAGGGTTGATGCGGTATTTGGAAAGTGTCTGTGCGCATTCGGGATGCTCGGTGAGCAAGCGATGACCGTTGTAGTGAAAATCACCCACCAACGGAACATCAATGCCCATTTTGTCGAGTTGCTCGCGAATGTGCGGAACAGCTTGAGCAGCCTCTGGTGTGTTGACCGTGATACGAACCATCTCTGAGCCCGCAATCGCAAGTTCTTTGACTTGAATCGCGGTACCAATTACATCGACCGTATCGGTATTGGTCATGGATTGAATGCGAACGGGTGCAGAGCCGCCAACGGTGACGACGCGCGAACCCCAAACCACTTGGGCTTGTTGTGTTTTTCTGGCGAGCGGCGCAGAAAATGGAATTGGTAATTGAGAATTATTCATACGGACGCCTGAACCAATGGAATCACTTCAGAATTTTGTCTTCTTTTTTTCATCTGCGTTCGATCTTGAATATCGCCCGCGAGTTGACCGCACGCAGCGTCAATATCGTCACCGCGTGTTTTTCGAATCGTAGTGACAATGCCTGCCGCGCTTAATAAATCTGCAAACGCGCGCACGCGCGGATGGGGTGAGCGCAACAAACCGGATTGCGGAAATGGATTGAATGGAATGAGATTGAATTTGCAATGAATAGAACCGCTTGGGTCGTGTTGTACCCACTGAATCAAAGCCTGTGCGTGTTCGGGTGAATCATTCACACCGTCAAGCATGCAATATTCGAAGGTGATGAAATCACGTGGCGCCTTGAGCAAATAATCTTTGCAAGTGCTTAACAATTCTTCGAGAGGATATTTGATATTAAGGGGAACCAAACGATTGCGCAATTCGTTGGTGGGTGCGTGCAACGACACAGCCAAGGCCACAGGGCAATCATTGGCTAAGCGCTCGATCATGGGCACAACGCCCGATGTGGATACGGTGACACGCCTGCGAGACAAGCCATATCCGTGCTCGCTGAGCATGGTTTTGAGTGCAGGTATCAGCGCATCGTAGTTTTGTAATGGCTCACCCATGCCCATCATGACGACATTGGTGATGACGCGCTCGGTTTGATTTTTTTCTTTTCGCAATAGGTGTTCGGTAGTCCACAACTGACTCAAAATTTCGGCGGTGCTTAAATTACGACTAAAACCTTGATAGCCCGTTGAACAAAATGGGCACCCCACCGCACATCCCGCTTGCGAAGAAACACACAAGGTGCCTCTATCTTCTTCTGGAATAAAAACGGTTTCGATGGCGTTACCGTCTCCCGCATCAAACAACCACTTGATGGTCCCGTCAGCAGAATTGTGCCTCGACAAAATCGGCATGGGCGTGATGCAAGCCGTAGCGTGAAGTTTTTCACGCAAAGACTTTGCAAGATCAGTCATATCATCAAATTGGCTCTCACCCTTTTGATGGATCCACCTAAATAATTGAGTTGCGCGGAATTTTTTTTCTCTCACGCTTTCACACCATTCGGTCAATCGATCGAGATCGAATTCCAACAAATTGACCGACATGGTGAATCGCTTTTTAAAAATTAACGATTGAAAACGTTGAGACCTGCAAAGAAGAACGCGACTTCTTGACGGGCTGTTTCAGCGGCATCTGAACCATGTACCGCATTGGCGTCGATGCTGTCAGCAAAATCAGCACGGATGGTGCCGGCAGCTGCTTTTTTGGGATCGGTTGCGCCCATCAAATCGCGGTTTTTGAGAATGGCGTTTTCACCTTCTAGAACTTGAATCATCACAGGACCCGAGATCATGAATTTGACCAAATCATTGAAAAAAGGACGTTCTTTGTGAACCCCATAAAAAGCTTCGGCTTCGGCTTTAGACAAATGCGCCATGCGTGATGCGATGATTTTGAGACCAGCGCCCTCAAAGCGCGAATAAATTTGACCGATGACATTTTTTGCAATAGCGTCTGGTTTGATGATGGAAAGAGTACGTTCGATTGCCATTGAAATAATTCCTTGAGAATGAAGAAAAGGCCACAGTGGCCTAAAGCCAACCTATTTTAGCTTGAACTAGTGAATTCCCCTGTAAAAAGGGACTGCATCACCCTTAGAAACAAGGTTTATCAACTGAAAGTAGGTTTAACGAGACTTTCGACTTGGCGCGGTCGCTTTTCTAGGGCTTCTTTTTCTGGATTTTGAAGCCGCATCTTCTTTTCTTTGTTGATAAAGGCTTTCGGCCCCAATGAGTGGGGTACTTTTTTTGATCGGTTTGGAGGCCGTTCTTAAAAGTTGGGCAATATCGAGTTCGCCCAACTCCATCCAGTCGCCCCGTTGAAGGCCACGTGGAAGCGCAACTGCTCCATACCGAATGCGTATCAATCGGCTGACCGCATGCCCAACTGCTTCGATCATGCGTCTGACCTCACGATTGCGCCCTTCGTTGATGGTAACTCTGTACCAGCAGTTGGCACCATCACCGCCACCGTCTTCTAAACTTGCAAATTGTGCGGGTCCGTCTTCGAGTTGCACGCCATCCAACAGCTTCTTTTTTTCTTCGTTGCTTAGTGCGCCTAAAACACGCACCGCGTATTCACGCTCTAAGCCAAAGCGCGGATGCATCAATTGATTGGCCAACTCGCCTGAATCGGTGAATAAAAGCAAGCCCTCGGTGTTGAGATCGAGGCGACCCACAGATTGCCATTTGCCATGATAGACCCTGGGTAATTTTCTAAATACGGTGGGTCTGTTTTGCGGGTCATCGTGTGAGACGATTTCACCTGCAGGCTTGTGATACGCAATGACGCGCGGTGCAGAAAGTGCAATTCTGACTTGAACGGGTTTGCCGTTGACCTTGATTTGATCGCCGTATTGAATGCGTTGACCCACATGCGCCACTTCTTGATTGACGCTCACGCGCCCCTCGGCAATTAATTTTTCCATGTCAACGCGCGAGCCCAAACCTGCTTGAGCTAAAACTTTGTGTAATTTGGGCGTATCGGTTTGCGGTAATAAAACACGCTTAGGTGCTTGAAGTTGTATGGGATCTAATGGCTCATCAAAGACGCCAGCAACAATATCGTCAAAATCAATATCGCCAGACTCAGCATGGCTGGCTTGCAATGGATCTTCTGGAATACTTTTGTTGGGTTCAGTGGCTCGTGGGGATGTCATCATGTAGCGGGGTAGGCCCTTGTTCTTCAGTGAAGGTCTCATCTACAGTCTCCGGTTCGGTCTCCAAAGCCATGGTGAGTTGATTGACATCGATTGCGTTTTGTAATGGCATGAAGTTCTCTTCGAGCGCGCCCATTTCTGTATCCATTGGTGGCAACTGCTCTAGAGAAGTAAGACCTAAATCATCTAAAAATTGTTTGGTGGTTGCATACAGACCAGGCCTGCCGACGGTTTCGCGATGACCAATCACTTCAACCCATCCACGGTCTTCTAATTGTTTGATGATCAACGAATTGATGGTGACACCGCGAATATCTTCCATATCACCCCGAGTAACGGGCTGGCGGTAGGCAATGATGGCCAATGTTTCCATGACAGCGCGACTGTATTTAGGTGGTTTTTCGGGGTGTAATCGATCTAAGTACTCGCGCATTTCGGGACGACTTTGAAAGCGCCAACCCGTTGCAACTTGAACCAATTGAACGCCCTTGGTTGTCCAATCCAACTGCAGGGATTCCAGCAAGGTTTTGATCGTATCAACGCCCATATCATCATTGAAAAGTGTTTGCAAATCTCGAAGATTCATCGGTTGATGAGAACAAATCAATGCTGTTTCAAGGATACGTTTGGCATCCGCCGTATTCATGTTTTATTTCCGTGTCAAACTCTAAAATTGAGGAAAGGGAGATGTCCAATCGCTTGAAAACATCGGTTTTACCCTGCGTTCTAATTGTAACTGAGGCCCCACAGCCTCAATCCATTTTGGATATCAGTCGGCAAATCGAGCTTAAAACTCAAGTATTTGTGGGTAAAAGGGTGAGAAAAACTCAATCGAAAGGCATGTAAGGCTTGTCCACCGATGCCTTCTAAGGGCTTGCCTCCATAGATAACATCTCCCAAAAGGGGATGCCCAATGGCAGCCATGTGAACCCTGATTTGATGGGTTCTGCCCGTGTGCAACTGGCAATGAACCAAACAACCCTCGGCTTGAGTGTCTAAGCAACTAAGCGTGGTGTGCGCCTCTTTGCCTGAATTTTTGGATAAGTCGACCACCGCCATGCGAATTCGATTTTTGGGATCCCTGCCAATTGGCAATTGGATTTCGCGCACTTGTGGTCCGCTCCAACTTCGGTGTCCGATAGCAAGATACTCCCGCTTTATTTCTCTCTGGGCAATCATATCGACTAAGGCGTCCATCGCTTGACGGGTACGTGCCACAACCATCAAACCGCTGGTATCTTTATCCAATCGGTGAACGATGCCCGCCCTTGGAACGCTCAACGCTCGGCTGTCAAGAGCCAATAAACCGTTGAGCAAGGTTCCACTCCAATTTCCTGGCGCAGGATGGACCACCAGGCCCGCAGGCTTATGAATGACCCAAATTGATTCGTCCTCAAAGACGATGTCAATGGGAATGGGTTGTGGAACAAAAGCATTGGACTCATCGGTAGGGAAAAGCTCAATTTGGTATTCTTCGCCTGCCTTCACTCGGTATGAGGCCTTCAGAATGGGCTTGTCACTCTGTAGTTTGACGTACCCAAGACTCATCAGATGTTGCAAATAACTGCGTGAAAATTCATAAATAGAGTCGGCTAAAAAGCGATCGAGCCGTTGGCCGTGCATCGAAATGGGAACGGACAATTTTCGTCGCTCAACCTCGGTGTCGACCGACGCCATCGAAAAATCTTCGTCTTCAAGCGTTTGATCTTTCATAGTTGATAATAGAGCCAAGGTTTGTTTTTAAAAGAAAAGGGTTTGCCGTGCATAGGATCTTCCGATTATCTGTTGTTTGCATTTCTCTCATCATCGCGGGTTGCTCTTTGGACGAAAAAGACCAAACGGCAGGATGGACACCAGAAAAAATCTACGCTGAAGCGCGCGAGCAAATGGACAATCTCAAATACGATAAAGCCGTCGGTTTGTATGAAAAGTTAGAAGGCCGCGCAACGGGTACGGTTTTAGGTCAACAAGCCCAACTCGAAAAAGCCTATGCGCAATATAAAAATGATGAACCCATCTTGGCAACCGCAACTTTGGATCGATTCATTAAATTAAATCCCGCCAGCCCTGCACTCGACTATGCATACTTTCTAAAAGGGATCGTGAATTTCAACGATGATTCAGGATTTTTTTCGAGCATCGTCTCACAAGATATTTCTGAACGCGATCAAATGGCCGCCAAAGATGCATTTGCTGCGTTCAAAGAATTGGTTGCGCGTTTTCCCAATTCGAAGTATTCAGAAGATGCAAAAATGCGGATGCAATTTATTTTGAATAACCTCTCAAGATCAGAAATCAAAGTTGCTGATTTTTATTTTAAAAAAGGTGCTTATGTTGCAGCGATCAATCGTGCCCAAAGCACGATCGCCGAATATCCGGATGTACCTTCCAATGAAGAAGCTTTAAAAATATTAATTAAATCTTATGAAGCATTGGGTTTGACGCAATTAAAAAATGATATCCAACGCGTCTTTGATTCCACCTATGGCAAAGATAAAAAAGTGCCTGCACCTACATTGCCTAAACTTGGAACGGACGAAATTAAAAAACCTTGGTATCGAATTTGGTAAGTTCTTGAATAGCCGCATCAAATTCAACTCGAGTTTGAATGCGGCGCATCGGCGGCAAACCAGACAAAAGTCTTTTCCCATATCCGGTTGTGATTAAGCGCTTATCGCAAATAATGAGCGCACCGTGATCGGTCTCGCGCCTAATGAGTCGGCCAGCACCCTGCTTAAGAGAAATAGCGGCCTCAGGCATGGCGTAATCATTAAATGGGCTTTTTCCTAAACTGGTTAAACGCTGCGAACGAGCCTCGACCATCGGGTCTCCAGGTGGAGGAAAAGGCAATTTATCAATGATAACGGCTTGCAAGGCTTCACCAGGCACATCAATGCCCTCCCAAAAACTGGCAGACGCAACAAGCACACAACCTCGCTGTTGCGGCTCTATCGCCTGCCTGAATCGATCCATGAGGTATCTCTTGGGGTATTGACCTTGATACAGCACCTCTGGGTCGTTGGGCTGATCTAAATCTTCTTTCAAAATATCGGAAATAGCGGTGAGCGCTCTGAGTGTTGTTGTGAGTACCAGTGTTCGACCGCCTAATGCGCGAGCCACTTGCTGTGACAACACTGCTACTTGCTCGGAATGCAATGGGCTTTTGGGCTCGACCATATCTGCAGGCACGTAGTAAAAAGCTTGTTGTCCGTAATCGAATGGACTATCAACTTTGAGTATGGTCGATTGAGATAAACCACAGGGTTGTGTGAACCAACTCAATTGATCGTCTGTACCTAAAGTAGCAGAAGTAAAAATCCAACTTCTTGGCAAATTGGTTGTAGTGTTTGCGGTTTGACCTTCATCACTGCCAACAAATTCTGTTTGGATCATTCGGGATTGAACAACCTGCGCAATATCCAATGGTGATTGTACGAAGCGAGCTTGACTGGTGACATCAACCCATCGCACCTGACCCAATTCGCAGGGTTTTCTAAAAAATGAAATGGTGTTTAAAACCTCTGTGGCTCTTGCTTGTAATTTTTCAAAATCTGGCGCGATTTCTAAAACATTTTCAAGATGCGTCATTGCTTGTTCGATGGCGAATACAAGCGCGTCCCAAGATGAGTTCCATGAGTCATCATGAATGCCTTCAGGTATTTCATCGACCCATTTGAGTTTGGTGGAGTTGGGATGCTTGCCAATGGTTAATCGCAGATCTCGTGTGGCCAATTCGACTTGCGAAGCAATGGCTGTCCAATCGGCAAGACCTTTGGCCAATTGGATTCCTGCGGCCAATAGGTCGTGGGTGAAATCAAGCAACTGCCCTGTTGTGATTTGCTGACCTAAAAACTGTGTGCCCGTTTCATTAAGTTGATGTGCCTCATCAAAAATAACAACACGAACGCTGGGTAAAATTTCGGCCATACCCGATTCGCGCACCACTAAATCTGCAAAAAACAAATGGTGATTGATCACCACAATGTCAGCGGCCATGGCCTCGCGTCTGACTTGATTGACATGACACTCTCGCCAAAAGCTGCACTCGGAACCCATACAGTTGTCGCGCGATGATGTGATGTAGGGAATGAGAGACGATCGTTCATCAAGGCCTGGCAAATCAGACAAATCGCCCGTTGTAGTTTGAGGTGCCCATTTTTTTACTTTGACTAAAAGATCAACAGCACTTCGATCAGCCAGCATGGTTTGTTCATGAACTAAATCGAGACGATGCTGACACAAATAACTGGAACGACCTTTAAGGAGTGCGGTTCGAAGCGGCAAATTGAGCACTTCGAGCAGTTTGGGTAGGTCTCTAGAAAATAATTGATCTTGTAATGTTTTGGTGGCGGTTGAGAGCAAGATTCTTTCGCCGCTTAATAAGGCGGGAACCAGATACGCATAGGTTTTGCCCACACCCGTGCCTGCTTCTACAACCAACGATCCGCCCTCTTCGACAAGTTTGGCCACTGCCAATGCCATTTGCGTTTGACCATCTCTGGGTTTGAATTGTTCGGTAGAGCGAGCTAAAGGGCCTGAAGAATTAAAAACTTCGAGGACCATTTTTTGGAGTTGAGAATAGTCGGACATTTTTAGGGCGACTTTGTCGGCTGACCCGGTATGGGTAGAGGGTCAGAGGGCGTGTCTCTACGACTGGCGTTTCTATCTAAAACGGATTTTTTGTGTTCTTGAGCGTCTAAAAGCTTTTTTTCGTATTTGGACCTTTCAGAGCCTGCGTTGTTTATTTTTTGATCTTGATTGGCTTCCTTGTCCTGAACGGATTTGATTTGTGCATTTTTATTTTGAATATTGCTAGACTCGTCTTGCTTCTTTTTTTCAGCGTCTTCTTGTTTCTTCTTTAAATTTTGCTCTCTCTCGTATTGAGCGTCTAATAATTTTTGACGATTTTTTTCATTTTCGAGTGCTTTTTCGAAAGACATTATTTCTTCGTATCGATCAATCGCATCTCCCGCTTTTTTCTTACGCTCTATGTCGTTGAGAATAATTTCTTGACGTCTGATTTCGTTGAGGGTTGTAATATTTTTTTGCTTGGCTGTTGCTTTGCAATCGTTGACGGCAAATTTAGAGTAACAAATTTTGGTTTCATTTTTAAATAAATCATTGGTATGCATTTTTTGCTGCTCTAATTTTTTTCTTTCTTGGGTAACGTCGATGCCTTTGATGATTTGGGGATCGAGTGATGTAGATTCAGCTTGTGTTTGCGCCAAGGTAAAAAGTGGCACGAGTAAAAATATACAAGCAAAAAAGATTGATCTAATCATGTGAGGCCCGTATCAACATGACGACGCTGAAGGGACAAAAATTCGGCGGATTGCATTTCTTTGAGTCGAGATACAGTACGAGGGAACTCATGAGAAAGTGGACCCTGGGTATATAACTGTTCTGGTGTCACCTCGGCTGAAATAATTAATTTAATGTGCCTATCGTACAAAACATCGATGAGCAAAGTAAAGCGGCGAGCGGGTGACGCCATTGACTCGTTCATTTTGGGTACGTTGCTCAGGAACACCGTATGAAATTGCGCTGCAATTTCAAGGTAATCATTTTGAGACCGCAGGCCAGCGCACAACACCTGAAAATCAAACCAAACTATGCCGCCCGCACGACGAATCGCTTGAAATTGTCGAGAATCGATTTGAAGAGTTGGAGACTCATCGACCGCTTCTGCAAGCTTGGTAAACGTTGCGTTCATTTGCGCTTCGACTTCTTGGCTTAGCGGCGTTTGATAGAGTTGCGCCTGCTCGAGCGTTTGAAGTCTGTAATCAACGCCCGCATCAACCTGAACCACATCCATGGTTTGATTTAGCAAATCGATGGCAGGCAATATGCGATCTCTGTGCAAACCATCGGGATAAAGTAAATCGGGCCTGAAGTTGGATGTGGTGATAAGACCCACCTCGTTGGCATAAAGTGCGCTGAGCAGTCGATGCAAAATCATGGCGTCTGTGATATCAGCCACATGAAATTCATCAAAGCAAATGAGTTTGAATCGCTTAGAAATTCTGCGCGCCAATTCGTCGAGTGGATTGACGGTGCCTTGCAAATCACGCAACTCGCGATGAACTTCTCGCATGAATTCATGAAAATGCAATCGCGTTTTTCTTTGAATAGGAACGGATTGATAAAAACAATCCATTAAAAAACTTTTGCCACGGCCCACACCGCCCCACAAATAAACACCTTTGGGTACAGGTAAATGATTGATAATTTTTTTTATTTTGTTGGATCGTTTTTTTTTATAGACAGACCAATCGTCGGCGCACCTTTGCAAAGCGGCGACGGCGTTGAGTTGCGCAGCATCGCTTTGATAACCGCGTTTTTTGATTTCAGCATGATAGGCTTGGAGAACGAACATGATGCGTAACTATATCGCCTATGCAGAGATTTTATTCAAAACCAATTCGAATGTAAACACATCAAAAAATAAAAGCCAAAGACCAGCGGTGATCAAAAGTTGAGTGTGCGTTTATCGACAGCCAATGCGGCTTCTTTTGTGGCTTCACTCAAGCTGGGATGTGCGTGACAAATTCTCGCAATGTCTTCTGCGCTGGCTTTAAATTCCATGGCTACAACAGCTTCAGAAATGAGTTCACTGGCCATCGGCCCTACAATGTGCACGCCCAAAATTTCGTCGGTTATTGCGTCAGCCAAAAACTTGACCATGCCAGTGGTGTCGCCTAATGCGCGAGCGCGACCGTTGGCAAGAAACGGAAAAGTACCCGCTTTGTAAGCAATACCTTGTTCTTTGAGTTGCTGTTCGGTTTTTCCAACCCACGCAATTTCTGGACTGGTGTAGATGACCCAAGGAATGGTGTTGAAATTGACGTGACCGTGTTGTCCTGCGATACGCTCTGCAACAGCAACGCCCTCTTCTTCTGCCTTGTGAGCCAACATAGGGCCACGCACCACGTCACCCACCGCCCACACATTGGGCAAATTAGTTTTGCACTCGTCGTTAACGACGATGGCGCCGCGCTCGTCGAGTTTTAATCCAATTTTGTCTGCGTGAAGACCGTCGGTGTTGGGAACTCGACCAATAGAAATAATCAACTTGTCGACGTCCAACAGTTGATATTCACCTTTGGCGTTTTTATACGTAACTGAAACACCTTTTTTGGAGTTTTTAATTTCTCCAACTGTGATGCCTAATTGAATTTTGAGGCCTTGTTTGTCAAAAGATTTTTTTGCTTCTTTGGCAATTTGTTCGTCAACTGCACCCAAAAATGTTGGCAATCCTTCAAGAATGGTAACTTCAGAGCCCAATCTGTGCCAAACCGATCCCATCTCCAGACCAATCACACCTGATCCAATCAAACCCAATCGAGAGGGCACGTGATCAATTTTGAGTGCGCCGTCGTTTGACAAAATATTAACTTCATCAAAGGGTGTGCCAGGCAACGCGCGTGCACTAGAACCCGTTGCAACAACGATGTGTTTGCCCGTGATGGTTTCGTTCGTTGCGTCATTGACTTGAATTTGATAGGCACCATCAACAGCCTGGACGAATGATCCAGTTCCATGGAAAAAAGTAATTTTATTTTTTTTGAATAAATACAAAATCCCATCGTTATTTTGTTTCACGACCGTGTCTTTACGCGCCAACATTTTTTTGATATCCATGTTGATGCCTTTGACCGAAATGCCGTGATCTTCAAAATGATGGTTGGCGTGATCAAAGTGTTCCGACGATTGCAACAAAGCCTTAGAAGGAATGCAACCCACATTGGTACAGGTGCCGCCTAGCGAAGGACCGCCCGCCGTATTTTTCCATGCATCAATGCAGGCTGTTTGAAAGCCCAGTTGAGCGGCACGAATCGCTGCAATATATCCACCAGGTCCACCGCCGATGACGATGACGTCAAATTGTTTACTCATGATTTTTTAAAAATTAAATGTCAAAGAGAAGGCGCGATGGATCTTCTAAAGCTTCCTTCATCACAACCAAGCCCAATACTGCTTCGCGTCCGTCAATGATTCGATGATCGTAAGACATCGCCAAATAGTTGATCGGACGGATCACGATTTGCCCGTTTTCAACAACCGCGCGGTCTTTGGTTGCATGCACACCCAAAATGGCAGACTGAGGTGGGTTAATGATGGGCGTTGACAGCATAGAACCAAATGTGCCGCCATTAGAAATAGAGAAAGTACCGCCCGTCATTTCTTCAATACCCAATTTGCCGTCGCGCGCTTTGTTACCGTATTCCGCAATTTTCTTTTCGATATCGGCAAAACTCATTTGATCTGCGTTTCTGATAATCGGCACAACCAAACCACGGGGTGAACCCACCGCAATACCAATATCAAAGTAGCCGTGGTAGACAATGTCGTTGCCATCCACCGATGAATTGAGGATGGGATATTTTTTGAGTGAATGTACGGCCGCTTTAACGAAGAAACTCATGAAGCCAAGTTTGACGCCGTGTTCTTTTTCAAATTTTTCTTGAAACTTTTTGCGCATCTCCATAACAGGCGCCATATTGACTTCGTTGAAAGTCGTCAATATCGCATTGGTGGCTTGCGACTGAAGCAAGCGTTCTGAAACACGGGCGCGCAAACGCGTCATGGGAACGCGTTGTTCGGGTCGATCGCCCAACTGAACCGATGGTGCACTAACCTGTGGCAGCGTAGTTGTTGTAACTCCAATTGAAATGACTGCTGTGGGCTTCACACCCGACGCAATCGCAGATAGGGCATCACCTTTGGTAACGCGTCCATCTTTGCCAGTTCCGCTCACGGCGCCTGCAGAGAGTTGATTGTCGGCCAATATTTTGGCTGCGGCTGGCATGGCCACTCCGGCGTGAGATTGAGATGCGGGTGCTGGGCTAGCAGCTTTTGGAGCAGCAGCAGTTGCAGCTAGCGATGCAGCAACAGAAGCAGCACTGACTTTTCCATCGGTATCGATACGTGCAATGAGTTGTTCGGCTAAAACGGTTGTGCCGTCCCCCATCACAATTTCAGAAAGAACACCTGCAGAAGGTGCAGGAACTTCAAGCACGACTTTATCGGTTTCAATTTCAATCAGAATTTCATCTGCAGCTACTGGATCACCGACTTTCTTTTTCCATTGCAACATGGTCGCTTCTGCAACAGATTCAGACAACTGAGGAACTTTGACTTCAACAATAGACATTTTTTACTTTCGGAATTTGATTTAAAAAAAATTATTTGGTCAGGATAAAGCCCTTGAGCTTTCCAAATGCACCTTCAACCAAGGCCTTTTGTTGCTCTTGGTGTAAATGGGAATAACCCACCGCAGGAGATGCGGACGCAGCGCGACCTGAGTAACCCAATTTTTGATCGACTTCCATATTTTCATGAATATAGTGTTGAACAAAGAACCATGCGCCTTGATTTTGCGGCTCGTCTTGTGTCCAAACCAACTCGGTTGCATTGGGATATTTTTTAAGCTCGTTGGCAAACGCTTTGTGTGGGAATGGATAGAGCTGCTCAACGCGCAAGATGGCCACGTCTTTGAGTTCTTTTTCTTCACGCTTTTTGACCAAGTCGTAATAAACTTTTCCTGAGCAAACAAGCACTCGTTTAACTTTGTCGTTTTTGAGTTCTTTACTTTCAGGAATAACGGTTTGGAATCCGCCTTTTGTAAATTCCGATATAGGCGATGTTGCGTCTTTGTTGCGCAACAAAGATTTGGGCGTAAAGATGATGAGAGGTTTGCGCAAATCACGCACCATTTGACGACGCAAGACATGAAAAATCTGACTTGCTGTGGTGGGTTGAACGAGTTGCATATTGGTATCTGCCGCCAATTGCATAAAACGCTCAAGCCTTGCAGAACTGTGCTCTGGTCCTTGACCTTCATAGCCATGGGGCAACATCAATGTAAGGCCATTGACACGACCCCACTTGACTTCGCCTGAAGCAATGAATTGATCAATCACGACTTGAGCACCATTTGCAAAGTCGCCAAATTGCGCTTCCCAAATCACCAAGGTGCTCGGGTCATTGGATGCGTAGCCATACTCAAAGGCCAGAACCGCTTCTTCAGACAAAATCGAATCAATCACAACAAAGGGCGCTTGTGTTTCCGACACATTTTCTAAGGGTACAAAAGTACCTATATCCCATTTTTCTTTGTTTTGATCGTGGATCACTGCATGGCGATGCGTGAATGTTCCACGTCCACTATCTTCACCAGATAAACGAACAGGAAATCCGCTCGCAACCAATGAAGCAAAAGCCATGTGCTCACCCATTCCCCAATCAACGGGTGTATCACCTCGACCCATTGAGGCACGATCGTCGATGACTTTTTTAACCAATTGATGTGGAGAAATTGTTGCGGGCAATGTCGTTATTTTTTCGGCCAAACGTTTCCACTCTGCCAAAGGAATTGCAGTGTCTCCAAAGTCGGTCCATTTTTTTCCTAAAAATGGCGACCAATCCACAGAGAATTTGCTTTTGAAATTGGTAAGAGAAGGGTCTGAACCATGCTTACCTGCTTCCATGGCCGCACGATAGGACTTAACCATTTCGTCGCCCAATGCGTCGCCCATACCTTGCGCAGTTAATTTATCTGCATAAAGTTTGCGGGTGCCTGGATGCGTTGCAATTTTTTTGTACATTAAGGGCTGAGTGAGGCTGGGCGTATCTTGCTCGTTGTGGCCCAATTTTCTAAAGCATGTGATATCAACTACCACATCTTGACAAAACTCCATCCGAAAATCCAATGCCAATTGCGTAGCAAGAACCACGACTTCTGGATCATCGCCATTGACGTGCAAAACAGGTGCCTCAACCATCTTGACGATATCGGTGCAATAAACGGTTGAACGCATATCTCTTGGATCTGATGTTGTAAATCCAATTTGATTGTTAATGATGATGTGAACCGTACCGCCTGTGGTGTATCCACGCGTTTGCGCCAAAGCCAATGTTTCTTGATTGACACCTTGACCGCCAAAGGCCGCATCACCATGAACCAAAACGGGCAATACCTGATTGCCCTTGGGGTCGCCGCGTCGATCCATTCGCGCGCGAACAGAACCTTCGACAACAGGATTAACAATTTCTAAATGCGATGGATTGAAAGCCAGCGCTAAGTGCACAGGACCGCCAGGCGTTGTGACGTCCGAGCTAAAACCTTGATGGTATTTCACGTCGCCTGCGGGCAACTCTTCGGGCGCTGTGTGATCAAACTCTGCAAACAAATCTTTGGGCATTTTTCCCATGCAATTAACCAACACGTTGAGTCGGCCTCTGTGCGCCATGCCAATCACAATTTCTTGCACGCCTCGCGCGCCTGCCAACTGAATCAGTTCATCCATCGAAGCAATAAAGCTTTCGCCACCTTCGAGTGAAAAACGTTTTTGTCCGACGTATTTGGTATGAAGAAAACGCTCAAGGCCTTCAGCCGCTGTGAGTCGATCCAAAATATGTTTCTTTTTATCGGCAGTGAAATTGGGCTTGCTGCGAATACTTTCTAATTTTTGTTGCCACCAACGTTTTTGCGCTTGGTTGGTGGTGTACATGTATTCGGCACCCAACGTTCCGCAATAAGTTTCTTTGAGCGCGTTGAGCAATTCTCGCAAACTCATGCGATCTTTGCCAAAAAAAGTATTGCTCGTGTCGAAAATAGTTTCTTGATCAGAATCTGTGAACCCATAAAAAGAAGGCTCCAGCTCTGGAATAGGGGGACGCTCTGTTCGTTGCAAAGGATCAAGGTTAGCCCATCGTTGACCCACATTGCGATAAGCCGCAATCAATTGTTGTACTGCTGTTCGCTTGCGACCCATTTCAGCGTCAGCGCTGGCCATCACCACTTTGGTCCCGCCCGCTTTGGCGCGCTCAGCAAAGGCATTGATCACAGGAAGATGCGGCACGTCTTTATCGTGGGAACCATCCACTGCAGGAACATGCTGAAGGGCATCAAAATAAGAACGCCATGAATCAGGGACGCTGCCAGGATTGGCCAAATAACTTTCATACATCTCCTCAACATAAGGAGCATTGCCACCAAATAAGTAGGTGTTATTGGAATAGGTTTGATAGACGGACGAGTCCGTACGAGTTGAATCACTCATTGCGCTGACCTCCATTCCCCTTGAGGGAACATTAGCTGGTTAGAAAAAAAACCTTCACGACACGGCTTAACCGGATAGTGAATACGACTTAGATTGGAATCAATCTAACGCTAGACTATTTTAGCCACTGAAATGATGAAATTAAAAAAAATGAATGAAAAAACCAACATTTAAGGTCAGATTCATGTCAGGAGAGTTGGTCTTTGATTTGTTGCAAGGGTGTGGGGTCATCGATCGTGGTAAGGTCACCTGGATCGCGGTTTTCACATACCGCTTGAATAGCCCTGCGAAGCAATTTACCGCTTCGTGTTTTTGGCAACAAACTCACGAATAAAACCCTAGAAGGTCGGGCAACCGCTCCCAATTGGTGATCAACCAATTTCATGATGTCGCCCTCTAACTTTAATTTTTGACTGGGTTCATCTAAACCCGTGGCATCTTTAGGAACCACAAAGGCCATGGCTAGTTGTCCTTTGAGTGCGTCTGCAACACCCACCACAGCCACTTCTGCCACATTGGGATGACTTGAAATGCTTTCTTCAATTTCCCGCGTGCCCAAACGATGTCCCGCCACATTGATCACGTCGTCGGTGCGACCCAAAATAAAGAAGTACCCGTCTTTGTCACGAATGCCCCAATCAAATGTGGAGTAAACCATTTGCCCAGGAACGCTCGTCCAATAGGTTTTAACGAATCGTTGATCATCACCCCACACGGTTTGCAAACATCCAGGAGGTAATGGCCCTTCAATGACGACAACACCTTTTTCGTTGGCGCCAGTGAGTTCTTGCCCCGTGTTTTCATCCAGTAATTTGACACGGTAACCATACATGGCCACACCAGGACTACCGAATTTGCTGGCCTTTTTTTCTACGCCGTTAGCGATTGTCAAAATAGGCCAGCCTGTTTCCGTTTGCCAATAGTTGTCGATAATGGGTTTGTTTAAACTTTCAGAAATCCATTTGGCAGTGGGCTCATCGAGCGGTTCGCCTGCTAAATACAAAGCCTTGAGCGACGACAAATCATATTTTGAAAGAAAAGCAGGATCTTGTTTTTTCAAAACTCGAACCGCTGTCGGCGCACTGAACATCACGGTTACCTTGTATTTTTCAACCAACTGCCACCAAATGCCACCATCGGGGCGTGTTGGAAGGCCCTCATACATGATGGTGGCCATGCCAGCAATGAGCGGGCCATAAATGATGTAACTGTGACCCACGACCCAGCCGATGTCTGAGGTTGAAAAATAAGTTTCACCTGCATGACCTTCAAAAATGTGTTTCATGCTCGCAGCCAGTGCGACGCAGTAACCACCCGTGTCTCTTTGAACGCCTTTGGGTTTACCTGTAGTCCCTGATGTATATAAGGTGTAACTGGGATGTGTGCTTTCTAACCATTCGCAATCGACTTTTTTGGATTGATGCGTTTGACGCAAGCTCGCATAGTCATGATCAAGACCATTCACAGTTGCATATTCACTTAAATTTCGATTCACCATCAAAACGCTTAGCGGTTTGTGTTGACTCAATGCAATCGCATCATCAAGCAATGGTTTGTATGAAACGACTTTGCCACCGCGAGAACCCGCATCTGCACTAATGACAACTTTGGGAGTCGCGTCTTCAATTCGAGACGCCAGAGAGTGTGAAGCAAATCCACCGAATACAACCGAATGGATTGCACCGATGCGCGCACAGGCCAACATCGCAAATGCAGCCTCTGCGATCATGGGCATATAAATTAAAACCCGATCGCCTTTTTTAACACCCAAGGTTTGCAAAATAGCGGCCAGGGTTTGTACTTCGGCGTGCAATTGAGAAAACGTATATGTAATTTCTAGATTAGTTTCAGTAGAGACATAAATCAAAGCGGGTTGATCACCCCTTTGCTCCAGATGTCGATCGACCGCGTTGTAACAAAGATTGGTCGTGCCTCCTTGATACCACTTGGCAAATGGAGGATTGGTGTAATCACAAATCTGCTTGGGTTGCTCATGCCAATGAATGAGTTGCGCTTGATCGCTCCAAAATTGTTCTGGTTTTTCAATAGACTGCCGATAAAAAACATCGTAAGACTGCATATAAAAACTCCATTTTTTATTTAATGAGTGATTGAACGAGCTTGAATGATGGGTGATCCGCGTTTTTTAACCACTCAAAGAGGACCATCTCGGTTGTTAATAGTTCTGCGCCAGAGCCAGCGAGTCGATCGAAAGCGGCGTCACGATTTCTTTCTGTTCGGGATGTGCACGCATCTGTGACCACCCAAACTTCTATTTCGTTATCTAACAACTCTAAAGCTGTTTGCATCAAGCACACATGCGCCTCACAACCCGCCAAGACCAACGAGGGTCTTTGCATTTGCGGCGCATCGTCATTTTTTTGTAAATGCTTAGGCAAACTTCTTGCGTTGCCACTTTTGGGGCGTTGCGGCGGCACAAGCCAATCCAACAAACCATCGGCCACCGCACTGAAAGACATTTTGTTTAATGTTTTTGAACAATAGGACTTGAGCTCGGCGTGGTTAGGGCCCAATTTCTCTGGATTTTGCTCAACGCCCCATATAGGAATATGCATGGCACTTGCTGTTTTTGTCAAGCGCAACGCATTTTGAATACACGAGGGACCCTCGTGCAGTGAAGGCATGAGGCGATCTTGATAGTCAATCAAAATCAATTGAGAGTCTTGTTCATTGAGAAGCATGCTTGAATTTTAGTGACATCAGTTATCTTGTAACTTACATCCAAAGATCAATTTGTCAAACATGAGGCAAAAAGGTCTCAATAAGAAGGTATGATGCATGGATGCGTTATTTAGCAATTATTTTGATGCTATGGGCTGGATGGGTTCAGGCGGCGCCACACACACAGACAACTGACGACATCGAAAATTTTTTACAAGACAAGGGTGTGATCGCCCAAATCAATCAACTCAAACAAAACGTCGGCCAACAAGCGTCCGAACTAATTCTGAGCGCCATGGGGTTTTTAGGGGTTCCCTACAAACGCGGTGGCAGTAACGAAAACGGTTTTGATTGCAGTGGTTTTGTTCGCAGCATGTATGAGCAAACAGTCGGTTTGGTATTGCCTCGCAGGGCCAAAGAACAGGCCGCCGTCACTGACAAAATCGATAAACAAGAATTACAACCGGGCGACTTGGTATTTTTTAATACGCTCAAGCAAACCTTCAGTCATGTCGGCATCTATATTGGCAACAATCAATTTATCCATTCGCCAAGGCAAGGTGGCGAAGTAAGAGTTGAAGACATGCGTCAAGCCTATTGGGAAAAAAGATTCAATGGTGCGCGTCGCGTCAATTCAGAAAATCTCAAAAACGCAACCCAACCCTAAAATAAAGCCCACAGGAAGGTGGGCTTTTTAATTTATCGCTTGGCGGGTGGTAAATCAGTGCAACTGCCGTGAGCGACTTCAGCGGCCATGCCGATGCTCTCGCCCAAGGTGGGATGCGGATGAATCGTTTTACCGATATCAATTGCGTCTGCACCCATCTCTATAGCCAGTGCAACTTCGCCAATCATGTCGCCAGCATGGGTGCCCACCATGCCACCGCCTAAGATTTTTCCGTGACCATGTGTCTCGGGTGAATCATCAAATAATAATTTGGTTAATCCCTCGTCGCGTCCATTGGCAATCGCTCTACCCGATGCAGACCATGGAAACAAACCTTTTTTCACTGCAATGCCTTGCGCTTTTGCTTGGTCTTCGGTCAACCCCACCCAAGCCACTTCGGGATCGGTATAAGCGACACTTGGTATGACACGCGCATTAAACGCGGCACTGGCCAGTTGTGTATTATTACGTAATTCACCAGCAATGACTTCTGCGGCCACATGCGCTTCATGCACGGCTTTATGCGCCAGCATCGGTTGCCCGACGATATCGCCAATTGCAAAAATATGCGACACATTGGTACGCATTTGAATATCAACAGGTATAAAACCTCGATCGCTCACCACGACGCCTGCTTTTTCTGCGGCAATTTTTTTGCCGTTGGGGCTTCTTCCAACCGCTTGCAAAACCAAATCATAGGTTTGAGGAGCAGGCGCGCCTGCTC
>RFYV01000004.1 GCA_009921265.1 Betaproteobacteria bacterium | reverse complement strand
CGTCACGACCTTTGATGGCTGACATGCTTGCATCCTTAGAATACTTCTAATCATGAATAACGAAACTGCAAGCGATACTTCGGTCACTCCAGTCAAATCGCCTCATCCATCATCCTCGCCCATGGCGTCGGGTCAATCGAGCGTAATAAAAATTCAATTATTTTTATGGGTCATTGGCCTCATTGCCTTATTTGGATTCATAGGTTCACTTTTTTTATGGCAAAAGCTCAGTCATATTCAAGAACAACTCGCTAAACAAAGTGCAGATACAGGCTCGCAAGCGGTGGAGGCCAAAAGCATGGCCAAGCTCGCGCACGAACTTTCATTAGAAACAGCCGCTCGACAAGTCTTGGCCGAAACAAAAATGGCAGAAGTTGCTTTGCAAAGAACGCAACTAGAAGAGCTCATGCAAAGCTTGTCACGTTCACGTGATGAAAATTTGGTTGTTGATATTGAGGCTTCTTTGCGATTGGCTCAACAACAGGCGCAATTAACGGGCAGTGTTCAGCCCCTGATTGCAGCGCTCAAAACTGCGGAACAAAGATTAAGCAAAGTGGCACAGCCGCGATTGGCGCCAGTGCTTCGCGCGGTCAACCGTGATATCGATCGCATCAAAGTGGCAACGATTGCAGATACGCCCAGCTTGCTTGGGAAAATTGATGAGCTGATCAGTTGGATTGATACGGCACCTTTGCTCAATGCGGTCGATCAAAAATCAAAACCATTACCCAACCCCATTCTAAACACCAATGCCAATTGGATGTCGTCGATCAATGCGCAGGCGTGGGATCGATTGTGGGGTGATATTTGGTCAGAGCTCAAGGGTTTGGTGCGTGTAAGTCGCATTGATAAACCAGAAGCGAGTTTGCTGGCGCCTGAGCAAAGCTATTTTGTTCGTGAAAATCTCAAACTAAAACTTCTCAATGCAAGACTGGGATTATTGGCGCGCCAGTACGAGTCATCTCGCTCCGATTTGCAGCAAGCCGAGCGTGACTTGTCAAATTTTTTTGAAACACAATCTCGCAAAGGCCTAGCGGCTAAACAATTACTCGTTCAAATTCAACAGCAAATCAAACATATCGAAATTCCCAATTTGGACGACACACTCGGCGCATTGACAACGGCGAGTGCAGGGCGCTGATATGCGAGTTGCATTGTGGTTTTTAAGTTTATTTGGCGTGTCTGCAGCGGTCGCCTTGTTGTTTGGTAGTCATCAAGGTTCTGTCACTGTTTTTGTTTCACCCTATCGAGTTGATTTATCCATTAATTTGGTATTACTTGGTTTGGTGTTAGGTTTTGTTGTTATTTATTTTGCAATACAAGCGCTCAAAGGTTTGTTTGCAATGCCTGCAAGGGCTCGGCTTTGGCGTTTAGAGCAAAAAGAAAAAGCGGCTCAATTGGCACTCTTAGATGCGATTATTCAAATGCTTTCGGGTCGTTTTTTACGCGCCAAAAAATCGGCTCAAAAGGTTTGCGATTTGGTGCAAAAAATGGCAGCACAAAAATCTGAAAGCTCGCAAGAAAAATTATTGCGCACGCAACTGCAAATGTTGGCGCAATTGATCATTGCAGAGTCGGCCTATGCGCTCAATGATTCGCAGACACAAGAAAGAAGTTTGAATCAATTGCTTGACGATTCGCAAACGAAATCCTCCACTTTGCAAGATATTGAGTATGCGGCTCGACTGTGTGCGGCGAGATGGTCGTTGAGTCGCAGAAAGTTGACTGAAGCCACGCAATGGTTGGATTCATTGCCCATGGGTGTTCAGCGAAGAACGCTGGCATTGCGATTGAGACTCAAAATTGATCGATTAAGCGGACGCCATTTGCCTGCGCTTGAAACCACGCGACTGTTGGCTAAGCACGGTGCTTTTGTAAGTACAACAGCAGAAAGCTTGTCGCGCAGTTTGGCGATCATGGCCATGGATGATTGTCGAGATGCGAGTCAGTTGCTTGCAACTTGGAAAATTTTTGAAAGTGCAGAAAAAGAAATGAATGATGTTGTTTTGCACGCAGCAAGTCGCTTGCTACAGTTAGAAGGCGATCCAAAAATTGCGATTAATTGGGTGCAGTCAGTTTTTCAATCGTGGATAGTGCAACCGCAATCATGGTCTTCTATTCAGGTAGAAAAATTAGTTTTGACCATAGAAAAAGCCTCTGTGCAATTGTCGCCAGAACTAGAGTGGCTCCATCGTGTCGAGAAAGCATCTCTGGTCAATCCAAGAAATATTGAATTGCAATATCTCAGCGGACTCTTATGTTTGAAACATGGATTATGGGGAAAAGCACAACAGCTTTTGGAGCTTTGCGTCAACAATTTGTCTTCGAAAGACCTCAAACGTCAAGCATGGGTTCAATTGGCTCAACTGGCCGAACAACGCAACGATACAGGGCAGGCACTTGTCCTTTGGAGAAATGCAGCCCATACCGAAGCATCTATCAAAAAATAATTAAAGTCCCTTGTCAAAAGACATGGCCATTTGACCCAAGTCTTTTTTTGTTTCAACCAAAATTAATGGGCCTTCATCGACAATAACAGGTGCAGGACGCTCTCTGGAAATACGAATAGCCACTGGCTCTGCAGCAATAGCTGCTTGCACGGTCGCCACTTTTTGTGGATCAGAATTAACCCACTCTAAACCTGACGCCTGAGCCACTAAAATTAAGTCGTTGACTGGAAGAGAAAAATGACCCACTTGAGGCATGGTTTGCACTTGAGGCGCAGAAGCGACTGTGCTGTTTTGTGCGTGTGATTCGATCAGTGCGGATGTGTGCGTTGCATCAGCGCCCGTTGAAGAAAAATCCGATTGCTCTTGGGATTGACGATCGGTTCTTTCTCGTCGATCGCGATCAAAACGATCGCGCGATCTTCTGTCTCTGCGTTCTTGTGGTTGCGTCGTTGCTTCATTGCTAGCTGGCATTGGAGCAGAAGACGGCTGATTCGATTCTGTTGAAGAGTTGGAATCTGGAGTTTGCAGATTTTCTGCGGGTCTTTCTTGACGAGTTGACCGTTCACGACGAGGTCTTTCGGTGCGTTGCTCATTGTTTCTATTGGGACGTTCTTGTGAATCTGCAACTGTTGGCGCTTCGCTTCGTTCGTCTTGTCTCAAATCGGGTCTGGCGTTTTCACGAGCGGGGTATCCGTTTCTATCTCGTCGTTGTTCATTTTTTTCTGAACCTTTTTCACCGCGATCATTTCGATCAGTACGTTCGTAGCGATCCCCGCGACCGTTGCGACCCGAGTTGCGACGTCCGTCACCGCGTTCGTGACGCCCACCTCGACCATCACGGCCTTCGCGTCGTTCTTCTTTCTTTTCGGGTGTGACCACAGCAGGTGGTGTGACTGTTGCGGGTTGCGGGTTGCTTCCAAACAAACCTTTGAGCCAACTGAAAAACCCTTTTTCTGCAGGAGCAGTAACAGCGATGGGTTTTTGCATAGGCGCGTCTGGCTTGGCGGCGGCGCGCGGTTGCGCTTGCGGCGCAGGTGCATCGGGCAATACGCCTTTGATCACGGGCGTTTGCTTGTTAGTGGGCTCTTGCGAGCGACGGGTAACTGCTGTTGGGTCTTCAATTTCTTCGGCCATTTTGTAGCTGGCTTGGATATTGTCCAAACGTGGATCGTCGTGCTTGAGTCGTTCTAATTTGTAATTGGGTGTTTCTAAACTCTTATTAGGGATCAACAACACATTGGTGCGTTGTTTGAGTTCAATTTTTGCAATTTCAGGACGCTTCTCATTTAGCAAAAACGATGCAACTTCAACGGGCACTTGTGCGTGAACAGCTGCCGTGTTTTCCTTCATCGATTCTTCTTGAATGATCCGCAAAATTTGCAATGCAGAACTCTCTGTATCGCGCACATGGCCTGAACCTCCGCAACGGGGGCATGGAATGGATGCGCCCTCAGACAATGCAGGACGCAAACGTTGGCGACTCATCTCCATCAATCCAAATTTGCTGATGGTGCCAAATTGAACGCGTGCACGATCTTGACGCAAGGCGTCACGCAAGCGGTTTTCAACTTCACGGCGATTTTTGGACTCCTCCATGTCAATGAAGTCAATCACAATCAAGCCACCTAAGTCGCGCAAACGCATTTGCCTAGCCACCTCATCGGCCGCTTCTAAATTGGTGCGTGTTGCGGTTTCTTCAATATCGCCACCTTTAATTGCGCGAGCAGAGTTAACGTCTACCGATACCAAAGCTTCGGTGTGGTCAATAACGATGGCGCCGCCTGATGGCAGGGTGACAGTGCGCGCATATGCCGATTCAATTTGATGTTCGATTTGAAAGCGACTGAACAAAGGCGTGTCGTCTCTGTATCGTTTGACACGATCAGCGTGCTCGGGCATGACATGGGCCATGAACTGATGCGCTTGTTCATAAATATCATCGGTGTCGATCAAAATATCGCCAATGTCGTGATTGAAATAATCGCGGATCGCGCGAATCACAAGACTCGATTCTTGATAAATTAAGAATGCACCTTTGCCGTTTTTGGCGGCGCCATCAATGGCATCCCATAATTTGAGCAGATAGTTAAGATCCCATTGCAATTCTGATGCAATGCGACCAATGCCTGCGGTACGCGCAATGATCGACATGCCATTGGGATATCGCAATTGATCCATGGCTTCTTTAAGTTCAGCGCGGTCGTCGCCTTCAATGCGTCGACTCACACCGCCGCCGCGTGGATTGTTGGGCATCAACACCACATAGCGACCTGCCAATGAAATGAAACTGGTGAGAGCTGCGCCTTTGTTGCCGCGCTCTTCTTTTTCAACCTGAATCAAAATCTCTTGACCTTCTTTAATCACATCTTGAATGCGAGCTTGGCTAGGAGAAACGTTGGAAGAAAAATATTGTTTGGAGATTTCTTTGAAGGGCAAGAAGCCGTGACGCTCTTCACCGTAATCGACAAAGCAAGCTTCTAATGAGGGCTCAACCCTTGTGACCACTGCTTTATAAATATTACCTTTGCGCTGTTCGCGTCCTTCGATTTCAATTTCATAGTCGAGTAGTTTTTGACCATCAACAATCGCCAAGCGGCGTTCTTCTGCCTGGGTTGCATTAATAAGCATCCGTTTCATGATGCATTCCTTTACATTGACAAATTAACATAGGCTCACTGGGAGCCAACGATGCCAAAGCAAATGACGGAAAACGAATGGAATCGAGCGCTAAAACCGAAAATGTCAGCCTTTATCGGCGACAAGAATGGTTTGAAGGCTTGAGGTGCGCGAGTTTTAATCGAACGAATGGGATAAGGTATATCCAATGGTTCGGTTGTTGGATCGAGGTTGAAAAATGGTGAGAAGCCGCAATATAACGTGCGAGCTTGTGCCAGCACATACAAAGTTTCAAGATCACCCAAATTAAATACATCGTTCGCTGCTCACTTTAATCTGCAACAGACCAAAGGGTATGAGTCTGTTATAGGGGGGAATTCCGTTTCTGTGTTTTCCAGTCATCAGCCCTTCACGGGGTTGGCAAAACGCGCAAATGGGCGTTTTTTTGCAAATCCTTATGTGGCTTCGACCTCTCAGCGGGGTTGGCTCGTGCTCTAATCTCTTATTCAAATCAAGCACTTGGAACCTGACGCTGGTGAATAACATTATAGAGGCTGATTCAGTCCCCCCGCATTTAACTGTCAAAAATCTCACCGTAGACGAGGATTCTGCTGGACAGCGCTTGGATAACTTTCTGATGCGACACCTCAAAGGCGTGCCCAAGACTCATATCTATCGCATCATTCGCACGGGCGAGGTGAGGATCAACAAGGCGAGAGCAGAGGCGCAAACCCGTTTAGAGACGGGTGATATTGTTCGCTTACCACCTGTGAGGGTCGCGACCAAAAATGAAAACGCGCCTGTAGCCCCGTCCAAAGAATTTCCTATTTTGTTGGAGGACGATTGTTTATTGGCCATCAACAAACCATCTGGCATTGCTGTCCATGGCGGCAGCGGCATTAACTTTGGTGTGATTGAACAATTGAGGCAATCGCGCTCAGCCGTACAGGTGTTGGAGTTGGTTCATCGTTTGGATCGCGAAACCTCAGGCGTTTTGCTGATCGCCAAAAAGCGCAGTTGTTTAAGACACGTTCAAGATCAATTCAGAGGGCGCGAAACAGGTAAAACTTATTTAGCCATGGTTCGAGGACTTTGGCCGTCCAATAAAAAAGTTATCGATTTGCATCTCCACAAATATGTGGTTTCCAATGGCACCGATGAAGGAGAGAGACGCGTCAAGGTAGTGTCGGCCGATGACCCCAACGGGCAACGCGCCATTACACTCGTAAAAATTTTGCGACTGGTTGGCGAGTACTCGGTTTTAGAGGTGACGATCAAAACTGGAAGAACGCATCAAATTCGTGTGCACTTGGCCAATCAAGGACATCCCATTTTGGGCGACGATAAATACGGCGACTTTGAAGTCAATAAAAAACTGCACGCGCAAGGGTTACAGCGCATGTTTTTGCATGCATGGAAGTTACAGTTGACCCATCCGCAAACGGGTCTGCATTTAAACTTGCAAGCGCCACTGCCTGAGGCCCTTCAACAATTTATTCACCATGTCCAACCTACAAGCCCGCCAATTTGATCTCATCGCTTTTGATTGGGATGGCACGTTATTCGATTCCACAAAATTTATTGTGCGTGCAATTCAAAAAGCTGTAATCGATGTGGGTGGAAAAATGCCAACGGATGAGCAAGCAGCCTATGTAATCGGCTTGTCATTGCAACCCGCATTAGCCTATGCCGCGCCCGATGTGCCACCAAGTCAATATGATTTATTAGGTCAGCGATATCGCTTTTATTACACTCAGCATCAAAATGATATCGCATTGTTTGACGGCGTGATTGAAATGCTTTTAGCACTTAAAAAAAAGTCCCATCACTTAGCTGTTGCGACTGGCAAAAGTCGACGTGGACTCGATGACGCACTCAACACAGTTCAACTCAAGGGCATGTTTGATACGTCTCGTACTGCAGATGAAACAGCGGGCAAGCCAAGTCCTTTGATGCTTCAAGAACTCATGAGTGAACTCGGCGTGAGTGCGCAGCGCACCCTTATGATTGGCGATACAACCCACGATTTAGAGATGGCGCAACGCGCATCGTGCGCCAGTGTGGGTGTGAGTTATGGTGCGCATCGCCACGAACATTTTGAAATTTGGAGGCCGCGGTATATTGCACATTCGGTTGAACAATTACACACATGGTTGATGACCCGTGGATAACGAGACGATTGCGCTTTGCAACA
The DNA here is from genome assembly GCA_009921265.1 of Betaproteobacteria bacterium. GTDB lineage: Bacteria > Pseudomonadota > Gammaproteobacteria > Burkholderiales > Burkholderiaceae_C > Limnohabitans. Next base: position 89,466 of record RFYV01000004.1, on the reverse strand, counting down.
GTCAAGACCTCACCAATGGTGGATTAGCCGTTCCATTTGACGTGGTTTTTGCAGGACAAACAAGTCGCGCCTTTGCGATTCGTTTTCAGGGGCGTGCCTATGCTTATCTCAATCGATGCACCCATGTCGCGATGGAGATGGATTACCAACCGAACCATTTTTTTGACGATAGTGGACAATGGCTTATTTGCGCAACCCATGGCGCAACTTATCGACCTGACACGGGTCAATGTTCGGGAGGGCCTTGCAAAGGGGGGCTCACGCCCATTGACCTTACCGAAAAAGAACAAATCGTTCACTGGCACACTACTTACAATTTAAAAACGATTGAATTTTGAAATGAATCAAATACCTCCAACCGATACCCCTTCTTTTGACACGCCAAAATCAGACAACACATCGGCATCAACGGCATTCGATTCGCTTGCAAGCACTCCATCAAGCCCAGAAAAGCAAGGCGCCACATGGGAGCGAGAAACACTTGAAAAATTAGCGTTTGCCACATTGCACGAGCAAAAAGTTGCGCGTCGTTGGAAAATATTTTTTAGACTTTCTTGGTTATTGATTGTTGTAGCTATTATTTGGTTATCGAATAGAAGCGCTGGTGTTGGTGCGGGCGCAGGTTCGAACAACACGCCTCATACGGCTGTGGTGGAGATCAAAGGAGAAATTTCATCCGAAAGTAACGCCAATGCCGAATGGATCATTAGCGCGATGCGCAATGCTTTGGATGATGAAGGCTCGCAGGCCTTAGTTTTACTGATTGATTCACCCGGTGGAAGCCCTGTTCAAGCGGGTATCATCAATGATGAAATTCGTCGCCTCAAATCTAAGCACAACAAACCCATTTATGCAGTTGTCAGTGAAACCTGCGCATCTGCCGCCTACTATATTGCCGCTGCAACCGATCAAATTTATGTCGATAAAGCCAGTATTGTTGGCAGCATCGGTGTGCTCATGGATGGATTTGGATTCACAGGGTTGATGGATAAATTGGGCGTTGAGCGTCGACTCATGACTGCAGGAGAAAACAAAGGATTTTTAGATCCTTTCAGTCCACAAACCAAAACACAACGCGCTTTTGCGCAAACCATGTTGGATCAAATTCACCAACAATTTATTGAAGTGGTGCGCAATGGTCGCGGTTCTCGACTCAAAGAAACGCCAGAAATATTCAGTGGATTATTTTGGACAGGTCAACAGGCTATTGCGATGGGACTCGCTGATGGCTTGGGCACATTAGATTCTGTGGCTCGCGATGTGGTCAAAGCAGAAGACATTGTGGACTACACGCGTCACGACAATGTGGCCGAGCGGTTGGCCAAACGATTCGGTGCAGCTTTTGGAGAAGGCGCAGTGAAGGCATTAAAAGCAGCGCCGTCTATTCATTAACTCTTTGAATTGAGCGTCTAAATACCCAACGCAAAAACCGTTGGTAAAGATGTAATCACAAAAGGTTTTAACGATTTCCATTCTTGAATTCGCATACATCGGATATCCATTTGTGGCAGTGTCAAACCGCTACAAATGGCCACACGCGTTTGAGCCTTTAAAGCGTTGAGCATCGCATCAAAAATTGCAGCATTTCTATATGGCGTTTCAATCCAAGCTTGTGTTTGCCCAGTCTGTTGTGCCATTTTTTCTAATTCTTTGAGGCGTTGAAGTCGGATGGCACCGTCTTGCGGCAAATAACCGACAAACGCAAAATTTTGTCCATTGAGACCACTAGCGGCCAAGGCCAAAAGCAAAGACACAGGCCCCACCAACGGAACCACAGGAATTTTTAATGCGTGAGCGGCGCGAACCACCGATGAGCCTGGGTCTGCAATCGCTGGCATGCCAGCCTCGCTGATGAGCGCCACGTCGTGTCCAAGGGTTGCGGGTTTTAAAAAACCATCGACCGAGTGATCGCTCAAATGATCGCCTTTTTTATGAATTTCTCTGGGCAACTCTTGAATTGAAATTTGTTGAATCGCGACAGGGAGTGGAATCACTTCATTCACACGTTTAAGAAAAGCGCGCGTTGATTTGGCGTTCTCAGTGACCCAGTATTGAATGCGAGATGCGTGTTGCAGGGTAGAGAGGGGCAATGTATCTTGCAAGGGCGCCTCTGCATCACATCCAAAATCCAAAGGCGTTGGAACCAAAAAAAGTGAGCCCAATTGTGTGGTCATGAATTTAAGCCAATAGTTCGATGCCAGCCAGGCGCAGCATTCGACAGGTTTGTATCAATGGCAGCCCCACCAATGCAGTGGGGTCGTTGTTGAGAATTTCATCCAGAAGAGCGATACCCAATCCTTCACTTTTTGCGCTACCTGCGCAGTCGTAAGGTTTTTCAATCTTTAAATAATTTTCAATTTCTTGATCGCTCAAATGTCGAAATCGCACTTGCACGGGTACTAACACCGATTCTATAAATTGTGTTTCAAGACAAGTGACGCAAACCGCTGTTTGAAAAACAACTATGTGCCCACTCATTTTTTTTAATTGAGCAATTGCGTTTGCATGGTTACCGGGTTTGCCCAAAGGCTCCGAATTTAAATCGGCCACCTGATCAGATCCAATCACAACGGCATGAGGGTGCTTTTGCGCAACTGTTTGGGCTTTTGTAATGGCAAGTCTGAGAGCTAAATCACGAGGCGCTTCGTTTTTGAATGGGGTTTCATCAACATCCGGCGAAACAACTTCAAAAGGCCAGTTCAATCGCTTTAACAATTCTTTGCGATAAGTAGATGTAGATCCCAAAATAAGCGGGCGTTTTGATTGTGCGTGGCTATTCATACAGAGATTCTCTTACACTGAACGGATGAAACACTCCCAGGACCTTCAAAAATTCGATACCAAGCTTTTTGCGCAACAAAACCAGCAACTGCAGTTGCAAACTCCTGTCACTGATTTCCCTCGTTTGGTCGAGGCAGCCGACAGTTGGCCTATATCCGCGCAATCTGTCGTGTATTGGCAACTCAATGGTTTTGTCAAAAAAACAACAGTTGACCAAGAACAAATTTGGCTTGAACTCAAGGCTTCGGTCCATATTCCCCTCACTTGTCAAAAATGCCTTGAGGCTTGCGACAATTTGTTAAGTGTGGATCGGCAATTTAGATTTGTGAAGGACGAGGCAACGGCTTTGAGAGACGACGACGATTGCGAGGAAGATTTGCTGGTTTTTGATCGATTATTTAATATCTCGGAGCTTTTGGAAGATGAGCTACTGATGGAAATCCCATTGATTCCAGTTCATGAGACCTGTCCCAAGCCGCTGGTTCCTCAGACTGACGACCAAGCCTTGGAGCCCGAACCCAGTCCTTTTGCCGTCTTGGCTCAACTTAAAGACAAGTCCAAGCCGTAGGTTATAATGTTCGACTTTGCGCCATATGCCAATTTTCTGGTGTAGTGGTGATCGAATTAACCAGAAACTGACCTTTAGGAGTCAATCATGGCTGTCCAACAGAACAAAAAATCACCGTCCAAGCGTGGAATGCATCGCTCACACAATGCGCTGAACGTTCCAGGAATCGCAGTAGAACCCACCACGGGCGAAACACACTTGCGTCACCATATCAGCCCCAACGGTTTTTACCGTGGCCGCAAAGTGCTCAAGACCATATCTGAAGCATAAGATTGTCTAGAAAAATAGGCCCGTTGCTCATGCTGGCGCGGGCTTTTTTCATATTGATTGCTGTCTAAACTGATGTCTACGGCCAATAAGCCTGAGTTCATCACCCTTGCAGTGGACTGCATGGGGGGCGATTTAGGCCCCTCAATCACATTACCTGCATGTTTGCAATTTTTGCGAGAGCATCCAAAGGCACAACTCTTGTTGGTGGGTCAGCCACATGTTTTAGCTAGCTTTCCTCATCCACGCGCCCAAATCATTGAGGCGCAAGAAGTGGTGGAAATGCATGACTCAATCGAAACCGCATTGCGTCGTAAAAAATCATCATCTATGCGAATTGCCATTGAGCAGGTTCGTGAGGGAAAAGCCCAAGCAGCTGTTTCGGCGGGAAATACTGGGGCTTTGATGGCTATTTCTCGTTATGTACTCAAAACCTTGGACGGAATAGATCGCCCTGCTATTGCGGGTCAGATGCCCAATGTCAAAGGTGGCGGTACCACCATGCTCGATTTGGGCGCCAATGTCGATTGTTCGCCGCAAGACCTGCTTCAGTTTGCGGTCATGGGATCCGCACTTGTTTCTGTTTTGCACGGCATTGAAAACCCCACTGTGGGGCTTCTTAATGTGGGCGAAGAAGACATTAAAGGCAACGAAAACATTAAAAAAACAGGCGATCTGCTCCGATCTGCAGCCAACTCCGGCGATCTTAATTTTTACGGTAATGTCGAAGGCAATGATATTTTTTTGGGAACAACAGATTTGGTTGTTTGTGATGGTTTTGTTGGAAATGTGGCCCTTAAGTCCATCGAAGGCCTGGCTCATATGGTGAGTGGATTCCTTAAAGATAGCTTTTCTGCCAATATCTTTACGAAAATTGCAGGCATCATCGCTTATCCGGTCTTATCTTCATTTAAACAGCGAGTTGACCATCGAAGGCACAACGGCGCGGCTTTGTTGGGTCTCAAGGGTCTCGTCTTTAAAAGTCATGGGTCGGCTGACGCCTTGGCTTTTGGAACAGCGCTCAACAGGGCTTATGATGCGGCCTCTCATGATTTGCTTTTCCAGGTCCAATCCAAATTAACCCATGCGGCGCTATCCGTTAATCAGCCAGTACAAAATTAAGTCGAACGCTCGATGAAGCTTTATTCAAGAATCACTGGTACAGGTAGTTGTCTGCCCCCGCAGCGTTTGTCCAACGAAGATTTGGTCAAACAGCTGGCGCTGACGGGCGTCGAAACATCCCATGATTGGATTGTTGAGCGAACGGGTATTCGTGCCAGACATTTTGCTGCGGATGGCGTTTACAGCTCTGATCTGGCTTTTGAGGCGTCAAAAAATGCACTAACGATGGCGGGTATTGGGCCTAAAGATATCGACCTTATTATTGTGGCCACATCAACGCCTGATATGGTTTTCCCATCGACGGCCTGTATTTTGCAAAACAAGCTGGCGCTGACTTCTGAGGATGCCAAAGGCATTGCGGGTGCCCCCGCTTTTGATATCCAGGCTGTTTGCAGTGGATTTATTTATGCATTGAGCGTCGCAGACGCCATGATTGTGTCGGGTGCTGCCAAACGTGCGTTGGTGGTGGGTGCTGAAGTGTTTTCACGCATTCTTGATTTTCAAGATCGCACCACCTGTGTCTTATTTGGTGATGGCGCTGGCGCTGTTGTTTTAGAGGCATCTGATCATCCTGGAATTTTGTCCACGGATATTCATGCAGATGGCAAGCATGTCGGCATTTTGTGCGTGCCAGGTCATGTGAATCAAGGAAAAATATTAGGTGACCCCGTTTTAAAAATGAACGGTCAAGCAGTTTTCAAATTGGCAGTTGGCGTTTTAGATGAGACTGCCAACGCAGCGCTCAAAAAAGCAAACTTAACTGCTGCCGATATCGACTGGCTCATCCCCCATCAGGCCAATATTCGTATTATTCAAAGCGCAGCTAAAAAATTAAAACTACCCATGGAAAAAGTAATTTTGACAGTTGCTGATCATGGCAATACATCTGCTGCCTCAATTCCTTTGGCCTTGGACGTTGCAATGCGTTCAGGAAAAATTTTGCCTGGGCAACATTTGCTTTTAGAGGGTGTGGGTGGTGGTTTTACTTGGGGCGCCGTTGTCGTTCGTGTTTAATTGAATCATTCCATATGAAATCATTTGCATTTGTTTTTCCAGGTCAAGGATCCCAATCGATGGGGATGTTGGATGGATGGCGAAATGAGCCTGTTGTCAAACATGCCGTACAAGAGGCATCATCTGCATTGGGTGAAGACTTGGGTTTGTTGATCAAAGACGGCCCCAAAGAAGCGCTTGCTTTAACCACCAATACACAACCCGTGATGTTGTTAGCGGGCATTGTTGCGTTTCGCGTATGGAAAGAACATGGCGGACATTTACCCGTTGTGATGGCAGGCCATTCTTTAGGTGAATACGCGGCATTGGTTTGCGCCGACGTACTTTCGTTGTCAGACGCTATTCAATTGGTGAGATTTCGCGCTGCTGCCATGCAAGAAGCCGTGCCTGTGGGGCAGGGTGCAATGTCTGCTGTGCTGAACCTTTCATCTGACAAAATCATTCAAGCTTGCTTAGAAGTCACGCAATCCTTTGGCAGTGCAAGTCAAGAGGTCGTCCAAGCAGCCAATTTCAATGATCCTATGCAAACAGTTATTGCTGGCAGTAAAGCCGCTGTTGACAAAGCAGGCGAAGCCTTAAAAGCAATGGGTGCAAAACGCGTATTACCACTTCCTGTTTCTGCACCTTTTCACTCCACTTTAATGAAGCCTGCCGCAGATCGCTTGCTTCAAAAAATGAGTGAGCTTCAATTTCAATCGCCAACTATTTCCGTGATCAATAACATCGACGTGTTAATTCAAAAAGATACAAACGCGATTCAAGACGCCTTGTATCGTCAAGCTTTCGGGCCTGTCAGATGGGTGGAATGCGTGCAAGCCATTCAGGCGCAAGGCGTTACCGCTATCATTGAATCGGGTCCTGGAAAAGTTTTAACAGGAATGACTAAGCGAATTGCGCCTGATCTGGTGAGCGACGCTTTATTCGATGTCGATAGTTTGTCTGAAGTCACAACACTTTTAAACTAACAAGATGAGTACGATTAAATTGCAAGGTCAAATCGCATTGGTTACAGGAGCAACCCGAGGAATTGGTGCATGCATCGCTCATACATTGGCCAGTCGTGGATTCCACGTCATCGGCACAGCAACAACAACTGAGGGCGCACAAAAAATATCGCAAGCCCTGAGTGCGTTTGTGGGTTGCAAAGGTGTAACGCTCAATGTGAATGATGCAGAAGGTTTGCAAGCGCTCATTGATTCCATCGTCATAGAACAAGGTGCATTGCATGTGCTTGTTAATAATGCGGGTATCACTCGCGACACATTGGCGATGAGAATGAAAGACGATGATTGGGATGCTGTGATGGACACCAATTTAAAATCTGTATTTCGCTTGTCGCGTGCTGTGATGCGTCCCATGATGAAGCAGCGTTATGGTCGAATCATCAACATCACCAGCGTCGTTGGCGCAAGCGGCAACGCGGGCCAGGCCAATTACGCCGCCGCCAAGGCTGGGTTGGCTGGTATGACGCGTGCATTGGCCAGAGAACTGGGCAGTCGTGGTATTACCGTGAACTGCGTCGCCCCAGGATTTATCGCAACCGACATGACTTCAACCTTGTCGGATGATCAACAAAATGCCCTGTTGGCCCAAATCCCATTGGGACACTTGGGTAAACCCGAGGACGTGGCATTTGCTGTGGTCTATTTGGCCAGCCCCGAGGCTTCCTACATCACGGGTCAGGAAATCCACGTGAATGGTGGTATGTTCATGGCCTGACAAGGTCAAATGGGCATCAAAAAAAGCCGTATCGTCCGCACGGTTAAAATAGCGGACTTCAAGACTACCCTTTGAGTGAAATATGAGTGATATAGAAGCAAGAGTTAAAAAAATCATCGCCGAGCAGCTTGGCGTAGAAGAGTCACAAGTGACCAACGAAAAAGCATTTGTTGCTGATTTGGGCGCCGACTCTCTAGACACAGTTGAATTGGTGATGGCGTTAGAGGACGAATTCGGAATCGAAATTCCTGACGAAGACGCGGAAAAAATAACCACCGTTCAAAACGCGATTGACTACGCTTTGTCTCACAAAAAGGCATAAGCCGCGAGGCTCTTGTTGATATGAGTCGCCGCCGCGTTGTCGTAACCGGCCTAGGATGTCTTAGCCCTGTAGGTCATACAGTGCAAGAATCTTGGGCCAATTTATTAGCTGGAAAATCTGGCATAGGTCTCATCACCAAATTTGATGTGACAGACTTTGCATGCAAATTCGCAGGCGAAGTTAAAAACTTCGATTTAGAAAAATACATCAGCGCCAAAGAAGCGCGCACGATGGATTCCTTCATTCATTTCGGTATTGTTGCAGCGCTTCAAGCCGTCGCTGATGCTGGTTTGAAAACGGGTGATGCTTTGAATGAAGATGACGCACACCGCATCGGTTGCATGATCGGCTCAGGCATCGGTGGATTGCCCTTGATTGAAAACATGCACACCGAACTCACCAACCGTGGGCCGCGTCGCATTTCCCCTTTCTTTGTGCCCGCATCCATCATTAATATGATTTCAGGACACGTGTCAATGCGGTGTGGCTTCAAAGGTCCCAACTTGGCAGTTGTCACCGCATGCACGACTGGCTTGCATTGCATTGGTGAAGCAGGGCGCATCATTGAATACGGTGACGCTGATGTGATGATTGCGGGCGGATCAGAGGCCACTATTTCGCCACTGGGTGTTGGCGGTTTTGCTGCCATGCGTGCCCTATCAACTCGCAATGACGATCCACAAACAGCCTCGCGTCCATGGGATAAAGATCGCGACGGTTTTGTTTTAGGCGAAGGTGCGGGTGTGGTGGTTCTTGAAGAATACGAATACGCAAAATCTCGTGGTGCGAAAATTTACGCAGAATTAGTGGGTTACGGCCGTACCGCTGACGCAGGTCACATGACGGCGCCGAGCATGGAGGGGCCTCGTCGCTCCATGGTGTTGGCGATGAAAAACGCGGGTGTGCAATCCGATCAAATTCAATACCTCAATGCACACGGCACATCAACGCCATTGGGTGACATCAACGAAACCAATGCCATTAAGGCTGCAATGGGCGATGCAGCCAAAAAAATGGTGGTCAATTCAACCAAATCCATGACTGGGCATTTGCTGGGTGGTGCGGGTGGAATCGAAAGTATTTTTACGGTAATGGCAATTCATGATCAAAAAAGCCCACCCACTATCAATATCTTTAACCAAGACCCCGAATGTGATTTGGACTATTGCGCCAATACAGCTCGCGACATGAAAATTGATATTGCTCTTAAAAATAATTTTGGATTTGGCGGTACCAACGGCTCGTTGATTTTTAAACGAATATAAGAAAGCATTGATGCACTCAGCCCTATTGGTAACTTATCCTGTGGGGCCAATACCCTTGCAAAAATTCTGTGTGATGGCGTTAGGACTTTTATCGTGTGCCGTCACCATTTCCTGGGGTTTCATACATGCTGGAATTGAGTTGATTGTTTTATCTTTGATTGCTTGTTGTTGTGTAATCAATATTGAGTTGGCGTTTTTGTACACAGGCACAACAAAATTTAAAGTGGAACGGTCAATAGTGGGTTTTGGAACAATATTCCATATCAACTCTAGGGCAAATTCAAGTTCAATTGGACGCACAACATCTATTGATATTAAAGTTCACGACCCCACCTGTTGCACAACAGCGCAAGGGCGTTGGCAAATGGCTTTGGCTTGAAAAAAATGCCGACCCACAACATTGGATGAGTTTGCATAGGGCTATCGTGCAATAAGCAAATTTAAATCACCGGAAGGAAATTTTATGAATACAGGCAAAAAGTTTTATGCTTACTTACAGGCGGGCACAAATACTTTAATTTCAAGTCTTGCGATTTTGATGATGCCTGCAGTTGTAGGACTTTTAATAACCCATGCGCAAATCGTCAAAGGCCTGCCAGACTTCACCGAATTGGTTGAAGTGGTTGGCCCCTCTGTAGTTAACATTCGAACGCTGGAACGCGCACCCAGAGGTGCTCAGCAAGGTGGGGTTCCTGATGACGAGATGCAAGAGTTATTCAGGAGATTTTTTGGTGTGCCCATTCCCAATGGACCTAATGCACCGAGGCAACAACGGCCCAATCGTCAACAAGAGGAGCAACCGCGTGGTGTGGGCTCTGGTTTTATTCTGACATCAGATGGTTTTATCATGACCAATGCCCACGTGGTTGATGGTGCCGATCAAGTGTTGGTGACGCTTCCAGATAAGCGAGAGTTCAAAGCCAAAATTGTTGGTTTAGACAAACGATCCGATGTCGCTGTTGTCAAAATTGATTCAACAGGATTGCCTGCCGTCAAAATTGGCGACGTCAATCGTTTAAAGGTCGGTGAGTGGGTTATGGCTATTGGATCGCCATTTGGGTTGGACAACTCCGTCACCGCAGGCATTGTGAGCGCCAAGCAACGTGACACAGGCGACTTTCTACCTTTCATTCAAACCGATGTTGCAATTAATCCCGGTAATTCAGGTGGACCACTCATCAATATGCGTGGCGAAGTGGTGGGCATCAATAGCCAAATTTATTCTCGATCGGGTGGATTCATGGGGATCTCATTTGCAATCCCAATTGACGAGGCTGTGCGCGTGAGCGATCAACTCAAAGTCAGTGGGCGCGTGCAGCGTGGCAGGATTGGTGTTCAGATTGATCAGGTGAGCAAAGAAGTTGCAGAGTCATTGGGGCTGAGCAGAACTCAAGGCGCTTTGGTTCGATCTGTTGAAGCCAACTCGCCTGCAGAAAAAGCGGGTGTAGAGGCTGGCGATATTATTTTGAAATTCGACGGTCGCAACGTTGAAAAATCAAGCGACTTGCCGCGTATCGTTGGCAATACCAAACCTGGTAGCAAAAGTTGGGTTACTGTTTGGCGCAGGGGCGCACAAAAAGAATTGCCCATTGTGGTTGCAGAAATTGAACCTGAAAAAGTAGCGGTAACGCAATCACAACCAGCAGAAATTACAAAGCCATCAGTGACGCAATTTTTTATGGGGCTCACAGTGGGGGACCTCAGCGATATCCAAAAGAAAGATCTCAAGCTCAACAATGGTGTTGTCGTTGAAACAGTGACAGATCCAGCTGCGCGCGCAGGTATTCGTGAAGGCGATGTGATTACTGCGATGAGCAATAGCGAAGTGAAGGATCTCAAATCATTTGAACTCATCACATCCAAGCTTGATAAATCCAAGCCAGTTAATGTATTGCTTCGAAGAGGTGAGTGGGCTCAATATGTGGTTATTCGCCCATCTCGATAATTCCTTTGGACTTATTTACCCCATTTTTAAGTAGGATATTGGGCTTGAATCGCACAAATTGAAATTTTTTTTAATTTTTATTTTGTTTGCAATTGCTAACTTATAAATAATTTTTCATTGAATTTGTCTAAAATAGCAACTTCAAAGAATCCTCATCAGCATCTCAACCCGTTTAAATTCCACGATATGAGATTTGACCACCCGCACCATCCATATTTTAAGATCACCCACATGTTGTCCCATGTTTGCCCACAATCAATTGTGAATAAGTTGTTTATAACTAATTTGTGGTTAGATCGCAACGACGTTTTTTGTCCAATTCGGGGGGTGTCACAAACGCCCTTTTTGCCTACAATGGAACTCCAACTATCGCAGTTGCCATTGATTGTTGGTTCCGGGCGCGTCATCACCTGACGCGCCCTTTTTTATGTCTGTCTTCTTTTGAATTCAACCACTTATCGTTCACCTTTGATGAAGCACATCAGAAATTTTTCAATCATTGCACATATCGATCACGGCAAATCAACTCTTGCTGATCGACTTATTCAGCGCTGTGGAGGTTTGAGCGAACGCGAGATGGAAGCTCAAGTCCTGGACTCGATGGACATCGAAAAAGAGCGTGGGATAACCATCAAAGCGCAGACCGCTTCACTGAGTTACAAAGCCAAAGATGGCATTACTTACAACCTCAATTTAATTGATACACCAGGCCATGTCGATTTCTCTTATGAAGTCAGTCGTTCATTGTCTGCTTGTGAAGGTGCATTGCTCGTAGTTGATGCTTCTCAAGGCGTTGAAGCACAAACAGTGGCCAATTGCTACACCGCCTTAGATTTAGGTGTTGAAGTGGTGCCTGTGCTCAACAAAATGGATTTGCCGCAAGCCGATCCAGAAAATGCAAAAACAGAAATTGAAGACGTGATTGGCATTGATGCCAGCGAAGCAATACCGTGTTCCGCAAAAACTGGAATGGGCATTGAAGAAATATTAGAAGCTATTATTCACAAAATACCGCACCCCAAGGGCAATCCTGATGGACCTTTGCGCGCCATGATTGTTGATTCATGGTTTGATACTTATGTTGGTGTTGTGATGTTGGTGCGTGTGGTTGATGGTCGACTGGTTCGCGGCGACCGCATCAAAATGATAGCTACTGAAACAACCTATTTGGCCGACAACTTGGGCGTGTTTACTCCCGCTAATGAACCGCGTGAATCATTAGAGGCGGGAGAAGTGGGTTACATCACTGCAGGTATCAAAGAGCTGCAAGCGGCCAAAGTGGGTGACACCATTACCCAAATCAAAACAGGTTCAGGTGGGGCGGCCGCCACGGCAACAGAAGCATTGCCAGGCTTTAAAGAAATTCAGCCTCAGGTGTTTGCGGGCTTGTATCCCACAGAGGCCAATCAATACGATGCATTGCGCGATAGTTTAGAAAAACTCAAACTCAATGATTCTTCCTTGCGATACGAGCCTGAAGTTTCTCAGGCCTTGGGATTTGGCTTTCGTTGTGGCTTCTTAGGTTTATTGCACATGGAAATTGTGCAAGAGCGTTTGGAGCGAGAGTTTGATCAAGATTTGATTACGACTGCACCGAGTGTGGTCTACCAAGTCGAAAAAGCCGACGGCGAGGTGATCATGGTGGAAAATCCCTCCAAGATGCCCGAGCAAAGCAAAATCAATGAAATCAGAGAGCCTATTGTGACGGTGCATTTGTACATGCCCCAAGAACATGTGGGCTCGGTGATGACTCTGGCCAATCAAAAGCGTGGCATGCAAATCAACATGGCCTATCACGGTCGTCAAGTGATGCTCACCTACGACATGCCTTTGGGAGAAATTGTTTTAGATTTTTTTGACAAGCTCAAATCGGTGTCGCGTGGATATGCATCCATGGATTACGAATTCAAAGAGTACCGTGTGTCCGATGTTGTCAAAGTTGATATTTTGCTTAATGCAGAAAAGGTCGATGCCTTATCCATTATTGTTCACCGTTCACAGTCGCAATACCGCGCCCGCGCTGTGGTGGCCAAGATGCGCGAAATCATAAGCCGTCAAATGTTCGATGTGGCCATTCAAGCCGCGATTGGTGCAAATATCATTGCCCGTGAAACCGTCAAGGCTTTGCGTAAAAATGTGCTGGCAAAATGCTATGGTGGTGATATCAGTCGCAAACGCAAACTTCTTGAAAAACAAAAAACAGGAAAAAAACGCATGAAACAAATTGGATCTGTGGAAGTTCCACAAGAAGCATTTTTAGCCATTTTGCAGGTGGAGGATTGATGCCAACCTTTACCGCTTTTGTTCTGGCTGCTTTTATTGGCTACGGAGCCACATGGTTCTTTGGCATGCACGAGGGAAATTTTTCTTTGCTCATGCTCATGGCTTGTGTTGTTACTGGTTTTTATTGGTTGGCTGAAAAATTTTATTTTTTACCCCAGCGACAACGCACCTTCGATGAATTAATTGCCAGCTCCGAAAAAAGAAATCAAGAACTGGCAAAACAAGGTATATCAGCTCCGCCGGAAGATTTATCTAAAGCGCAACAAGCGATCATCATGCAGCCATGGTGGTTGGATTGGACGGCAGGACTCTTTCCGGTCATTGCAACCGTGTTTTTGTTGCGTTCTTTTTTCTTTGAGCCTTTCAAAATACCATCGGGCTCCATGATACCCACGTTGCACATTGGGGACTTGATATTGGTTAACAAATACCACTATGGATTTCGCCTACCTGTCATCAACTACAAAGTGACGCAAGGAAATGCTGTGCAACGCGGAGATGTAATGGTGTTTCGTTACCCACCCAAGCCGAGCATGGATTACATCAAGCGAGTGGTTGGTGTTCCTGGGGATGAAATCGCCTTTCTCAACAAACAACTCACCGTGAATGGCCAAGTTGTTGTGCAGCAATCGATTCCTGATTTTTTTGACGCCGATCAATTGCGTTACTCCAAGCAATTTGAAGAAAGTATGCCAACAGGTAGCGATTCAACAATCATGACGCCAATCAAAAAACACAAATTGTTGATTGATCCCGTGGTGCCTTCGTTTGTCACAGGTATCGAAAATTTCCCCTACAAAGGCCAATGTCGCTACAGTGTTGAAGGTGTGATTTGTAAAGTGCCCCAAGGTCATTACTTCATGATGGGTGACAACCGCGACAACTCACTGGATTCTCGCTATTGGGGCTTTGTACCCGATGCCAATATTGTGGGCAAGGCTTTTTATGTTTGGATGAATTTTGGTAATTTGGGTCGTATTGGTGCATTTGATTGAGCATGAATCAACAGCACGATCCCTTATTCCTAAAAGCATTACAACAAAGGCTGGGCCACACTTTTTCTGATCAACGTTTGTTACCGCTTGCGCTCACGCATCGCAGTTTCAGCTCATCACATAACGAGCGTTTAGAGTTTTTGGGTGATTCGGTTCTCAATTTGGCCGTATCGCAATTTTTATACGAGGCCCTACCCGATTTGCCTGAAGGGGAGTTGTCGCGAGTACGAGCCAATTTGGTCAAGCAAGATACATTGCATCAATTGGCTGTTGAGTTGGGTTTGACAGGATTGATTCGTTTGGGTGAAGGCGAGTTGCGCTCGGGTGGGCAAAATCGTCCATCCATCTTGGCCGACTCTTTGGAAGCACTCATTGGTGCTGTTTTTTTAGACGCGGGCTTTCAAGTGGCCAATGATTGGGTGAAGCGACTCTTTCAAAAAGTGGACCTCAAGTCCGATATGTTAGCTGCAGCAAAAGACCCCAAAACTGAACTACAAGAATATTTACAAAGTAGAAAATTCAAACTACCTATATATCGCGTGATTGGTACAACAGGCGCCGCACATCAACAAACTTTTGATGTGGAGTGTGAAGTGCCCGAGTTGGGTTTAGTTCAACGCGGTATTGGTAGTTCTCGAAAAACGGGTGAGCAAGCGGCCGCCGCAGCTATTTTGCTGACGATGAAAGATGGGCAATGAATAACGAATTGGTTCAGCGATGTGGCTTGATTGCCATTGTGGGCAAGCCCAATGTGGGCAAGTCAACCTTGCTCAATGCCTTGGTCGGTCAAAAAATCAGTATAACCTCGCGCAAGGCTCAAACTACACGTCACCGCATTATAGGCATTCGCACCGTTAATGAAGCGCAGTTTATTTTTGTAGATACGCCTGGATTTCAAACGCGCCATAGCAACGCACTCAATCGATCGTTAAATAAAACTGTTTTGGGTGCCGTGAGCGACGTGGATCTGGTTTTGTTTGTGGTCCAAGCAGGCTCTTACAACTCTGCAGACGACAAAGTGCTTGATTTATTAAGTGGTCAAGTCCCTGTTGTATTGTTGGCCAATAAATTAGATCAAGTTCATCGTCGTGCTGAGCTTGCACCTTGGATGCAAGACATGGGGTGCAATTACAACTTTGCCGAGTTGATTCCCATGTCTGCTAAAAACAGCAAAGACATCGAGCGACTCCTCACGCTTTGTAAAAATTATTTACCCGAACAGCCCTGGTGGTATGGCCAAGACGAACTCACCGATAAAAGCGAAAAATTTTTAGCTGCAGAAATTATTCGAGAAAAATTATTTCGTTTAACTGGCGATGAGTTGCCCTACACATCGACCATCGTTATAGATAAATTTGAAGAAGAAAAAGGCAGAACTGTTTCTCGCATGGTTCGCATCGCTGCAACCTTGGTTGTTGAGCGCGATGGACACAAAGCAATGGTGATTGGTGAGGGCGGTGAACGACTCAAACGCATTGGTACCGAAGCGCGTCAAGAACTAGAAAAATTAATGGATGCCAAAGTATTTTTAGAATTGTGGGTCAAAGTTCGTTCAGGCTGGGCGGACGATGAAGCGCGGGTGCGCAGTTTTGGTTACGAGTAAGTCCCTTGCGATTTCAAGATGGGTGGACGAACCTGCATTCGTTCTCCATCACTACGCCTGGAGCGAGTCGAGTTTAATTTTAGAAACACTCACGCTCAACAACGGTCGAATTGCCATGGTGGCCAAAGGTGCGAAGCGTCCGCATTCAAGTTTGCGATCTGTTTTACTGCCCTTACAGCCTTTGGCATTGAGTTACAGCGGTGACACAGAAATCAGAACCCTCAAATCAGCGGAGTGGGTGGGTGGGCATGTCATGCCAACAGGTGAGGCCTTGCTATCGGGTTTTTATATCAATGAATTGATGATGCATTTGCTGGCGCGTGACGACCCGCATCCTGCCTTGTTTGATATTTATAAACAAACAGTTGAAATATTGGCCAGCGGTTTAGAGCCCGCAACAGCGCCCTTGCTCAGAACCTTTGAATTGCTTTTGTTGCGCGATACAGGTTTTTTGCCTGTACTCAATGCGCAAACTTTGACGCTTCAACCACTTTTGGATGACACGCCTTATTCACTCGTGCCCGAAGGCGGTTTGCGCACCGTGCATGATGAAGAAAAAAACACGCTCACAGGCCTGCAATGGCAACAACTTCATGCGGTGCTTTGCAGTGACTCACCGCTCACCCAAACCTTGCGGTTTTGTGCGGAACTGCCATCGCCCGATCGATCCGCATTGCAAATACAATTGCGTGCCATGGTTAACCATCACTGCGGTGTATCCTCTCTTCGAACGCGTCAATTGATGATGGAATTGCAATCGCTATGACCACCGCATTATCTGTAAACCTTAATAAAGTTGCATTGATACGCAACACACGGCATTTGGGTATTCCCAGTGTGACGCGTGCCGCAATCTTGTGTTTAACGGCAGGTGCACACGGAATCACGATTCATCCTAGACCCGATGCTCGCCATATTCGTTCGAGCGACGCCTATGAGTTAGATCAATTGCTCAAGCAATGGCCTGATCGTGAATTTAATATTGAAGGAAATCCATTTCATAACTTGATGGAATTTGTTGAAAAAATAAAACCGCATCAAGTTACTTTTGTGCCAGATGGACAAGATCAATTCACAAGTGATCACGGCTGGCAATTTCCTGATGATGCCAATCGCTTGATTCCCTTGATCGCCCAAGCAAAATCTTTTGGATCGCGTGTGAGTTTATTCATGGATGCTGATCCATCGGCGATGAAATGGGCCAAGCAAGTTGGTGCAGATCGCGTGGAGTTGTACACTGAGCCGTATGCGCAAGCACATGGCACATCACAGCAATCCCAAGTCTTGCGTCAATTTGCAGACGCAGCCCTCGCCGCTCAAGAGCAGGGCTTAGAGGTCAATGCGGGGCATGATCTCAATCTTTTGAATTTAAAAGATTTTTTAACAGCGGTTGTTGGTGTAAAAGAAGTGTCGATTGGTCATGCGTTGATATCCGATGCTTTAGAGATGGGCTATCAAAAAATCATTCAGTCCTATTTAGATTGCATACCTGCATCATGAGTATCTATGGCATTGGTACTGATATTTGCGATGTGCGACGCATACGCTCAGCGCTCGAGCGTCATGGCGAGCGCTTTGCACAAAAAATTTTGACCGAAGGCGAATTGCAAACTTGGCGTGTACGAAGTCAGCATTGGAGCGATCGGGGCATTCGTTTTGTGGCCACGCGATTTTCTGCCAAAGAATCTTTTAGCAAAGCCATTGGCTTGGGTATGCGAATGCCCATGACGTGGCGCTTGTGCGAAATCGCCAAGCTTCCTAGTGGCGAGCCCACGATTGTTTTACACGGCGTATTGGCCGATTGGTGTGCACAATGCGGCTTAACAGCCCGCGTGAGTGTGAGCGATGAAACAGACTATGCCGTTAGTTTTGTCATTGTTGAAAAAACATGAATCATCAATATTCCCCATTGATATTGGATATTGCAGGTCAAGCGCTTACTGCGGTAGATCGACGTCGCTTGATGCATCCGATGACAGGCGGTTTAATTTTATTTACGCGCAATTGGAAAGACAGACAACAACTCACCGACTTGTGCGCATCGATTAAAGAAGTCAGAAAAGATATTTTGATTTGCGTTGATCATGAAGGCGGTCGCGTTCAACGATTCAAAACCGATGGATTCACACACCTACCACCCATGCGTGCCTTAGGACATTTGTGGATGACAGATGAAAAAAACAAACCCGCCAGTGGTGCGATGAAAGCGACTCAAGTGGCTACTGCGTGCGGATATATTTTGGGAAGCGAGCTGCGTGCCTGTGGGGTAGATTTTAGTTTTACGCCCGTTTTAGATTTGGATCATGGCGATAGCAGTGTCGTTGGTGATCGATCGTTTCATCGAGATGCACGCGTTGTTGTGTTATTGGTCAAAAGTTTGATGCAAGGCCTGCTGCAATCGGGCGTATCCAATTGCGGCAAACATTTTCCAGGTCACGGATTTGTCAAAGCCGATTCTCATATTGATTTGCCTGTGGATGATCGCAGTTTGCAATCGATATTGATTGATTGCGCATTGCCCTACCAATGGTTAAATAATTCCCTGATGAGTGTGATGCCTGCACACGTGATTTATTCCAAGGTTGACAACAAGCCAGCAGGATTTTCAAATCAATGGCTGCAAGAGATATTGCGCCAAAAGTTTGATTTTCAGGGTGCCATCATCAGCGATGATTTGTCGATGGCGGCGGCGCGTTTTATCGACGGTCAACAACTCACCTATACACAAGCAGCTTTGGTTGCCATTCAAGCGGGCTGTGATTTGGTGCTGCTTTGTAATCAAAGTTTAGCCAGCAGTCAGGGTGGTGGGGGCGCTATTGATGATGTATTGGATGGCTTGACTCAGGCTCAACAAACGGGCCAGTGGCTTGGGCGCTCAAGCGCTGAGCGTCGGCGGCTCAGCCTATTTCCTGCCTCGCCGGCCCTAGGTTGGGATGCTTTAATGGCTTCTGATCGGTACCGCCAAGCCCAAAACCTCCTGTCTTTACTGGTTTAGAAGGGCTATCTGCACCAAGGGCATACTTTATTGTCGCGTTCTCGGTTAAAATCATCCATCTTGGCGCCAAGCGATGGTGCCTATGCGCAAAGGATGTTTCATGGCGACAAAATCTGGCAAAACGACCGTCGACGAAAGCGGCTTGCGATTCACCAGCCGTGAAAATGGTTCGCCATTTGCAGGTATGGGCAAAATGGGTGAAACCATGTCGTGTATCAAATGTGGGTTACACAAGCCCAGAAGGCAAGGCAGTCAGCAACGTTTTGCTGGCAGCTTGGCATTTTTCTGTTTTGATTGCAAACCACCCAAAGTGGCGGCTCCCGCCAATTAAACCCGCTATTTGAGCGACGTCCTGAGCAGGTCAAGAAATTTAATTCATGCCCGAATTTACTTTTTTATTGTCTCCCAATTTACAATCAATCTAACACACGGCCTTTGCTGTCACTGTTTCAAAAATGATCAGTGGAGTAGATGGACAATTTCTTGAGTCAGAATTCTTAAAAGATATGTCAAGGATGATTCAACAAGGGCAACCCTTGATTAGATTAGATGGATCAGAAATAGGTTGTTGGAAAAACAGATCCCAACATATCGATTTTTTTTAACCCGTCGATGACCAAAGCCACTACGTTTGGGCGCCTCGAAAATTCAGCGACTACGCCCCAAACTTGGTGGTTTACACCAAATCGGACTTTTTAAAATTATTTGGTGATTGTTGTCGAAACTTCTTCAAGATGAATCGACATCGGCAATATGAATTTGTATTGGCGATGATCGTCAGCGAAATCTCACTCCAAGTCAATTACAACTTACATAGATGTGTCGCGTCTGAGTGCAGGAAATAAAATCACATCTCGAATGCTTGGACTATCCGTTAAAAGCATCATCAGTCGATCAATGCCGATGCCGCAACCGCCTGTAGGTGGCATGCCGTACTCCAATGCACGAACAAAGTCGTGATCAAAAAACATGGCTTCATCATCACCACTATCTTTGGCGCTGACCTGCGCATGAAAGCGTGCAACCTGATCTTCTGCATCGTTAAGTTCACTAAAACCATTACCAAATTCACGACCCGTGATGTAGAGTTCAAACCGTTCGGTCACATCTGGTTTTGAGTCACAGGCGCGGGCCAGTGGAGAAATTTCGATAGGATGCTCACAAATAAAAGTGGGGTCCCATAGTTTTTCTTCGACATTTTCCTCAAAGTAAAGGACTTGAATACTGGCTAATGAACGTTTGGAGAGTTTATTTTTCTCCTCGCTCAGACCCGAGCGCTTGAGTGACTCAATGAGCCATGTGGGATTGTCGACATTGGCCCCTGCCGATGTATGCGCCAAAATAGCTTCACGAATAGTGAGCCGTGCAAAGGGTTTGCTCACATCGACGGGCTTGTCGTTGTAGGTGAGTTGCAATGATCCGGTTGATTGTTGTGCCACATCACGAACGAGTTGCTCGGTAAATCGCATTAAGTCTTGGTAATTCCAATAGGCCGCATAAAACTCCATCATGGTGAATTCTGGATTGTGACGAACAGAAATACCTTCATTGCGAAAATTTCGATTGATTTCAAATACGCGCTCAAAGCCGCCCACGATCAAACGCTTAAGGTAAAGCTCGGGCGCAATGCGCAAATACATTTCTTGATCCAAAGCATTGTGATGCGTAACAAATGGTTTGGCGTTAGCACCTCCAGGAATGGGGTGCAGCATGGGTGTTTCAACTTCTAAAAAGTCGTGCTTGACCATGAAGTCTCGAATGGTGGTGACAGCTTTGCTGCGCGCAATAAAACGTGCACGTGCCGTCTCGTCGGTCATTAAATCAACATAGCGTTGTCTGTATTTGATTTCTTGATCATGCACGCCATGAAATTTGTCGGGCATAGGACGCAAACTTTTGGTGAGCAAACGAATAGAGCTGGCATAAATAGAGAGTTCGCCCGTTCTGGTTTTGAATACGCGACCTTGTGCGGCCACGATATCGCCCAAATCCCAATGTTTAAATTCATTGTAAATTTCTTCCGATACGTCGTCGCGCGCAATATAAATTTGAATGCGACCCGTGCTGTCTTGAAAGGTTGCAAAACTGGCCTTGCCCATCACACGTTTGAGCATCATTCGCCCCGCAACAGAAACGATATGATTTTCTTCTATCAATTGCTCCGATGTTTTATTTTCATGTTCGTGATGCAGCGCATCTGCGCGATGCGAGGGTTTGAAATCATTGGGAAAGGCAACCCCTTTGCCGTCGGCTTGTCGCGCGCGAATCGCTTTGAGTTTGTCGCGACGCTCAGCGATGAGTTGATTTTCGTCGAGGGCAGGCGTGGTGTCGGTAGTGGTATCAGATGTCATGGAATCAATTGACCGAATCGGCGGGTTGTTTTTGTAGGATGGCTAAGGTGTCTGCAATGGTTTTGCGTAATTGGCGACGATCGCAAATGAAATCGATAGCGCCTTTTTCTTGTAAAAACTCTGCGCGTTGAAAACCTTCGGGTAAGGTCACGCGAACCGTGCTTTCAATCACGCGCGGTCCAGCAAAACCAATTAAGGCCTTGGGTTCGGCAATAACAACGTCGCCCATGAATGCAAAACCTGCGGAAACGCCGCCCATGGTGGGGTCAGTCAAAACACTAATATAGGGCAATCCTTTTTTGGCAAGTTTAGTGAGCGATGCATTGGTTTTTGCCATTTGCATCAATGACAACAAGCCTTCTTGCATGCGTGCACCACCTGTTGCTGTGAAGCAAATAAAAGGCACTTTTTGTTCGATTGCTGTATGAACACCGCGCACAAAACGCTCACCCACCACAGAGCCCATCGATCCGCCCATAAAATCAAATTCAAAACAAGCCGCAACCACATGAATGCTATGAACTGCGCCACCCATTACTACCAATGCATCGGTTTCGCCCGTGTTTTCGATGGCTTCTTTGAGTCGTTCGGTGTATTTGCGACTGTCTTTGAATTTGAGTGGATCGACAGGGATGACCTCTTGTCCGATTTCGTAGCGGCCCTCAGGATCTAAAAAAGAATCTAGACGTGCACGCGCAGTGATGCGATGGTGATGATTACATTTGGGACAAACATTTTGATTTTGCTCTAAGTCTGCTTTGTATAAAACAGTTTCGCAGCTTGGACACTTGACCCACACACCTTCGGGCACACTTCGACGATCCGATGGGTCGGTGTGTTGTATTTTTGAGGGAAGTAGTTTTTCTAACCAACTCATCTTTTAGCTCCGTTCGGTTAATGAAATCCAACAGGTGAGATTATGCGTCCATTGCGGATCGAATTTCTGCCATGAATGATTGGGCCACTGAGACCGCTTCTTTGCTTGCACTGGCCTCTATCAATTGCAACAAACGACTGCCAATCACGACAGCATCTGCCACTTGACCGATGGCTTTGGCAGTTTGGCCATCGCGAATACCAAAGCCCACGCCAACAGGAATCGATACGTGCTTTCGAATGCGAGGCAACATGGCTTTGACTT
Source organism: Betaproteobacteria bacterium (assembly GCA_009921265.1). Taxonomy (GTDB): domain Bacteria; phylum Pseudomonadota; class Gammaproteobacteria; order Burkholderiales; family Burkholderiaceae_C; genus Limnohabitans. Next base: position 67,095 of record RFYV01000004.1, on the reverse strand, counting down.
CGTCGGTGTTGAGACTGCCAGAACCCGTAACTCCTTTGAGCGACACGTAATACACATAACCACTGGCAATGCGTGCAACATCAGCCATGCGTTTTTCAGTGCTAGTGGGTGCCAGCAAAAAAATTAAATCCATTTGACGTTCACGCAACGCACTTGCAAATTCTTCGCATTCTTCGGGCGGATAGTCAACCACCAAAATACCGTCAACACCCGCATCATGTGCGTGTTGAACAAACGCATGCACGCCGTGTTTGAGGTTGTAGCATTCAATTGGATTGGCATAGCCCATTAATACAACGGGAGTACGCGTATTTTTTTTTCTAAACGCTCTAACAAAATCTAAAACCTGCTCAGAACCTACACCTTGTGTCAGCGCAACTTCTCCTGCTTTTTGAATCACAGGACCGTCGGCCATGGGGTCACTAAACGGAACGCCCAATTCAATAATATCGGCACCTCCTTGAACCAATCCATGCATGATGTCCACAGTTTGAATTGGCGAAGGAAACCCAGCCATCAAATATGGAATCAATGCTTTGCGATCCTTATTTTTTAGGTCTAAAAGTATTTGTTGAATACGACTCATTATGCATTCCTTGTTGATGCGGGCATTGCTACTGTGGATGAACCGTCACCTTTGACGCCTTGACCTTGACAGCTTGGTCTGCAATAAAAATCGGCATGACTCAAATCTGCAACCGTGCCAATGTCTTTGTCACCTCGCCCAGATAAATTAACCAAGATGGATTGCTGTGGTGTCATGGTTTTGGCAAGTTTCATTGCATAGGCTACTGCATGGCTTGATTCAAGCGCAGGAATAATCCCTTCAGTTCTGCACAAATAATGAAAAGCTTCGAGCGCTTCTTGATCGGTGATGCCGACATATTGCGCGCGTCCAATATCTTTTAAAAATGAATGCTCGGGTCCAACTCCAGGATAGTCAAGGCCTGCACTCACGCTATGAGTTTCTGTGATTTGACCGTTGTCGTCTTGCAAAATATAAGTGCGGTTGCCATGCAAAACACCAGGTGCACCGCGTTGCAACGATGCAGAATGTTTGCCACTGTCAAGTCCTTCACCCGCTGCTTCAATGCCAATGAGTTGCGTTTTTTCAAATGGAATATAAGGATAAAAAATACCCATGGCGTTGCTGCCGCCGCCCACACATGCAAGTACCGCATCGGGTTGTAGCCCATGATGCATGCTGGGCATTTGTGTGATGCACTCTTCGCCAATCACACTTTGAAAATCTCTCACCATCATGGGATAAGGATGAGGGCCAGCCACAGTGCCAATGATGTAAAAAGTATTTTCGACATTGGTTACCCAATCGCGCAAGGCTTCATTGAGTGCATCTTTGAGTGTGCGACTGCCAGAGGTGACAGGCACAACCGTTGCGCCTAATAATTTCATGCGATACACATTGGGGCTTTGACGTTTGACGTCTTCGCTGCCCATATACACCACGCATTCCAATCCGTAACGTGCGCAAATAGTAGCCGTTGCAACCCCGTGTTGACCCGCGCCAGTTTCTGCAATGACGCGGGGCTTGCCCATACGCTTAGCAAGCATGGCTTGTCCAATGGTGTTATTGATTTTGTGAGCGCCCGTGTGATTGAGATCTTCACGTTTGAGATAAATTTGTGCGCCACCCATTTCGCGACTTATGCGGGCAGCATGATAAATGGGGGAGGGGCGTCCGACAAAATGCGCTAACTCGCTTTTGAATTCGGCTACAAATTGGGGGTCGTTGCGATAGTGTTCATACTCGGCTTTGAGTTCTTCAATGGCATGCGTGAGCGTTTCGCTGACAAAGCTTCCGCCATAGTTGCCAAAATGTCCACGTGCATCGGGTTGTTGATAGGTGTTCATAAAAAAATCTAATGAGATGTTGCGCTTTAATGATGCGCTGAAAAAAGTGAAGTGGTTCTACAAAACTGTTGAGCGAACCGCTTCTACAAATTGGCGAATTTTGTGTGGATCTTTGATGCCTTTAGCGCTTTCAACACCAGAACTGACATCAACAGACAGCGACAAGCCTCGCGCGTGTAGAGCTCGAATACCGTCGCCCACGTTTGCAGGTGTGAGTCCACCAGACAAAACGAGGTGAGCGTTGACGCTTAGTGGCAGAAGTGACCAATTAAAAGTTTTGCCACCCCCTCCATAACCTTCCACATGAGTGTCTAGGAGCAAGGCATTGGCTTGTGAATAATCCAAAGCGTATTTTACGAGGTTAAAAGGAGCTTGTCCGCTGGGGGAGGGGTCTGGGATTCGGGCCGCGCGAATCCAGCGTCTTCCTAATGATTGGGCGACGCGCAGACAAAACTCTGGGGATTCGTCACCATGAAATTGCAGCCAAGCACCTGGCACTTGTTTGGCAGACGAAATAACCTCTTCTTCGCTGGCATTGACATACAACAAAACGGGTGAAACAAAGCTGGGCAGTCGCAACGAGAGTTGGGCGGCACGCTCAGCACTCACATATCTAGCGCTTTTGAAATACAACACAAAACCAATGGCGTTCACGCCAGCTTGGACGGCGCAGTCCACATCCGCTTCGCGTGTAAGTCCACAAATTTTGATGCTGGTGTATGTCATGTGATCAACCAATCAAATGCCGAAGTTTGCTCGGGCAGTCCCCATTGCGTATCGTACACGGGACCTAAAAAATACAAACCATCAGGAGAAAAAGTGGGTGCGGCAACATCACGATTTTTTGCTTGCAAAACTTCATCCATCCATTGTGGCGTTTGAAATGACTGCCCCACTTGTATGAAGCAACCCATGATGTTGCGAATCATGTGATGTAAAAAAGCATTCGCTTCAAAATCAAATCGCCAATAAGCGCTGTTGCTTTGCGTGGTGTGTTTGCGCATATCGATACGATGAATGTGTTTGATGGGGCTGAGTGCTTGGCACGCCGATGCACGAAAAGATGTGAAATCGTGTTCACCCAAAAGATATTGCGCGGCTTGATTCATGGCTTCATGATTTAAAGGACGAAAGACCCAACCAACGCGTGACACCTCAATACTGGGTCTAACGGGTGATTCCAAAAGAATATATGAATACCGACGCGCAATTGCACTGCCCCGTGCATGAAAGTGATCAGGAACAATTTGCGCCCATTGAACAGCAATATCAGAAGGTAAAAATGCATTCGTGCCACGTACCCATGATGACATATCGCGTTGAATCTGCGTATCAAAATGCACGACTTGCATCAATCCATGAACACCAGCGTCAGTTCTGCCTGCGCACAAAACCTGTATCGGTTGCTGGGCGAACTCTGTCAGAGACGATTCGAGTTTGTCTTGAATGGTTTTTCTGGAGAGCTGACTTTGCCAGCCCTCGTAGCCCTGGCCGTTGTAGCTCAGGCCCAAGGCGATGCGCATGGGTCTAGACTTTCTCGGCTAACCACCGTTTGGCTTGTGCTTGAAGATCTGGGCTTGCCTGATCGGCCACTTCTTGTGCCAAGGCGCGGCTGGTGTGCTTTTGTCCTAGTTTCCATAGCTCTTCAGCCAAATCAAGTCTGACTTTGAAGGGGTCTTCCAGAGCTGAGTCGGAATCAACAGAAGAGGATGTAGCGTTAGATGTATAGGCATTGTCAGTGGGTGATGGGCTATCTTTAGTGTCGGTGAACTTTGGATGCGGTGGCAAATCCAAATCAAAATCAATTTTTAGTTCTGGAGGGGGTGCATTTTGCGCTTGAACTTCTTGTAGTTCTTGCTCTAATTCTGCGGTTTTACTTTTGGCTTTAATCCATCCGATTAAAAGCAAAAAAGCAAGCAGGCCACCAGCAGCCAATGGAACGCGAGAATCTTTTGATAATGAATTAATTAGACCATTGACGCTTTCCATTGCGGTGGATAGTGACAAGCCGTCTTTGCTATTAGCGTCACCCACATTGGCAGAAGCTTGTGCAATTTTTCCAAGTTCGTTGACATTTTTTGAAATTTCCTCAGCACGTTTGGCGACTTCTTCGGCTTCTTTTTGCTTGGCGATTGCATCGGCATCTTTTGAATCGGGCTTGCTGAGTTTGAGTTGATCTTTAGGATCTGTTTTGTTATTTTTGACTTGTCCTTGAATGGAGCCACTTGCCGTGTTGCCTGCCTGATCAATTTTGGCTTGAGCCAAACGCGTGGCAACGCTGGCACGATAGGCGTCAAAATCTTTGGATTGAAGTTGAATATTTTCGCGCCCTTCTTTTCGACTAATGCTTCTGGCTTGTTCTATTTTGGGAATAGTGAGAACCGAACCTGCTTTAAGTCGATTGACATTGTCGGCAACAAAAGCATCGGGATTGCTTCGCAATAAGGCCAATAACATTTGATCCAATGAAACGGTATCGTCTTGGTGTTGCTCAATGATTTCGCTGGCCGTGTCACCAGACTTCACCAGAACTTTGACAGCATCAGGGTCGTTGGAATTTGCAGTACGTTGCGGTGGAGGAGATTTTTTAATTGGTTTTGCGTTGTCTGCTGGCGCAGACTCCTTGTTCGCTTTTTCTGGAACTGCTTTGGGAGTGTCAGCAACCAACATACTCAAGTTACGCACCATACGCCCTGATGCCCAACGCAAATCAATTAAGACTTCGAGGTAAGGCTCTTTAACGGGTGCTTTGCCTGTGATTTGCAATACCTGCGATGTCTCACTTTTGGTGATGAGTTTGAACTCTGCATTATTTAGTGCAGGGTTGATTGCTACCCGCGCTGTTTGAAAAGTGGTGGAGTCGGCTAAATTGGCGCGCAGTTCTTTGGCTTCTGCTGCAGAAATATCTGAAATCAAAATTTCTGCGCGAAGGGGCTCACCCATTTTGGAGAGCACATCGGGGCTGCTTAAATTCATCGCGTGAATTTGGCTTGAGACCAGCAATAAAATGATGGTTGCTATTGCTCGCATGGGATGTATTAATTTGAAAATCATAGATTTGCCACAAAAAGCAAGAATGATTCAATCATAAACGACTGTTAGCGTTTAGGGAAATATTCATTACTGGCTAAGCAAGATACGCAACATCCGCCTTAAAGGCTCTGCCGCACCCCACAAAAGTTGATCTCCAATGGTAAAGGCGCCTACATACTCTGGGCCAAAGGCCATTTTTCGAATGCGCCCGACTGGAATCGTCATGGTGCCTGTGACTGCAACGGGAGTGAGGTGCTGCACGGTGGCCTCTCGCGTGTTGGGCACAACCTTAACCCACTCGTTGTCGGCGGCAATGAGCGCCTCGATATCGGTCAAGGGCACATTTTTTTTCAATTTGAATGTGAGGGCTTGACTATGACAGCGCATCGCGCCTACACGAACACAAAACCCGTCGACAGGCGTCGCCGCTTTGTCAAAGCCCTCGCCTTGACCCAAAATTTTGTTGGTCTCGGCCATGCCCTTCCACTCTTCACGGGATGTGCCCCAGCCGTCTTGATTGGATGTTTTGCCAATGCCCAAATCTTTGTCGATCCATGGAATCAATGAACCACCTAAAGGCACGCCAAAGTTTTCGGTTTCTTGAGCGCTGAGTTTGCGTTGCTTGTCCACCACCATGCGATCGATTTCTAAGATGGCGCTTTTGGGATCATCCAATAAAGACTTCACTTCTGAATACAGCGTGCCATATTGTGTGAGAAGTTCACGCATGTGTTGTGCGCCACCACCAGACGCGGCTTGGTAGGTTTGTGTGCTCATCCACTCCACCCAACCTGCTTTGTATAAAGCACCGACACCCATCAACATGCAACTGACGGTGCAATTGCCACCAATCCAATTGTTACGACCTTGGATGAGCGCATTTTGAATGACAGGTAAATTGATGGGATCCAAAATAATGACCGCGTCTTTGTTCATGCGCAGTGTGGAAGCCGCATCAATCCAATGCCCCTTCCAGCCTGCTGCGCGCAATTTTGGAAATAATTCGGTGGTGTAGTCACCGCCTTGTGCAGTAATGATGATGTCGCAATCTTGCAGTGCAGAGATATTGTGCGCGTCTTGTAACTTGGTTTCGTTTTTGGCGATGACAGGCGCCGCGCCACCAGCATTTGATGTAGAAAAGAAAATGGGATCGATCAGATTAAAGTCACCTTCGGCTTGCATGCGGTCCATTAATACGGAACCCACCATGCCACGCCAGCCTACTAAGCCTACTCGATTACCTATTTTTTTCATGATCATGCCCTTTCAAATTTAATTTTCCCTGGTTCGTCAAACCAGGAAGGCATGACGAACCGAAGCTTTTAGCCCTTGCTTGTTTTTGTAATAGCCGCCACAACAGCGTCACCCATTTGTTGGGTGCTGACCTTTTGTGTGCCTTGCGAATAAATATCAGCAGTGCGCAGTCCTTGAGACAACACAGCGCTCACCGCTGAATCAATGCGATCAGCGGCGGAGGTTTGGTTGAGTGAAAAACGTAACATCATGGCAACAGACAATATTGTAGCCAATGGATTGGCAATATTTTTGCCTGCGATGTCGGGGGCACTGCCATGACTGGGTTCGTACAAGCCTTGATTTTTTGCATTGAGTGAAGCAGATGGCAACATGCCGATTGAGCACCAATTGCATCGCCGCGTTATCGACATACATATGATCGAGTGCCACATCGGGGTATTGCGCGTGGACTTCGGTGACCACGTCTTTCCAAAATTGAAATGTTTCAAGCACATTGGATTTGTCAACGCTAGTTACTTTTTTGTTGCGCTTGCGTGCAGCTTGAAACGCCACGTGTGCAATGCGTTCAATTTCGGGTTTGCTGTAGCGCATGGTGTCAAACGCTTCTTGCGTACCAGGAAAGTGGCCGTCGGTGGCAACGCGTCTGCCGCGTGGTTGACCAAAATAAATATCGCCTGTGAGTTCGCGAATAATCAAAATATCCAAACCAGAAACAAGTTCGGGCTTGAGACTGGATGCACTAACCAATTGTTCATAACAAATAGCAGGGCGAAAATTTGCAAACAAACTTAAATTTTTGCGCAAACCCAAAATGGCTTGTTCGGGGCGCAATGGGCGATCGAGTGAATCATATTTCCAGTCACCCACTGCACCAAATAAAACAGCGTCTGAGGCTTTGGCGAGTTCAAGCGTTGCAGGTGGCAAAGGATGTCCGTGCGCTTCATATGCGGCGCCGCCCACTAAAGCCGTTTCCATTTCAAAAGATAAATCTAAAACTTTTAAAACCTTGATGGCTTCTGCAACGATTTCTGTACCAATTCCGTCGCCTGGTAAAATTGCAATTTTCATTTGAAACTTTCTGGGAGTGTTTGTGCCAACCAAGGTTTGGTTGTCAATCGTTGTGCTTCGTAAGTGCGGATTTTGTCAGCGTGTTGCAAAGTCAATCCAATGTCATCAAATCCATTGATGAGGCAATAGCGTTTGAACGCTTGAACTTCAAATGGAATTTCTTCGCCTTGTGGGCGCACCACCACTTGTCGTTCTAAATCAACGGTGAGTTGGTAGCCAGGAAAGGCCAGCGTTTCATTGAATAACAAATCCATGGCTGACTTGGGCAACACAATCGGGAGCAATCCATTTTTAAAACTGTTGTTAAAAAAGATATCTGCAAAACTAGGCGCCAAGATAGCGCGAAAACCGTATTGATCCAAAGCCCATGGTGCGTGCTCACGTGATGAACCGCAACCAAAATTTTTGCGCGCAATCAAAATTGATGCGCCTTTGTAGCGTTGTTGGTTCAGAATGAAGTCTGGATTGGGTTTGCGACTTGTTGGGTCTTGTCCAGGCTCGCCTTTATCAAAATAACGCCATGCGTCAAATAGATTGGGGCCAAAGCCTATTTTTTTAATTGACTTTAAAAATTGTTTGGGGATGATGGCATCGGTGTCGACATTTTCTCTGTCCATCGGCGCGACCAAACCTTTGTGTACGGTAAATTTTTGCATGTGGAGTCTCGATTAAGAAAATTGACGCACGTCAACAAAGTGACCATGAACCGCAGCAGCAGCGGCCATCGCAGGACTGACCAAATGGGTGCGACCGCCATTGCCTTGTCGGCCTTCAAAATTGCGATTGCTGGTTGATGCGCAACGTTCACCCGGCTCGAGCTTGTCGGCGTTCATCGCGAGGCACATGGAGCAACCCGGTTCGCGCCATTCAAATCCTGCAGCTTTAAAAATTTTGTCTAAGCCTTCTGCTTCGGCTTGCGCTTTGACCAAGCCAGAGCCAGGTACCACCATAGCGAGCTTTACATTGCGCGCAACTTTTTGCCCAATTTTTTTAACCATGGCAGCGGCTTCACGCATGTCTTCAATTCTGCTGTTGGTGCATGAACCAATAAACACTTTGTCAATAGTGATGTCGCTAATGATTTTTCCGGGTGTCAATCCCATGTACGTTAGCGCACGCTCAATCGCATCGCGTTTGTTGTTGTCTTTCTCTTTATCGGGATCGGGTACACGATCCAGAATAGACAGCACCATCTCTGGCGATGTGCCCCATGTGACTTGAGGTGCAATTTGTGATGCATCAAGTTTTACAACAGAGTCAAATGTGGCATTGGCGTCAGAATGCAATGTTTTCCAATAAGCCACTGCTTGATCCCATGCAACACCATGGGGTGAGAGAGGTCTGCCACGAACATATTCAATGGTTTTCTCGTCCACAGCAACCAAGCCTGAACGCGCACCGGCTTCAATTGCCATGTTGCAAAGAGTCATGCGACCTTCCATACTGAGTGCGCGAATTGCAGATCCTGCAAACTCGATGGTGTAACCCGTCCCACCTGCAGTTCCAATTTTGCCGATGATGGCCAGCACAATGTCTTTGGCTGTGCATCCGCGAGGCAAAACGCCATCGACTTGTACCAACAAATTTTTTGCTTTTTTGGCCAGCAATGTTTGTGTGGCCATCACATGTTCCACTTCGCTGGTGCCGATGCCGTGTGCCAATGCACCAAATGCACCATGCGTGGATGTGTGCGAATCACCGCAAACAACAGTCATTCCAGGCAGTGTGGCACCATTTTCTGGGCCAATCACATGAATAATGCCTTGACGCTTGGATAAAAAAGGAAAGTAGGCAGCCGCGCCATATTCTTTGATATTGATATCAAGCGTGGTGACTTGTTCTTTGCTGATGGGGTCTGTGATGCCGTCGTAGCCCAACTCCCAACCTGTGGTGGGCGTGTTGTGATCAGCCGTTGCAACGATGGAACTCACGCGCCATACCTTGCGCCCCGCAACACGCAATCCTTCAAACGCTTGAGGGCTGGTGACTTCGTGGACCAAGTGGCGATCAATGTATAAAACGCTAGTGCCGTCTTCTTCGGTATGAACCACGTGTTCGTCCCAGATTTTGTCGTAAAGCGTGCGTGCCATTATGTTGTCCTGAAGGGGTTGATTAGCCAACGAAAGAGTCAACCCTTCATTTTAAGCCAGTGGGACGCTGGGTGGGCTTTGACTAGTCGCTCGTGCGCCGCCCCTGTTAACTTTCAGAAGGGTATTTAAATTGAAAAGCGTTGAAATAAAAAATTACAACTTAATAATTAATATATGATTATAATATAAATTTTAATAACACATAAATAGTAAAAATAGTTTGAAAATACTGTCTCGCCCCATTTATGACTTGTATTTGAATGCACAAAATACTCTCGCCCATCCATTAATAAAACTGGTCGATAACAACCAGATTTTTTATTGGATCGCAAAGTCTGGGCAAATTTATTTGATAAAAGGGGACAACCTCAAAATCAAGCCGCAAGTCATTCGAGAAGTAAGAGTTTGCAAAGATTTGATACTAGAATTGGAAGAACGAACGCAAATTTTCGTATAGGCAACTATGGCGATGACACCCTCGTTGGGGGCGCAGGTGCCGATACTTTTATGGGTGACGAGGGTAACGATGTGTTGATATCAAGCGCCAACTATTTATCTCATCTAAACGATTTGACTATAGATGGGTGTTATGCTTTTGATCGACTTGGTTTTCAACAAAATACAGGGCTGATTGATTTAACTCAATTGATCTTCATCGAGCAACCACTAGCTTATCCATAACCAGCAATCAAAAATATCGAACTGATTGATCTCGCGTCCGATCAAGTGGCCAATACGATCCGCCTTAATACTGATGTGGTTGCGTGCATGGCTTGTAATATTTACTCATCATTGACGGATCTTGAAAACTCAAATGTTTATGAGGCGTCATTGAGCAGTGTTTTTATTTGGGGCGATTCAATCGATCAAATTCAATTGAAAGGCTAGTGGCAAAAGTCTGATTCAATTTTTAGGTATGTACAAGGCTATCGAGATCAGCCTATTTTAAAAAATGAATATATCAATTGGGATACAGAAGAGTTTTACAAATACTCTGCACAAACAAGCATGGGTGAGTGGGTTGATATTTTTATCAACCATGCCATGGTCAATGCAAAGGGTGTCATTATTCTTTAGACAAAAAAAGCGCCTTGCGGCGCTTTTTAAAAGGCTCTAGAAATTAACGCTTGGCGATAGGTGGCACGTCGCGTTTTACAGCACCAGTAAACAATTGGCGAGGCCTGCCAATTTTGTATTCGGGGTCGCTGATCATTTCATTGAGTTGTGCAATCCATCCCACTGTACGTGCCAATGCAAAAATACCAGTGAACATATTGACTGGAATGCCAATTGCGCGTTGAACAATACCAGAATAAAAATCAACATTGGGATAGAGTTTTTTGGTGACGAAATAGTCGTCTTCAAGAGCGATTTTTTCCAGAGCCTTGGCCAATTTAAACAAAGGATCGTTTTCGAGTCCAAGTTCTTTCAAAACTTCGTCACAAGTTTCTTGCATCAACTTGGCGCGCGGGTCGTAGTTTTTGTAAACACGGTGACCAAAACCCATCAGTTTGACTGTGGAGTTTTTGTCTTTGACTTGAGTCATGAATTCGCCCACTTTGGCTACGCCACCCGCTGCTTGCAACTCTTGGAGCATATTGAGACACGCTTCATTTGCGCCGCCATGTGCAGGACCCCACAAGCAAGCAACACCTGCAGCAATGGCTGCAAATGGATTGGTGCCTGATGAACCGCACAAACGAACGGTGGATGTGGATGCGTTTTGTTCGTGATCGGCGTGCAATACAAAAATGCGATCCATAGCGCGTTCGAGTACAGGATTGACCACATAGTCTTCGCATGGATTACCAAACATCATGCGTAAAAAATTACCCGAATAACTCAAATCATTTTTGGGATACAAAAAAGGCTGACCAATGCTGTATTTGTAAGCCATGGACACCAAGGTGGGCAATTTGGCAATCAGTCGAATAGCAGAAATTTCGCGGTGTTCAGGGTTGTTGATGTCGGTGCTGTCATGATAGAACGCAGACAGTCCGCCAATAAGGCCAGTAAGCACAGCCATTGGATGCGCATCGCGTCTAAAACCGCGCAAGAAAAATTGCATTTGTTCGTGCACCATGGTGTGATGCGTCACCAAATGTGTGAAATCCTTTTTCTTTTGTGCGTTAGGCAATTCCCCGTATAACAACAAGTGACATGTTTCCATGAAATCGCATTGGGTTGCGAGTTGTTCTATGGGGTAACCACGGTAGAGAAGTTCACCTTTGTCGCCATCAATGTAGGTAATAGCAGACTGACAAGCCGCAGTGGATAAAAATCCGGGGTCGTAGGTGAACATGCCCGTTTGACCATATAACTTGCGAATATCAACCACATCAGGGCCGATCGTGCCGTTGTAGACAGGCATTTCAATGGGAGCTTTGCCATTACTGAATGACAGGGTTGCTTTGTAGTCTGCAAGTTTCATGGTGTTTCCTAATTAAACAAAATGATGTGATTCAATTCCAAAGGAGTTGTAAAACATCGCGCGCTTCTGGTTCATTTATTTGTGTATCTGGTGGAACTTTTTTGAGAAGAATATCCATCAAATCATTGTCTGCCAATTCCATCAGCGTATACAAGCCACGGGCTTGTGCAACGGTGATGGAATTTTCATGCTTTTCAAAAAAACGTTCAATGAATAAATCATTTTCTAACAATCCGCGACGGCATCGCCACCGCAGTTTACTCAACGCACGCTCACCCAATGCGTCGTGGGCGTGGCGTGAATCAAGGGTGTCGTCTTTCATGTTTTAGATGGCTCTGGCCACCATAAGTTCTTTGATTTTGCCAATGGCCTTGGTGGGATTGAGTCCCTTAGGACACACGTCAACACAGTTCATGATTGTGTGGCATCTAAACAAGCGATAGGGATCTTCTAAATTATCCAAACGCTCGGACGTGGCTTGATCTCTGCTGTCTGCAATGAAGCGATATGCTTGCAACAAACCTGCAGGGCCCACAAATTTATCTGGGTTCCACCAAAAAGATGGGCAACTGGTGGAGCAACTCGCGCACAAAATACATTCGTACAAGCCGTCCAATTCTTCGCGCTCTTCGGGTGACTGCAAACGCTCTTTTTCGGGAGGTAATGTGTCGTTGACCAAATAAGGTTTGATGGAATGGTATTGCTTGAAGAACTGAGTCATGTCGACAATCAAATCGCGAATGACAGGCAAGCCAGGCAATGGTTTAAGTGTGATGACGCCGGGCAAGGTGAGCATGTTGGTTAGACACGCCAAACCATTTTTACCATTGATGTTCATCGCGTCTGACCCGCACACGCCTTCGCGGCATGAGCGTCTGAACGACAAGGTGGGGTCTTGCTCTTTGAGTTTGATCAATGCGTCAAGCAACATGCGCTCATGTCCATCGAGTTCAATCTCAATGGTTTGCATATAAGGTTTGGCGTCTTTTTCTGGATCGTAGCGATAAATTTTGAATGTGCGTTTGGTCATGTGATTGCTCCGTGATTCGATCAGAATGTGCGAACTTTGGGTGGAACAGAGTCCACCGTGAGGGGTTTGAGTTTGACGGGTTTGTAGGTGAGGCTGTTGTCATGGCTGTGCCACAAACTGTGTTTCATCCAATTGGCGTCGTCACGACCCAAAGGGGCTGTGGGGTGATCGGCCGTGTGTTCGTAGTCGCTTACGGTGTGTGCGCCACGACACTCTTTGCGTGCAGCAGCTGAAACAATGGTGGATTGTGCGCACTCAATGAGGTTTTCAACTTCAAGCGCTTCGATACGCGCAGTGTTAAACACTTTGGATTTGTCTTTGAGTCCAATCGCGTTGGTGCGTTCACGCAAGGCCGCAATTTTTGCAACGCCTTCGTCCATGCCTTTTTGTGTGCGAAACACGCCAGCGTGCAATTGCATCGATGCGCGAATATCATTGGCCACCGTTTGTGCGTATTCACCACTTGATGCAGAGTCTAAGCGTGCCAAGCGTGCCAATGTTTTGTCTGCCGCATCTGCGGGTAAAGGTTTGTGGTTTTTGGTTTTGAGATTGAAGTCAACAATGTGGTTGCCTGCAGCACGACCAAACACCAATAAATCGAGCAATGAGTTGGTGCCCAATCGATTAGCACCGTGCACGCTCACGCATGAACATTCACCCACTGCATACAAACCATTCACTACAGCATTGTGATCTGTCGCGTTTTGTGTAACGACTTGTCCGTTGATGTTGGTAGGAATACCACCCATTTGATAGTGAATGGTCGGCACTACAGGAATCGCCTCTTTGGTGATATCAACGTTCGCAAAGTTAATGCCGATTTCATAAACCGATGGCAAGCGTTTGTGAATCGTATCTGCGCCTAAGTGATCAAGTTTGAGCAACACATAATCTTTGTTGGGACCACAACCACGGCCTTCTTTGATTTCTTGATCCATGGAGCGAGAAACAAAATCGCGTGGCGCCAAATCTTTGAGTGTGGGCGCATAACGCTCCATGAAACGCTCGCCATTGCTGTTGAGCAAAATAGCGCCTTCGCCGCGGCAACCTTCGGTGAGTAAAACACCGGCGCCAGCAACACCTGTGGGATGGAATTGCCAAAACTCCATGTCCTCTAATGGAATACCAGCGCGTGCGGCCATTCCCAAGCCGTCACCCGTATTAATAAACGCATTGGTAGACGCGGCAAAGATGCGACCCGCACCACCTGTTGCTAACAAAACTGTTTTTGCTTCCAAAATGTAAACGTCACCTGTTTCCATTTCAAGTGCAGTGACACCAACGACATCGCCTTCTGCATCACGAATTAAATCAAGTGCCATCCACTCCACAAAGAAATTGGTTTTGGCAGAAACGTTTTGTTGATACAAGGTGTGAAGCATGGCGTGACCCGTGCGGTCAGCTGCAGCACATGCGCGTTGAACAGGTTTTTCACCGTAATTGGCAGTGTGACCACCAAACGGACGTTGATAAATCGTACCGTCTGGATTTCGATCAAATGGCATGCCCATGTGTTCGAGGTCATAAACAACCTTAGGCGCTTCGCGACACATGAACTCAATTGCGTCTTGATCGCCTAACCAATCGGAACCTTTGATGGTGTCATAAAAATGATAGTGCCAATTGTCATCCGACATATTGCCCAAACTCGCACCAATACCGCCTTGTGCGGCCACTGTATGTGAACGAGTTGGAAATACTTTAGATAGCACCGCCACATTGAGACCCGCGCGGGACAACTGAAGCGCTGCACGCATGCCCGATCCACCTGCACCAACGATGACCACATCGAAACGGCGACGGGGAATGTTTGAACGAGTCATGACTTATAGCCTCCAAAGAACTTGAATAGCCCAGCCGGCGCAAGCGACCAACCAAACCATGGTAAAAATTTGCAAAACCAATCGAACCGAAACAGGTTTGATGTAGTCCATCCATATGTCGCGCATGCCAACCCATACGTGATAGATGAGTGAAAAAATAATGGCAAAGGTAAGCGCCTTCATCCATTGAGGGCTAAAAATACCCGCCCATTTGTCGTAACCGATGTCGCCTTTGCTAAAAATAACTTGAAGCAATACAACCAGTGTGAACAAAGCCATCAGGCCGGCAGTGATGCGTTGCGCCAACCAATCGCGCAAGCCATAGTGTGCGCCGACGTAAGTATTAGTAAGCACCAAACAATTTGGCACCCAATGCAAAGGTGAGTCCCAAACTCAGAGCTAATGTGAGAACAGCAGAAGACTTTCCAAATTCTTTGGTTACGGAATGCGTAGAGTCCATGTACAAATGACGCAAACCTGCAATGAGGTGGTGCAAATAAGACCAAATGAGTGCGAGTACCAGCAAATTAAACAACCATGCAGGAACAAATCCCAAACCTTGATTGAAAGCGGCT
This sequence comes from Betaproteobacteria bacterium, assembly GCA_009921265.1. Lineage (GTDB taxonomy): Bacteria > Pseudomonadota > Gammaproteobacteria > Burkholderiales > Burkholderiaceae_C > Limnohabitans. The sequence goes on along the minus strand of RFYV01000004.1, from coordinate 51,916 downwards.
TTGAATTTGGCAAATGAAAATTCAGATGAAACCGATGTATCAAACATCCAAATAATCAATGGCAATAACAAAAACATGATGGCGCCACTGATGCGATGCAAAATGGACACAATGCCTGCAGGGGGTAAGCGATACGAAGGTAAATCCGTAAAGGCGTTGATGTTGCGAAATTTGGGTCGCTTTTTGGCAAGCTCAGTCATTGGTGGTGTCTTTCATGGGGTTTTTGAATAAACCGAGGATTGATGTTAGCAACGCGAGGAATAGAAATTCTATTGCATCGCAGTTTGCTGACGCATAAATTTCAAAACAGGGGTGACTCGACATTTTTTGATCCAGTTGATCAATTTAATTCATTGCGATAGTGATGCTTTTGGGTGACGTACAGACCTCGTCTCAACTCCATCGGAACATCATTGTATGTGAATGCAATGCGCTCAACGCTGAGCAGTGGTGTGTGTTGATTGACCCGCAATAGTTTTGCCTGAGTGCTGTCGGGCAAAACAGCCCGAATTTGCTCCTCAGCTCTGACCATGCGCATGTCAAATTCTTTTTCAAAAAATGCATACATTGGGCCTCGAGAGTCACTCAGGCGACCCGCGGTCAGCCCCTTAAAAGGTGCGCCAGGTAGCCATAAGTCTTCTAATATGGTGGGAACGCCTGAATAAGACAAGACGCGGCGCACTTCAAACACCGAATCGCCTGTACTGATTTGAAGCGCTTTGGCCACATCGGTAGTGGCGCGACCCCGTTTGCAATTAATGATTTGCCTGGATGCTGGCCCCTCAGATGATTTGCCCTGCGAATCGGGAACCAATCTTAAAAATCTGTATTGAACTTGTTGCTCGGAATGGGTGGCCACAAAGGTTCCCTTGCCTTGGCGACGTACGACTAAATTTTCAGAGCCTAATTCATCAATCGCTTTGCGAACTGTTCCTTGACTGACGTGATATCGTGCGGCCAAATCCATTTCGCTGGGGATTGCTTCGCCCGGTTTCCACTCGCCGTTTTGGAGGCTTTGTAGGATTAACCCCTTGATTTGTAAGTACAAGGGGCTAAACGCCGGTCCCACAACATCGCTAGAGGCGGCGTTGCGTTCGGGTTCTAAATTGTGGGGCGGGGACATGGAAGTTGTCAGTTTCGTTCATGGAATATTCCATATCATATCTTCTATAAGACATAAGACACGCCTGCAAGGGTTTTCGAGGGTAAACTGTATGTCTTTTCAAACTTAATTTTCATTTTCTTTGGAGTTTTCCCATGAGCAAAAAGCCAGTCCGCGTGGCCGTCACCGGAGCAGCCGGTCAAATTGGATATGCCCTTTTATTTCGCATCGCATCGGGTGAAATGTTGGGTAAAGATCAGCCCGTCATTCTTCAGCTTTTAGAAATTCCAGACGAAAAAGCGCAAAAAGGCCTCAAGGGCGTGATGATGGAATTAGAAGATTGCGCTTTTCCATTGCTCGCAGGCATGGAAGCTCATTCAGACGCCAAAGCGGCATTCAAAGACACTGACTACGCATTGCTCGTGGGTGCGCGTCCGCGCGGCCCAGGCATGGAGCGCGCCGATTTATTGGCTGCGAATGCGCAAATTTTTACAGCGCAAGGAAAAGCGCTCAACGCTTCAGCTTCACGCAATATCAAAGTATTGGTTGTCGGTAATCCTGCCAATACCAACGCTTACATTGCAATGAAGAGCGCACCTGATTTAAATCCTGATAATTTCACAGCCATGTTGCGACTCGATCACAACCGTGCTGCGTCACAAATCGCGCTCAAAACAGGCAAAGCCGTTGTCGATATCGAAAAATTATGCGTTTGGGGCAATCACTCACCCACGATGTATGCCGATTACCGTTTTGCAACTATCGCCGGTCATTCAGTCAAAGACATGATCAACGATCAAGAATGGAATGCCAATGTGTTTTTACCCACTGTGGGCAAACGCGGCGCTGCAGTTATTGAAGCGCGTGGCTTGTCATCCGCTGCATCTGCCGCCAACGCCGCAATTGATCACATACGTGATTGGTCATTAGGTACACAAGGCAAATGGGTCACCATGGGTATTGCTTCCAAAGGTTGGTATGGCATTCCTAAAGATGTGATGTTTGGATTCCCTGTTACCTGCGCCAATGGTCAATACACAGTTGTCGAAGGTTTGCCGATTGATGCGTTTAGTCAATCATGCATTGACAAAACACTCAAAGAATTAACCGACGAACAAGCTGGTGTTGCGCACTTGCTTTGATCTGAAATGAATCAACCCCACCCACGTGATGTATTGCGCGACGCGCAAGGTGGGGGCATTCGCATTCCTGTTTGTGATCATTACAGCGGTGTTGAGCAACGCATGAAAAAAAGCTTGCAGTTGCAACACGAAATGACTCAAGAGTTTGGCACTTGCGTTTTTGATGTCACCTTGGATTGTGAAGATGGTGCGCCTGTGGGCGGCGAAATTGAGCACGCGCATTTGGTCACCGAGTTGGCATTAGCTGCTTCACCCGATGCGCGAGTGGCAGTGCGTGTTCACCCCGTGGATCATCCTGTTTTTCAATCCGATATTGCGCATATCATTGCCAAAGCAGGGCATCGTTTGTGTCACATCATGGTGCCCAAAGTGGAGTCACTTCAAGATGTGCAGATGGGCGTTGATGCCATCGATCAACAAGGTGCTAAACATTTACCTATTCATGTATTGATTGAATCTCCTGCAGCTGTTTATCGTGCATTTGATATTGCGTCGCATCCGCGCGTGCAATCCATGAGTTTTGGTTTAATGGATTTTGTGTCTACGCATGGAGGCGCCATCTCATCCGATGGCATGGGTATTCAAGGTCAATTCACGCATCCGTTGGTTATGCGCGCCAAAATTGAAATCTCAAGTGCGTGTCACGCGCACGGCAAAGTGCCAGCGCACGGCGTAGTCACCGAATTCAATGATATTCAAGCATTGCAAAACGCAGCGCATACGGCCGCACATCAATTGGCCTTTACAAGGATGTGGAGTATTCATCCTTCACAAATCAGGCCGATATTGCAAGCGATGGCGCCATCAGTTTCTGAAATAGAAAAAGCCGCACGAATTTTGTTAGAAGCCGAAAAAGCGCAATGGGCGCCTATTCGTTTTGATTCTCAACTGCACGACCGTGCAAGCTACAGATTTTTTTGGCATGTTTTGGAGCGAGCGCATCTAACAGGCGCCGCATTGCCCTCTGATGTTCATCGTTATTTTGAGTAAATATAAAAAAGGAAGACAAGATGTTAAAGAAGTTATCTATTTCAGTTGTCGCCGTTCTTGCTTTATCAATCGGTACGCAAGCACAGGCGCAAAAAAAATCTGCAAAAAATAAAACCGAGACGCCTTTGGTTGAAGAGTTACAGCCTCCGTTAGAGCCGTTACTCATGGCAATTGCTGACCAAATTCACACTGGAAAAATTGTTTGTGAAGCGGGTGCCTTGATTCAAATCACCGAAAAAACAAATGCACCTGGTCGTTTTGTTTTAAAACTTAAAAATGAAAATTTTAATTTGATGCCTGTTGCTTCATTAACAGGTGCCATTCGATTGGAAGACGCACAGCAAGGCGCTGTGTGGATTCAATTGGCCAACAAATCCATGCTCATGAGTAGCAAATTGGGTCGTCGCCTTGCCGATGAATGTCAAAGCCCTGCGCAATCCACCGTTGCTCAAGCCATGAAACTAGCCCCGCCCATCAACATCTTGGAGCCTCAAAAAGATGTTGCGCGGAAATAATTTTTTGTTAGGAGAACTGTAATGTTGAAACCTTATCGTGACCATGTGGCTGAACGCGCTGCCCTCGGTATTCCACCTTTTCCACTGTCTGCCAACCAGACGGGCGAGCTGATTGAATTGCTCAAAAACCCACCCAAGGGTGAAGAGACTACGTTGGTTGATTTAATCACCCATCGTGTGCCTGCGGGGGTGGACGATGCCGCCAAAGTCAAAGCGTCTTATTTGGCCGCAGTTGCGCATGGCACAGAAAAATGCACGCTCATTTCACGTGAAAAAGCTACAGAATTATTGGGCACCATGCTCGGTGGTTACAACTTGTTTCCACTAATCGATTTACTTGACGATGCAACAGTGGGCAAGGTTGCTGCTGAAGCATTGAAAAAAACATTGTTGATGTTTGATCAATTTCACGACGTCAAAGTCAAGGCCGACAAAGGCAATGCACATGCAAAAGCCGTATTGCAATCATGGGCCGATGCCGAATGGTTTACCAGCAGGCCCGAAGTGCCACAAAGCATCAAAATTTCTGTATTCAAAGTAACGGGTGAAACCAATACCGACGATTTATCTCCTGCGCCTGATGCATGGAGTCGTCCCGATATTCCTCTGCATGCATTGTCCATGCTCAAAAATAAACGCGATGGCATCACGCCCGAAGAAGACGGCAAGCGCGGCCCTATTAAGTTTGTAGAAGATTTGCGCGCCAAAGGCAACTTAGTTGCTTATGTGGGTGATGTTGTTGGTACAGGTTCATCACGCAAGTCAGCCACCAACTCGGTCTTGTGGTTTACGGGAGAAGACATTCCGTTTGTACCCAATAAGCGTTTTGGAGGCGTGTGTTTGGGCAACAAAATTGCGCCTATTTTTTATAACACCATGGAAGACGCTGGCGCATTGCCCATCGAATTGGATGTGAGCCAAATGAACATGGGTGACGTGGTTGAATTGCGTCCTTATGAGGGCAAAGCGCTCAAAGACGGCAAAGTTATTTCAGAATTCAAAGTCAAAAGCGCTGTGCTGTTTGACGAAGTGCGCGCAGGCGGACGCATTCCACTCATCATTGGTCGCGGACTAACTGCCAAAGCACGCGAAGCATTGGGACTTCCAGCATCGATATTGTTTCGTTTGCCACAAGTTCCAAAAAGCCATGGCAAAGGTTTTTCATTGGCGCAAAAAATGGTGGGTCGCGCTTGTGGTTTGCCCGAAGGCCAAGGCGTGTTGCCAGGAACCTATTGCGAACCCCGCATGACTTCTGTAGGTTCACAAGACACAACTGGGCCCATGACTCGCGATGAACTCAAAGACTTGGCGTGTTTGGGTTTTAGTGCTGATTTGGTGATGCAATCGTTTTGTCACACAGCAGCTTATCCAAAATCAGTCGATGTAAAAATGCATCACGAGTTGCCTGAATTTATTAGTCACCGGGGTGGCATTTCATTGCGACCAGGTGACGGTGTCATTCACTCATGGCTCAATCGTTTATTGTTGCCCGATACAGTGGGCACAGGTGGCGATAGTCACACACGTTTTCCAATTGGCATTTCATTTCCTGCAGGCTCAGGCCTCGTCGCCTTTGCAGCAGCAACAGGCGTGATGCCATTGGATATGCCCGAGTCGGTGTTGGTGCGCTTTAAGGGCAAGATGCAGCCCGGCGTTACATTGCGCGATCTGGTGAATGCCATTCCTTTGTATGCAATTAAGCAAGGTTTGCTAACAGTTGAGAAAAAAGGAAAGAAAAATATTTTTTCAGGTCGCATTCTAGAAATTGAAGGCTTACCAGATCTCAAAGTGGAACAAGCGTTTGAGTTGTCTGACGCATCGGCTGAGCGCTCTTCTGCAGGATGCTCAGTGCATCTCAATAAAGAACCCATCATCGAATACATCAACAGCAACATCACTCTCATGAAGTGGATGATTGCCGAAGGTTATGCCGATGCTCGTTCATTGCAACGTCGCATTGAAGCGCAAGAAGCATGGATTAAAAATCCACAATTACTCAAAGGCGATGCAGACGCTGAATACGCCGCAGTCATTGAAATTGATTTGGTAGATATTCATGAGCCTATCGTTGCATGCCCCAACGATCCTGATGATGTCAAAACATTGTCTCATGTAGCTGGCGCAAAAATTGATGAAGTGTTTATCGGTTCGTGTATGACCAACATCGGACACTTCCGTGCAGCTTCTAAACTGCTTGAAGGCAAGCGTGACATTCCCGTTAAATTGTGGATTGCTCCGCCCACCAAAATGGACGCCAAGCAACTCACCGAAGAGGGTCACTACGGCGTGTTTGGATCGGCGGGCGCGCGCACCGAAATGCCAGGGTGCTCGTTGTGCATGGGCAACCAAGCGCAAGTGCGAGAAGGCGCAACGGTGATGTCAACATCAACGCGTAACTTCCCCAATCGACTTGGCAAAAATACCAACGTGTATTTGGGCTCGGCAGAATTAGCAGCTATTTGCTCGCGCTTGGGTCGTATTCCAACCAAAGCAGAATACATGGCCGATATGGGTGTGATCAATGCCGAGGGTCAGAAAATTTATCAGTACCTCAATTTTGATAAATTGGACGATTACGCAGCAGTTTAAAAACTCGCAAAAAAATCCCCGCAAGCGCTTTGCATGCAGGGATTTTTTTGGTTGGGCTAGGATCCATCAGCTCACTCTGGTTCTATCTTCGCGTCCCTCACCACTTTGCCCCAACGAGGCGACTCCGCTTTAATCAACGCAGCAAATAACTCAGGCGCGCCACCGCCCATTTCATTGCCTTGACTCAATATTTTTTCTTTTACTTCTGCAGTTTGTAGTGCTTGATTGCAAGCGGCGTTCAATGCTTTGATGATGTCAGCTGGCATGCCTTTGGGTCCAATAAGTCCTTGCCAGTTTTGTACTTCAACAGCAGGGTAGCCCAACTCTGCCATCGATGGAATCTCGGGCAACAGCGGTGAACGGGTTTTGCTGGTGATAGCAATCGCGCGCAAGCGTCCACCTTTAATGGCAGGCATTGCGCTATACATTTGTTCAAACATCATGTCGACTTGGCCACCCATTAAATCTGAAGCACCAGCCGCGCCACTTTTGTAGGGTGCGTGAATCATGTCGATTCCTGCAGTGTGTTCAAACAATGCGCCACTCAAGTGATGCGATCCACCAATACCACCCGAAGCATAACTGAGTTTTCCAGGCGCTGCTTTGGCCGCAGCAACAATATCTTTGAGTGTTTTAAAAGATGATTCATTTCTCACCATCAAAATGAGCGGACCTTTTTCAATCAACACAATCGGAATCAAATCATTGAGGGGGTCGAAGTTGAGTTTTTTAAACAAGGCGTGATTCACAGCCAAGGGTGCAAAGTTACCCATGCCAATCGTGTATCCATCGGGTTTGGCGCGCGCAATGATTTCTGTGCCGATGTTGCCACCCGCACCCGCTTTGTTATCGATGATGATGGGTTGACCCAAAATCGCGCTCATCGCTTTGGCCACTTGCCGTGATCGGCTGTCTGCATTACCACCCGCTGCATAAGGGCAAATCCAATTGATGGGTTTGTTTGGATATTTGTCTTGCGCATGCAAGATCGAAGGCAAAAAAGCGATGCCGCCTGTTGCTTGAAGGAGTGATCTGCGTTTCATGCTTAACCTTTAAAAAAATTACATCAACAAATATTCGCCTGCGTTATCACCACCCAAAATCACATAGTTCACTTTTCGAATATCCATTAATTTGGTGCCGCCCGAATAAGAGATGGAACTTTGCACATCCTCTTGCATTTCACGCAATGTGTCGGCCAATTGTCCTTTGATAGGTTCCAAAATGCGTTTGCCTTCGACGTGTTTATATTCGCCCTTGTTGAAGTCTGATGCAGAGCCATAATATTCTTTATAAAACTTGCCATCAACTTCAACCGTTTGGCCGGGACTTTCTTCGTGTCCTGCGAGCATTGATCCAATCATCACCATGGTTGCGCCAAAACGCACGCTCTTTGCAATGTCACCGTGTTCACGAATGCCGCCATCTGCAATGATGGGCTTGGTTGCAACGCGCGCGCACCACTTGAGCGCTGACAATTGCCAACCGCCTGTACCAAATCCTGTTTTGAGTTTGGTGATGCACACTTTGCCCGGACCAATACCCACTTTGGTGGCGTCAGCGCCCCAATTTTCCAAATCGATGATGGCCTCGGGTGTACCCACGTTGCCAGCAATTACAAATGATGCAGGCATTTTTTCTTTGAGATAGCGAATCATTTTTTGAACACTATCGGCGTGACCATGCGCAATATCAATGGTGACAAATTCTGGAATTAATTTTTCTCCAACCAATTGATCCACAATTTTATAGTCGGGTGCTTTAACGCCTAAAGAAATGGATGCGTAAGCGCCTTTGGATTTCATGTGTCGCACAAATTGAACATTGTCCAAATCGAAGCGATGCATCACATAAAAATAGCCGTTTTTTGCAAGCCATTCACAAATCGATTCATTCACAACGGTTTTCATATTGGCGGGAACAACGGGGAGTTTGAATGAGTGACCGCCTAAGGTGACGCTGGCGTCGCATTCCGATCTGCTTTCAACGCGACATTTACGTGGCAGCAATAAGATATTATCGTAATCAAAAATTTCCATGAACCAAGCTCCAAATTAAAAAACATGAGGATGAGCGCTTGGGCTTGGCCGGCTAATTGCAAGATTGATCCCAAAAATAGGGCCCACAAAAAACCGGGCTCAAGAAACTTGGGCCCGGTGATTGAGTTTATCAGAGCTTTTAGGTTTATTTTTTAATTATTTTGACCCCTCAGGCCTGCCTACAATCAAACCATGCAATTCACAGAAATAAATTCCCCCAGTATTTGGGGCCCAGCGGGCGGCTCTGCGCCTTTGTTATTACAAGGACTCAACGACGAGCAACGTGCCGCCGTGGCCTTGCCCAAAGAGCACGCCCTCATTTTGGCGGGCGCTGGATCGGGCAAGACGCGTGTTTTAACCACTCGCATCGCATGGCTCATGCAAACGGGACAAGTCTCGCCTGGTGGTTTATTGGCAGTGACTTTTACCAACAAGGCGGCCAAAGAAATGATGACGCGCTTGTCGGCCATGTTGCCCGTTAATGTGCGCGGTATGTGGATTGGCACCTTTCATGGGTTGTGCAATCGCTTTTTGCGCGCGCATTGGAAGATGGCGGGCTTGCCGCAATCGTTTCAAATTTTGGATACGCAAGACCAGTTGTCGGCCATTAAGCGTTTGTACAAACAATTTAATGTGGACGATGAGCGCTATCCACCCAAACAAACACAGTGGTTTATTGCGGGTTGTAAAGAAGACGGAAAGCGTCCTGCTGATGTCGTCACGCATGACGCCGACGATCGAAAAAAAGTGGAGTTGTATCAACTCTATGAAGAGCAATGTCAAAAAGAAGGCGTGGTAGATTTTGGTGAACTGATGTTGCGCTCGTACGAGTTATTGCGCGATAACGAGATGTTGCGCCAACACTATCAACATCGCTTTGCCCATTTGTTGATCGATGAGTTTCAAGATACCAATCGATTGCAATACACATGGCTTAAGCAATTGTGTGGGCCTCAAAGTGTCATGTTTGCGGTGGGCGACGACGATCAAAGTATTTACGCGTTTCGTGGAGCTCGTGTGGGCAATATGGCAGATTTTGTGCGCGAATATGAAGTCAAGCATCAAATTAAATTGGAACAAAACTACAGAAGCCAAAGTCATATTTTGGATACGGCTAACGAATTAATTCAGCACAACAAGACCCGATTAGGAAAAAATTTGCGGACTGATCAGGGCGCGGGTGAATTGGTTCGTGTGGTCGAGTCGCCCGGTGATTTTGCCGAAGCAACTTGGCTTGTTGAAGAGATCAAACACTTGTTGCGCGAAGGTCGCGACGGTGAAGGCTTGCAGGGTGTGAACGCACGCAGTGAAATTGCAATTTTGTATCGCAGCAATGCACAAAGCCGTGTGATTGAAACTTCGCTTTTTAATGCGGCAATTCCTTATCGCGTTTATGGCGGCTTGCAATTTTTTGAGCGAGCAGAAATTAAACATGCCTTGGCATATTTGCGTTTATTAGAAAATCCGCGAGACGACACGAGTTTTTTGCGAGTGGTTAATTTTCCGCCGCGTGGCATTGGTGCACGAACCATTGAGCAATTGCAAGATGCGTCGCTAGCGAGTGGTGAGTCCTTGCACGATGCGGTGAACCGCGTCAGTGGCAAGGCTGGTGTTAATTTGTGTGCATTTGTTGCCAAGTTGGATGTGTTGCGTGAACAAACCCAAGGTAAAACATTGCGAGAGATCATCGATTTGGTTTTGGATCGCAGTGGCTTGGTCGAGCATTACAAAACAGAGCGCGAAGGCGCGGATCGAATTGAAAACTTGAGTGAATTGATCAATGCGGCCGAAAGTTTTGTGACGCAAGAAGGTTTTGGTCGTGATGCAGTTGCCATGGCTTTGCAAGAAGAGTCTCCTGCCAATGCCGATATCGCAATAACTGTTTTGGTGAATGAAGACACGGGCGAGACGATGTCGCCCTTGGTTGCTTTTTTAACGCACGCTGCTCTTGAGGCGGGTGACAACCAAGCGCAAGCCGGTCAAGACGCTGTGCAACTCATGACGGTGCATGCGGCCAAAGGACTTGAATTTGACGCGGTGTTTATCACCGGTTTAGAAGAAGGTTTGTTTCCGCACGAAAACGCAATGAATGATTTTGACGGTTTAGAGGAAGAGCGTCGATTGATGTATGTGGCCATCACACGTGCGCGCAGTCGTTTGTACATCAGTCATGCGCAAACACGCATGTTGCATGGCCAAACACGCTACAACATCAAAAGCAGATTTTTGAATGAGATGCCAGAGCACACGCTTAAGTGGATCAGCAAAGTAGTGGCCAACGCGCCATCACATCAGTGGAATTCCAACTCAAACGCATTTGCCGATACATCATTTGCAAAATCATTGCCTGCTATTGCGAAAGCCAATGCCAGCGGTCCCAATGCATGGGTGCGATCAGGTATACAAGTTTTTCACACCAAATTTGGCGAAGGCACAGTGTTGTCAGTTGAAGGTATTGCAGACGACGCAAGAGCGCAAGTGAACTTTCCGCGTCATGGCGTCAAATGGTTAGCTCTATCCGTTGCCAAACTCACCCAAATTTAATTGGGGTCATACCCCAATTTTCTAAAATTAATTGTTATCTGACCTCAATTCTTTTTCGAAGCAGTCTTCGAAGCTGAAGTAGCTTGATGTGAAGAACATGGCGGCAAAGAGAAGCATGATGGGTAGCATGAGCGCGGTGCCAATTTCTGGGGCGTCTAAGAGGCCGCTTATGACAATAAATCCGAGGCCAAAGCTGGTGGTGACAAAACCCCAAGTGAGCATGAAGACAAAAAACGCACGCCAATTGCTCAAGCATGCAATCAGGCTGAAGAACATACTTTTGAGTGCGGGCACGCCATGCCAATGAACCAATGCAGGCGCATGCCAAAAAATAGCAGACAAAGGGATATACAAAGCGGTGGAGAGCCACAGTGCGCTTTGAAATTCGGAATTGGAAATCGTTTCAATATCAAATTTGCCACCGAATAAATAAAATTTTGCAAACTGTCCGCCATCGAATAGTGAAGATAAGGCGAGCACAGAAACAAATCCGATGGTGTACAAAACGCCTAATATCAACATATCGCGTTTGCGATTGTTGCCAGCGATCAATGCGCTTGCTAATACAGAGGGCATTGGAAATTTACCGTTGCTCGCTTCGCGCGAGGCCACCATCAAGCCCAATGTTGCACCAGGTATCAAAATTAAACCGATTACGCTGCCAATGACGGGCAGCAACGAGCTGAGCGACATGACGGCCATGAAAATAAAAAACAAACCGCTCATGGCGATGGGCTGACGCCAAAAAGTTTTGATGCCTTGGCGAACCCAAATCACACCATTTTTGGCAGGGACGATGCGTAATTTCATAGTTGCTTAAAGAAGAATGGGATGTCGAACGCGTTCTAAAACAATACGCTCAAAATGTATGGGGTCGTGCGCTTTGAGCATGTTGGCTTTGCGCGGCAAATAAAAATCCCACAATCGTGATATCCAAAATCGAATGGCGGCGCCTCTTAGCATCGCATTGATCAATTGACGCTCGCTGGCTTGTAAAGGGCGAACCGATTGATACGCGTCAATGAGTGCATGAAGCCTTTCATGATCCCAAATACCCGTCTCTAAATCAATGCACCAATCGTTGAGACACACACACAAGTCATACAAAAAGGAATCAACGCCTGCAAAATAAAAATCAAATAAACCTGCGAGCGTGTCGCCTTCAAACATCACGTTGTCGCGAAACAAATCGCCATGTATAGGACCTCGTGGCAATGCAGCGTAGGCAGAAGACGCGGCGATATGAGTTTGATACGCCAATTCGCCTTGCAAGACTTGTTGCAGGGGTTGAGTAATGAAAGGCAATACCAAGGGCGTTGTTTTTTGCCACCAAGGCAGGCTGCGTAAATTGGGTTGATGACGATCAAAGTCGCGACCCGCTAAATGCATGCGAGCCAACATGGCGCCAACGGCTTTGCAATGTATAGCGTTGGGTTTGAGTTGATTAGTCCCCGATAACTTATTGACGATGGCGGCAGGTTTATCGGCAACGCTCAATAAAATTTCGCCTTGATGATTGGCTTGTGGGTTTGGCACGGGGATGCCGCGCAAAGCCAAGTGTTTCATCAAATACAAATAAAAAGGGAGTTGCTCTTGAGTCAGTCTTTCAAACAGCGTGAGCACGTACTCACTCTGATCGCTTGTTAAAAAATAATTGGTGTTTTCTATACCGCCTTGAATGCCTTGCAAAGACACCAGTTGCCCCAACGGCATATTAACCAGCAATTCTTGCGCTTGTTGTTCTGTAACGGTGGTGAAGACGGCCATGAAGAATGAAAGATAAAGGATTAAAAAGGACCGATGAGGTTTGCAGAGTTCGATTGTAGGGGCTAAGACTAAAGGCACAATGGAGGTATGAGCGATAAACCCACCCTGTTGCTGGTTGACGGATCCAGTTATTTATACCGTGCCTTTCATGCCATGCCCGATTTGCGCGCCGTGGCAGGCGACGCGAGCAGCCTCCCCACAGGGGCGATTCGAGGCATGGTCAATATGATGCAAAGCCTGCGCAAGGATGTGAAAGCCCAATACGCCGTTTGCGTGTTTGATGCAAAGGGCCCCACATTTAGAGATGACTTATATCCTGCCTACAAGGCTAATCGTTCTCCGATGCCCGACGATTTGCGCTTACAAATCGAGCCGATTCACGAATTGGTCAAATTAATGGGCTGGCGCGTGCTCGATGTGCCGGGTGTCGAGGCTGATGATGTCATTGGAACCTTGGCTCAAATGGCGGTGCAACAAAACATGCAAGTGATTGTTTCCAGTGGCGACAAAGATTTGAGTCAACTCGTCAATGATCACATCACCATCATCGACACCATGAACGGCAAACGTCGCGATGTAGAAGGGGTGACCGAGGAATTTGGCGTGCCTCCGAGTTTGATGATTGATTTTCAAACCTTGGTTGGCGACACCGTTGATAACGTGCCAGGCGTTGAAAAGGTAGGGCCCAAAACAGCGGCCAAGTGGCTCAACGAATATGGATCTCTTGATGCATTGATGCAAAAGGCCGATGAGATCAAAGGCGTTGCAGGAGAAAATTTACGCAAAGCCAAGGATTGGTTACCGCAAGGCAAGGCATTGGTCACGATTAAAACAGATTGCGATTTAAGCAACTATGTTTCTTCATTGCCCGCGCTCGATGATGTGCGCATCAACGCACCCGACAACACGGCTTTAAAAGATTTTTATACACGTTTTGGATTTAAAGGATTGATTAAAACGCTTGACGATTTGGTCGGACAGTCAACTTCAGCAGAAATCGCATCTTTTGAATCTAATTCTGGTGATTTGTTCGACAGCATTCCCGACGTCGTCATTAATCAATCGTATGAAACGATTTTGACGCAAGCGCAATGGCAGGGGTGGTTTGAAAAAATCAAATCGGCACCCTTGGTTGCTATTGATACCGAGACCACGTCGATTCACGACATGCAAGCGTTTATTGTGGGCATTAGTTTTTGTTTGAATGCGGGCGAGGCGGCTTATATGCCTTTGGCGCACACCTCGCATGACGCGCATCAACAATTATCCAGAGATGAGATTTTGGCGCAGCTCAAGCCTTGGTTAGAAGACGCATTGCGTTTCAAGTTGGGTCAGCATGTTAAATACGATCGACATGTGTTTGCCAATCACGGCATCGAGGTGAAGGGCTATGCGCACGACACCATGTTGCAAAGTTATGTTTTAGAAGTTCACAAACAACACAGCTTAGAGAGTTTGGCGCAAAGGCATCTTAACCGCAAAGGTTTGTCGTTCGAAGATTTGTGTGGTAAGGGCGCGCACCAAATCACGTTTGATCAAGTCGATATCGATCTCGCGTCGCAATATGCGTGCGAAGACGCAGATTTCACTTGGTGTGTGCATCAACGTTTATGGCCCGTTTTGCAAGCCGATGACAAAATGCGTTTCATTTATGAATTAGAAATTGCCAGCAGTGAGGCCTTATATCGCATCGAGCGCAATGGCGTGTTAATCAATGCTGAGCAGTTGGCCACGCAAAGTCACTCGTTAGGGCAACGGATATTGCAAATCGAAAAAGAGGCTTATGAAATTGCGGGCCAGCCTTTTAATTTGCAATCACCCAAACAATTGGGCGAAATATTTTTTGATCGATTGGGTTTGCCAGTGATTAAAAAAACTACGAGCGGTGCGAGAAGTACCGACGAAGAAGTATTAGAAAAATTAGCCGAAGACTATCCGCTACCTGCAAAAATTTTAGAGCATCGTAGTTTATCTAAACTCAAAAATACATATACCGATAAATTAGCAGGCTTGGCTTTGCCACGCACAGGGCGCGTTCACACCCACTACGCGCAAGCGGTTGCGGTAACGGGTCGCTTGTCGAGCAACGAGCCCAATCTACAAAATATTCCGATTCGTACCGCCGAGGGCAGAAAAGTTCGCGAAGCATTTGTTGCTGCGCCTGGCTGTGTGATCGCGAGTGCAGACTACAGTCAGATTGAATTACGAATCATGGCGCACATCAGTGAGGACGAAGCATTGTTACGAGCGTTTCATCAAGGCTTGGACGTGCACCGAGCAACCGCTTCAGAAATTTTTGGTATCGCAACCGATCAAGTGAGCAATGAGCAGCGTCGCTATGCCAAGGTGATTAATTTTGGTTTGATTTATGGCATGAGCGCGTACGGTTTGGCAAAAGCACTCACAATTGACAACACAGCCGCCAAAAATTACATCGAAAGATATTTTCAACGCTTTGCGGGTGTCAAGCGTTACATGGATAAGACGCGACAACAAGCCAAAGCGCAAGGTTATGTCGAAACCGTTTTTGGTCGACGCTTGTATTTGCCAGAAATCAATTCGCCCAATGGCCCGCGTCGTGCGGGTGCAGAACGCGCAGCCATTAATGCGCCGATGCAAGGCACGGCCGCAGATCTCATCAAACTCAGTATGGTGAAAGTGCAACAGGTATTGGACGAAGAAAAACGCGGCACACGCATGATCATGCAAGTACACGATGAATTGGTGTTTGAAGTACCGCAAGCAGAAGAGGCTTGGCTTAAAACAAAAATTCCTCGCATCATGGCCAGCGTTGCTAAACTCAAAGTCGATTTGTTGGCGGAAGTGGGCGTGGGTCACAATTGGGACGAAGCACATTGACGGTTTGAAGCGAAAATACTTTTAAACAGGAGATTCAATATGCAAAACTTAACTGACGTACAAGCCTTGCTCAATGTTGATATCAATCACATTCAAGCACCGACTCGTCGATTGGCTTTAAAAACTGCAGTGGGTGTGGGATATTGCGCTGCGGCATGGCCTGTGGTTGCGCAAACGGCGATCAAAACACCCAGCGATGGATTGATTCAAGGCGAAGTCACCATTGATGTCAATGGTT
The DNA here is from genome assembly GCA_009921265.1 of Betaproteobacteria bacterium. Taxonomy (GTDB): domain Bacteria; phylum Pseudomonadota; class Gammaproteobacteria; order Burkholderiales; family Burkholderiaceae_C; genus Limnohabitans. The sequence continues at coordinate 36,131 of RFYV01000004.1, read as the reverse complement.
TTAAGATGCCAGCGTTTCGATCAGCACCTGCAGGCAAAACCAATTTGCCAGTGATTTTGGTTTTGTCTGAAGTTTTTGGTGTTCACGAATACATTGCTGATGTGACGCGCAGATTTGCTCTTCAAGGTTACATGGCCATCGCTCCTGAATTGTTTGTGAGACAAGGCGACCCTCAGTCCTATGGTGAAATTGCCATGATGTTTGCAGAGGTCATTGAAAAAGTACCCGACGTGCAAGTGATGAATGATTTGGATGCGTGTGTGGCGTGGGCCAAGTCGCAAGGCGCGCGTGTTGATCAATTGGGTGTTACGGGTTTTTGTTGGGGCGGTCGGCAAACCTTGCTTTATGCCGCTCACAATCCTTCGGTCAAAGCCGCTGTTGCTTGGTATGGACGCATTCATGGTAAGGCCACACCTCAATCACCCACGCATCCCATCGATATGGTTGGCAAAATGCAAGCGCCTATTTTGGGGTTGTATGGTAGTGCAGATACAGGCATTCCTGTAGATCATGTCAATCAATTAAAAAATGCATTGATGCAATCAACCACACGCGCTAAGCAATCGCAGTTTGTGATTTATCCCGATGCGCCGCATGCTTTTCATGCGGATTACAGGCCTACCTATCGTCAACAACCCGCACAAGACGGTTGGTTAAAAGCCTTGGCTTGGTTCAAACAACACGGCGTTGGATGATGTTTTTTAAATTAACACCATGACATTGCTTAATATCTTGATCGGTACATTTTTAGCGGGTGTGGGCAGTGTGTTAATCGCTGCGATGCTGGCGCGTGCATTGTTATCTCGCTTGACTCAGCAGTTGCTGAGTTTGGCGGCAGGTGCATTGTTGGCTACAGCCTTTATGCATTTGTTGCCTGAAGCATTTGAATCGGGCACGTCACCGCATCGGTTATTTTTAACATTGCTCATTGGCGTTGTATTTTTCTTTTTGTTAGACAAAGCAGAGTTGTGGCATCACGGGCATGAGCACAGTCATCACGGAAGTTACGAGCATCATCACCATCATAATGACGAAAAAATGTCGGGTAGTTGGGCGGTTTTGTTGGGCGACAGCATTCACGCGTTTGGTGATGGTATTTTAGTGGCCGCCGCTTTTTTGGTTGACACCACCTTGGGTGTTGCTGCTTCGGTTGCGATATTGGCTCACGAAGTGCCGCATCACATTGGGGACTTAATTGTATTGCAACAATCAACACAGCAACCTCAAAAGGCATTAATCAAATTATCTATGGCAGGGGGCATTACGGTGTTGGGCGGCTTATGTGGTTATGCATTAATAGATGGACATCAATCTTTATTGCCTTATCTACTCACCGTTGCCAGTAGCAGTTACATCTATGTTGCATTGGCTGATTTAATTCCTCAGTTACAAAAACGATTGAGCATGTCAGCAACATTGGCGCAAATCATTTGGTTGTTTGCGGGTATTGCGCTGGTCACCATCAGCACATCGATTTTCAATAATTAATTGTTAACTGACCCCAATTTATTTGGTAACGCAGGGAAGCTTGGGGGTGTTGCACCATTCGCTCCAGCTGCCCGCATAAAGTGCTGTGTGGCCAAGGCCTGCGACTTCCATTGCGATGATGTTGGGTACGGCACTTACGCCACTGCCGCAATGATGAACGACGTCTTGTGGATTGCGGCCTGCCAAGAGTGCTTCAAATTCTTTTAGCAATTCTTGTGGACTTTTAAAAAAACCTTTGTCATTCATGTTGAGTCCAAAGGGCCGATTGAGTGCGCCAGGAATATGGCCTGCAATGGGATCTAAGGGTTCGACTTCGCCATTAAAGCGCAGCGTAGCTCTCGCATCAATCAAATGTTGCGTGGGCTTGCCCAATTGCTGCGACACTTCTTGCGTTGTTTTTAGCGTGGCTAATTCTGTTTTGAGTTCAAATTTTTTGGCAAGGGGTGCAACACTTTGACCCGATGCGCACGCGCCTTGTGACGCCTCCCACGCTTGAAAGCCGCCGTCTAATACCGCAACTGCTTGGTGTCCACACCATTTGAGCATCCACCACAGACGACCGCAGTAATTGGCGTTTTGTCGGTCATACACAACTACTTGCGTGTTGTGATCAATGCCTTGCGAGCCCAACCATTGCGCAAACACTTCTCGCGTGGGCAAAGGATGTCTGCCGCCGTTGACTCGGGGCATGTCATCGTGCGCAGACAAGGATTGGTTTAAATCAACGTGTGTTGCGTTTTGAATATGTATTTTTTCAAATTGTTGAAGTCCTGTTTCGGGCTTCATCAAATCTGCACTGCAATCAAAAATTCTTAAGGGCGATGTTTGTGTCGTCAAATTTTTTAATTGATCAACGGTAATGAGTGTGTGGTACATCAATGCCCTGTTATTTAATATCTGTTGCCATGCGCTTGCGATACCATTCATGGAAATGTTGCATGCCATCTTCCATCGGGCTTTGATACGGCCCCATTTCGTTATCGCCTCTTAAAAACAATGCTTTGCGCCCTGCGTCCATGCGTTCGGCAATTTCATCGTCTTCGAGGCATGTTTCCATATATGCGGCCCGTTGCGCTTGTACAAACTCGCGCTCAAACGCAACAATTTCTTCGGGGTAATAAAACTCGACTTGATTGAGGGTTTTATCAACGCCAATCGGATGAAGTGTGGAGACGGTAAGTACGTGCGGATACCACTCCACCATGATGTGCGGGTAATAGGTGAGCCAAATAGCTCCCTTAGTGGGGGGTACGCCATTTTGATATTTCATGAGTTGTTGATGCCATTGTTCGTAGACCGCACTGCCCGATTGTTTGAGTTGATTGGCCACACCAACGGTTTGTACCGAATACTCGGAATTGAATTGCCATGTCAGATCTTCGCAGGTAACAAAATTACCCAAACCAGGATGGAAAGGTCCTACATGATAGTCTTCTAAATAAACTTCAATAAATGTTTTCCAGTTGTAATTGCATTCGTGCAATTCCACATGATCGAGTTGATAGCCAGAAAAATCTAAATCTTTTTGGGTTGACATCTGAGACAAATCTTTGGCAATATCGCGACCGTTGTCTTCAAATAGCAATCCATTCCATTCACGAAGTGGATAATTTTTTAAATTCAGGCAGGGGTCTTGCTCAAAATGGGGAGCGCCTAACAACTGGCCCGATGACGAATAAGTCCAACGATGCAAGGGACAAACAATATTTCCGCCTGTCGTTGTTTGACCTTGAAATAAATTACCTCGGCCTTTGAGCATGACGGCTTGTCGATGCCGACAAACATTGGAGATGAGTTTAATACCTTTGGGTGTATGCACCAAAGCGCGGCCGTGTTGTTCTTGTGGAAGCGACATGTAGTCGCCCAATTCGGGAGCAGCCAATGAGTGACCGACGTACAGAGGCCCTTGACGAAACAATTGCTCTTTTTCGCGAGCAAAAAGTACTTCATCAAAGTAGATTGAAACTGGAAGTTGGCTAGAAGCCTGCTGCAGTTGAAGACTTAAATCAGACATGGGTGACCTGACCTAAAGACTCCCCACAGGGAGAAAATGGAATGGTTTAAAAAAACTTGGAACCGATCCAAGCAGGGGACAGGGATTGTACCCTTTACTGTGGTGTTTATTCGAGGACACTACAATATCCATCTTTGATTACTTTAGATTCAATCTAGCTCGCATCATGGCCAAAACCCCTGCCGCTCCCGATCAGCCTTCTAGTTATGAGTCGGCTCAGCAAGAGCTTGAGCAATTGGTCGCGCGCATGGAAACAGGGCAGTTGCCGTTGGATGATTTGTTACAAGCCTATCAACGCGGGGCTTTTTTGATTTCGTTTTGTAAAACTAAATTAGACAGTATCGAGCAACAAATCAAAATATTAGAGGATGGTCAGTTAAAAGATTGGAAACCCACGACGTGAGTGCAGTTTTTGATTTTTCAAAATGGATGTCTGCTCATCTTCAAAATATAGAGCAGCATTTGATGCAGTGGGTGCCCCTTGATGCGCCTGCGCAGTTGGGTCAATCCATGCGTTATGCGGTTCTTGATGGTGGCAAACGTTTGCGTCCTTTGCTTGTGATGGCCACTTTTGACTCTGTTTTATCCAAAGACCCATGGCGCGAACAAGCCGCTTTGCGAGCCGCTTGCGCCGTTGAATTGATTCATGCGTATTCATTGGTGCACGATGACATGCCTTGCATGGATAACGATGTGCTTCGTCGTGGTAAACCCACCGTGCATGTTCAATTTGGCGAAGCTGGTGCTTTATTAGCGGGTGACGCGTTGCAAGCATTGGCCTTTGAATTATTAACACCGATTCAATCGTCTATTCCAGGTCAATTGCAAGCCCAGTTGTGTCGGGTTTTATCCAGAGCAGCGGGTCATGCGGGTATGGCAGGCGGTCAAGCCATCGATTTGGCCAGCGTGGGTCAATCTCTCAATGCAGAACAATTACAAGAGATGCATCGACTCAAAACGGGTGCTTTGCTTTTATCAAGCGTTCACAAGCCGTAGGTCTTGCTTTTCAAATAGTTGACGACATATTGGATGTCACAACAGATTCGAGTGTTTTGGGAAAAACCGCAGGAAAAGACGCGCAAAACTACAAGCCCACTTATGTTTCGTTGTGGGGCTTAGCGGGTGCGGAACAACAAGTTCAACTTTTGCACGAGCAAGCGCACGAATCGCTCAAAAAAAGCAAACTTTCTGGTACGCTTGCACTCGGTGCCTTGGCTGACATGATGATTCAACGTTTAAAATAATTTCAACATGCATGATTTACTCGATTCAATTCATTCTCCTCAAGATGTACGGCAATTAACGCGCCCACAGTTGCGTGCCTTGGCCAATGAATTGCGAGACTACTTGCTCAAATCCGTCTCGCAAACGGGTGGTCACTTGAGTTCCAACTTAGGAACTGTCGAATTGACAGTGGCTTTGCATCATGTTTTTAATACGCCTCACGATCGTTTGGTTTGGGACGTGGGTCATCAAACCTATCCGCACAAAATTTTGACGGGTCGCAAAAATCGCATGAACACCTTGCGTCAATTGGGTGGTATCAGCGGCTTTCCTCGTCGAGAAGAAAGTGAGTTTGATGCATTTGGCACCGCTCATTCATCCACCAGTATTTCAGCAGCATTGGGTATGGCGTTGGCTGCCAAACAAAAAGGTGAAGACCGACGCGCGGTGGCCATCATTGGTGATGGTGCAATGACAGCAGGCATGGCATTTGAAGCGCTCAACAATGCAGGCGTGAGTGACTGTAATTTTTTAGTCATACTCAATGATAATGACATGTCAATCAGCCCGCCTGTGGGTGCGCTCAATCGTTATTTGGCTCAACTGATGAGTGGACGATTTTATGCTACTGCAAAAGAAATGGGCAAGCAAGTTCTCAAAGGCGCGCCACCATTATTTGAATTAGCCAAGCGATTTGAATCGCAAGCCAAAGGCTTGGTGGTACCTGCAACTTTGTTTGAAAAATTTGGATTCAATTACATCGGACCCATTGACGGTCACGATTTAGATTCGCTGATACCCACGCTTGAAAATATCAAGCAACTTTCGGGGCCGCAGTTTTTACACGTCGTCACCAAAAAAGGACAAGGCTACGATTTAGCTGAAGCTGATCCCGTTACCTATCATGGCCCTAGTAAATTCGATCCATCGATTGGCATTGTTGCCCCAACCAGCGCCCCTAAAAAAACATTCAGCAATATTTTTGGAGATTGGTTGTGCGATATGGCGCAAGTCGATCCACTAACAGTGGCTATCACGCCTGCGATGCGCGAAGGATCGGGCATGGTGGCCTATCACCAAAAATTTCCTGATCGTTATTTTGATGTAGGAATTGCAGAACAACACGCACTCACTTTTGCAGCGGGCTTGGCCTGCGAAGGTTTAAGACCTGTAGTAGCAATTTATTCCACCTTTTTGCAACGCGCATACGATCAATTGATTCACGATGTTGCTTTGCAAAAATTACCGATGGTGTTGGCACTTGATCGTGCGGGCATCGTTGGTGCTGATGGTCCCACGCATGCAGGTGTTTATGACATTGCGTTTTTGCGTTGCATACCCAACGTGAGTATTGCTTGTCCTGCTGATGAAAATGAATGTCACCAATTACTCACAACTGCACACAAACAAGATCACACAGTTGCTGTGCGCTATCCACGTGGTTCTGGTGCAGGCACTGTTATCGAACACAAATTACAAGGATTGCCTTTTGCAAAAGGTGAGATCAGGCGTCAAGGACAAGACCTTGTCATCTTAGCTTTTGGAACTTTGCTCTATCCCGTATTAAAGGCCGCTGAATCGCTCAATGCAACAGTGGCTAATATGCGTTGGGCAAAACCATTGGATACAGAGTTGCTTATTCAACTCGCAAATTCGCATTCCATCATCGTTACGGTGGAAGAGGGTGCCTTAATGGGCGGCGCAGGTTCAGCAGTGTTAGAGGCCTTGCAAGATGCAGGTATTCAAAAACCTGTGTTGCGTTTAGGTGTTCCTGATATTTTTACTGAACATGGAGATCCCAATTTATTGCTTGCCCAATTAGGCCTGGACGCAAAAGGCATTGAATCTAGCATTACAAGCTTCCAAGGGAAAACCCGCAGAAAGGTCGCATAAGAGACACATACAATCACCATAGGCATTTTTGTAAAACATTTAATTTATTTTTTTGGAGAAAACCATGGATCGTCGTTCCGTCATTAAACATGCAGGAATTGCCAGCATTCTTGCTGCAGGTAGTGCACCCGCTATTGTGCATGGATACTTTGTTTGGTGTGAATGACGTTTTTGCAGCCAAGGTCAAAGATTTGACAGGCGGCAAATTTGAAATCTCAACACACGCTGCTGGTGAAATCATTCCTGCATTCGGAACTGTTGACGCCGTCAAAGATGGCACAGTTGAAATGGCCAACACAGCACCTTACTATTATTTCGGTAAGGACGAAACATTTGCTTTGGGTTGTGCGATTCCATTCGGTCTCAATAGCCGCCAAATGACTGCTTGGATGTATGAAGGCAATGGTCTTAAGTTGATGCGTGATTTCTATCGCAACTACAACATCATCAATTTCCCGATGGGCAACACGGGTGCTCAAATGGGCGGCTGGTATCGCAAACCCATCACTTCCCTCAAAGACTTCAAAGGTCTCAAATTCCGCGTTGGTGGTTTTGCAGGCAAAGTGGTTGAGCGCATTGGTGGCGTTCCACAAAATATTCCTGGTGGCGAGATTTATCAAGCCCTCGAAAAAGGAACCATTGATGCCGCCGAGTGGGTCGGTCCTTATGACGATCTCAAATTAGGCTTCTACAAAGTTGCAAAAAATTACGCTTATCCAGGTTGGTGGGAAGTGGGTCCACAATTAGATTTGCACGTCAACAGCAAAGCCTATGACAGCCTTTCATCTGAATACAAAGCCATCATCACATGTGCAGCTGCTTATGCGCACACCGATATGCAGGCCAGATACGATGCTAGAAACGCGACTGCACTCAAGCAGTTGGTGGCAGCTGGTACCAAGTTGTTCCCATTCCCCAAAGATGTGATGGACGCGGCTTTCAAAGAGTCCATGGCCTTGTACAGCGAACTCAGCGACAAAAATCCAAACTGGAAAAAAGTCTATGAGGACTACGCAACGTTCCGTCGCGATACAGTCAGCTGGTTCCGTTTCTCAGAAGCCAGAAACGACAGCTACATGCAATCCCGAATCGATAAGCTCTAAAGAGTTTTTGGCGCTCTGAGGCGCCATTTCAAGGTTCCGCCCTGCACCATCCCAAAGGTTTTGCAGGGCGGTGTTTTTTTGTTTTTCATTTTCATTATTATGAAGCCATTGTTTAAGCTTGCCGAGTTGATTGATGCCATCAACAACAAGCTCGGTGTATTTGCCATGTGGGCAATTTTGATTTCCTGTTTTATTAGCTGTGCTAATGCAGTCATTCGGTTTGTTTTTAACAACAGCTCCAATGGTTGGTTAGAAATTCAGTGGTATTTATTTGCAGCTGCAGTGATGTTGGGCGCGGGCATGGTCTTGCGTGTCAACGAACACGTCAGAGTTGACGTGATTTATGGTCAGCTTTCGACGCGGGCCAAGGTCTACATCGATCTCATGGGTTTGGTGTTCTTCTTATTGCCCGTGATGGTTTTAATGATGTATTTGTCTTATCCCTTATTTATCGATAAATTTTATTCAGGTGAGGTGTCGAGTAACGCGGGTGGTTTGATTCGTTGGCCTGTCTGGTTAATGTTGCCTTTGGGTTACTTGATGATTTTGTTGCAAGGCATATCAGAAATCATCAAACGAGTGGGCTGGTTAACCAACCAGTATGAAATGAACTTGGTATATGAGAGGCCACTGCAATGACCGTTGAACAATTCGCGCCCCTGATGTTTCTTGGGCTTATTTTGGTGATGCTGATTGGTTTTCCTGTTGCATTCTCTTTGTCAGCATTGGGTTTATTCTGTGGCTTATATGCCATTGATATGGGTTGGTTTCCTGCCAACTTCTTAGGCAACCTGCCTGCTAATGTGTTTGGAATCTTATCGAATGAACTTTTATTAGCCATTCCATTTTTTACTTTAATGGGTTCATTGCTTGAAAAATGCGGACTCGCCGAAGACATGCTCGACTCCATGGGACAACTGTTTGGGCCCGTGCGTGGTGGCTTGGGTTACTCGGTCATCATAGTTGGATTTATCTTGGGCGCTATTACGGGCACGGTTGCGGGGCAAGTGATTGCCATGGCAATGATTTCATTGCCTGTCATGATTCGTTATGGTTACAACATGAAATACGCCACGGGTGTGTTGGCCGCATCCGGCACCATCACACAGTTGGTTCCGCCTTCATTGGTTTTAGTTGTGATGGCCGATCAATTGGGGCAATCAGTCGGCGACATGTACAAAGGCGCGTGGGGGCCATCGATTTTGCAAATTATTTTTTTTGCTCTGTATACTTTTATATTGGGTCGAATTTTCCCTCACCATATCCCTGGTGTACCTCCCGAGGCACGCACGCTTAATGGATGGGCGCTTTGGAAAAAATGTTTGCGTGGCATTGTTCCATCGGCAATTTTAATTTTTGCTGTGCTTGGAAGTATGGGTGGATTGCCAGGTATTGATATTGCAATTGCCACACCGACCGAGGCTGGTGCGATGGGTGCAGTGGGTGCATTTATTTTGGCTGCCATGCACAAACGTTTGGATTGGCCATTGGTCAAAGACGCCATTGGTGGCACCATGCGTATCACCGCCATGGTTGTATTTATCCTGATTGGCTCGCGCGTCTTCTCATTGGTGTTCCAAGGAGTTGATGGTGGGAAATGGATTGAGCATATGCTCAGCGGATTACCTGGCGGTCAAATCGGATTTTTGCTGGTCGTCAATGTTTTTATTTTCTTCCTTGCATTCTTCTTAGACTTTTTTGAAATCGCCTTTATTATTTTGCCGATGCTAGGTCCCGTAGCAGACAAAATGGGCATTAACATGATTTGGTTTGGCGTTATTATTTGCGTCAACATGCAAACGAGTTTCATGCATCCGCCATTTGGATTTGCTTTGTTTTATCTCAGAGGTATTGCAGACACACTGTTTAAATCAGGCGTTATCGAAAAGAAAGTGGAATCGAGAGATATTTATTTGGGTGCAATACCTTGGGTGATCTTGCAACTCTTGTTGGTTGTGGTGGTTATCTTTGTTCCAGAGTCTGTCACCATGTTCCTAGACAAGGTGGAAGTTGTTGATTTGGATCAGATCAAAATTGAAATGCCAACCGATGAGTTGTCTAACAACAATGAGTCGGGTCAGGTCGGTGTTCCTATAGAGATGCCCAAAGAAGAGCCTCTCAAGATGGATCCGATCAAGCCTTAAGGTGAATACGCATCCATCTGACTTAGGTATCAAACATGAACCTGTAGAAGGCGTTGCGCAAGGCGCCGCCTTCACGCCTCTCATTAAGATTCTGGCTGTCGTATTGGTGGCTGGAATCTTTTTTTATGCGTGGCGCGTAGGCTTGATGCAAGATTTGCAATTGCTCGATGTCAAAAGTTGGGTGTTTATTGTGATCGTGGCTGGCGTCATTGGTTTGTGCTTGGCGTATATTTTTTTGAGTCAAACACGAATCGATGATGAAACAATTTCGCAAACTTGGCTTTGGAAAAAACAAATTCAAATTGCAGAAATCAAACAACTCAAACTTATTTACATCCCTTATTTAACTTGGTTGATTGCGCCGCGCTTGGTTGTGCGAGTGGGCGTTACGGGGCTTTATGTTTTTCATGCCGCTGATCAGGCTGTTTTAAAAAAGTTTTTTTTACTAAGCTTGCGTGGCTATTTAATGGAATGACCACCAAGGTAGCGAGCGACTCAACGATTCGATTGCGCCACTGTTGTGCGGTGTATAGCCCGCCATATTTTGTACTGTAGACACCCATTGCTGCGCAGATAAAAATTGACGCAGTGCTTTTACCGCAGGTGTGTCTAGCTCTGACTTTAAACATACCAATCGATAATTTTCTTGCGTTAACGGTACAAAATCCAATCCCATGGAGAATGCACAGGTTTCGATGCCAATGCCCACATCCGCATGACCCGCAGCAATTGTTGCAGCAAGCGCCGCATGTGATGGTTCTTCGTGCGATAAAGCATTGAGATCTTTGAGATTCAATCCTTCATCGACCAATAACTCTTCTACCAAAACACGCGTGCCCGTACCCTGCGCACGATGAACAAACAATGCTTGTTGCGCAGCGATATTTTTTAAATTTTTTAAATACTTTGGATTGCCTTTGGGTAATACAAGACCCACTTGTCGTTTGGCAAAACCAATCACTTTGTGAAGCCCAGGTCTGAGCAACGGTTTGTAAGCTTTAGCTGTGATGGATTTTGCTTTTGTAGTTTCGCGTGTATGAAATCCCGCAAGCACACAGCGTCCTTCGTTGAGTGCACGAATCGCGTCCACACTTCCGCAAAACCGCATATCTAAATACAAACCTTGCGATGCGGTTTGCTCTTGAAGTTTGACCAACGCATCGTCGTGACTGGCGTACATGGTGAGCACATGCACTTGAGGATCGAAGGCTAAAGCAAATGTTCTTTCTAAATCCGCACGCAAGGATTGAATTTGAGGTGCGAGTCGCGCTTGCGTTTGTCGCTCGGCCCACATCAATTTATGACCGAATGCGGTGAGTCGCGCCGGTTGCCCTTTTTCCCAAATGATCAACTCATGGCCTAAATCGTTTTCCCATTGCTTGAGTTGCCCCCAAACATGTCGGTAAGACAAACTCAAACTTTTTGCCGCGGCGCTGATCGATCCATGATCGGCAACCGCTTGAAGCAATTGCATCAAGGGATGCTCAACCATGCCTTGTGGCTCGAAAGCATTTGCATGAAGGGTGTAATGAAGTTGAATGCTATGCACGTTCGAACATATGGCAGGGTTATTGGGCAGTCCGTAGGATACAAGGATTCGCTATTTTCACTTGAATCGTACCGATGTCCCCATTTTTTGAGAGTTTGACCACCGCTTGGGATTTACTTCTTGTGGGCGACGCAACATTAATGGCTATTGTTGCGCGCTCCTTGTCGATCAGCGCCGTGTCGTGCGTTTTGGCTTGTTTGCTGGGCTTGCCCATCGGTGCGGTATCGGGCGTTGCTAGATTTAATGGGCGCGGCGTCCTATTGGTTTTTTTAAATACTTTGTTGGCCTTGCCATCGGTGGTGGTGGGCTTGGTGGTTTATTTATTGTTATCGCGCTCAGGGCCATTTGGTTTTTTGGGATGGTTGTTTAGTTACAAGGCCATGGTGATTGCGCAAACGATTTTGATTACGCCTGTTGTGATCGCCTTAACCCGTCAATGGGTAGAAGATGCAGAACTCAATCACGGCGAACAATTGAAGTCATTGGGTGCGGGCACATGGACGCGAAGTTTTTTATTAGCTTGGGATGAGCGCTTGTCATTAATCACAGTTGTTTTCACTGTTTTTGGACGCGCGATTTCGGAAGTAGGCGCGGTGATGATTGTGGGCGGAAATATCGATGGCTTCACGCGAGTCATGACAACAGCGATTGCATTAGAAACCAGCAAAGGTGATTTACCCTTGGCACTGGCTTTAGGTATTGTTTTGTTAGGCGTGGTGTTGGCTTTAAATGCCATGCTTGCACTGTTGCGAAAATGGCGATCGCACAACAGCATTTCAGCAATGCCATTAGAAGGTCGTATCTCTATATGAGTACAAGACTGATTCAGTTACAAGATGTCGGTCATCAGTTTGGCAGTCATTGGGCTTTGAAGTCGATCAATCTCACCATTGAAGCTGGCGAGCGTGTTGCATTGATTGGCGCCAATGGCTGTGGCAAAAGCACATTGCTTCGTGTCATGCATCAACTCATTGAACCTACGCAAGGCAAATTGCGAGTGAGTGATCAACACAAGCAAGCCATGTTGTTTCAAAGACCGCATATGTTGCGCATGTCAGTGTTGTCGCATGTGGCATTAGGACTGCGTTTGCAAGGACAAACCCAAGAGCGTGCCAATGAATTGGTAAGCAAAGAGTTAGAGCGCATGCATTTGACGCATTTGGCTCATCAATTTGCGCCTACTCTATCGGGTGGGCAACAGCAACGCATTTCGCTCGCACGTGCATGGTCCTTGCAACCACAAATTTTGTTTTTAGATGAGCCGACGTCTAATCTTGATCCGCACGCCAAGCGAGATGTTGAGGCAAGCGTTACGCAATATGTATCGCAATCCATCCATGGCCAAGACGTAACACTTATTTTTAGCAGTCATAACTTGGGGCAGGTTAAGCGCATGGCTTCAAGAGTGTTGTATTTAGAGGATGGAAATATCTTAACAGACTTACCAGTCGATCAATTTTTTAATTCAGACCTAGAACAATCGCATCCGCAAGCTCATCAATTTTTAAAGGGAGAAATGCTGTGAAATTTTTCAAACAATATGCCATTAATTTTTTGACGATTGGTTTAGTTGCGTTTGGTGCTTTATTCAACGCATCGGCACAATTGATTATGGCGTCGACTACTTCAACCGAGCAATCGGGATTGTTTGCGCATTTGCTGCCCGCATTTAAAAATGCAACAGGCGTTGATGTTAAGGTGGTGGCGCTAGGAACAGGCCAAGCTATTGACATGGGCAGACGTGGTGACGCTGATGTATTGTTTGTACACGATCAAGTGGCAGAAGAAAAATTTATTGCAGAGGGCTGGGGCATCGAGCGTTTTGCAGTGATGTACAACGATTTTGTGTTGGTCGGGCCTGCATCAGACTCTGCCAAAACAAAAGGAAAGGACATCACATCAGCACTTCAAAAATTAGCGCAAACGCAGATCACGTTTATTTCACGCGGTGACAAAAGCGGAACGCACGCAGCTGAGCTTCGTTATTGGCAAATGAGCGGCGTGGCAAGCAAAGGTGCGGGCTATAAAGAATGCGGTTGCGGCATGGGCCCAGCACTCAATATTGCGGCATCAACAGGCGCGTATGTTTTAACCGATAGAGGCACTTGGTTGAGTTTTAAAAATCGCGCAGATTTGCAGGTCTTGGTTGAAGGCGATAACCGATTGTTCAATCAATACGGCGTGATAGTTGTGAGTCCTTCCAAGCATCCGCATGTCAAAAAAGAAATTGCTCAAAAATTTGTAGATTGGGTGATTTCACATACAGGTCAAAATCAAATTGCATCGTACAAAATCAATGGCGAGCAATTATTTTTTCCAAACGCAAAAAAATAATTTGATTTAACGAGCCATCCACCATTGCGCAGAAAAAATGCCTGCAATGGTGAGAGCCAATGAGCCCAAAAGATGTAATCCTGCCGTGCCAAAAGCCAAGAGGTAACGCGATTGCATCAGCATGGCTACGACTTCTGCGCTGAATGAAGAGAACGTGGTGAGCGCGCCTAAAAATCCTGTGACGAGTGCAAGTCGCCATGCAGGATCGATGTGTGGCATGGCTTCAAACATTGCAACGCAAATACCAATCAGATAACCACCAATTAAATTAGCCGCCAAGGTGCCCCACGGTAGCAGTGCACCTGCGTTGAGCCACAAGCCCAATTGCCAACGCATCAATGCGCCAACGCATGCACCCAAACAAATTGCCACAACAGCCATCATGACGTGCGACTCATTTAGCGATCCACCCCCATCACCATGTTGGGCAAAAAGGTGACTATCTGTGGAAACAAAGTGATGAGCACAATGCACACCACCAAGCATCCAAAAAATGGAAGTGCTGCGCGAGCAATCGTGTTGCTGTCTTTGCCCGTCATGTTTTGCAAGACAAATAAATTAAAACCAACGGGGGGTGTGACTTCTGCAATTTCAACCAACAACACGATAAAGATACCAAACCAAATCAAATCAAATCCCGCTTTTTGTATCATGGGCAATACAACTGCGCTGGTTAAAACAATCATGCTAATTCCATCAAGTGCAGTACCTAAAATTAAATAAACAAGGGTTAAAACACCGATCAATGAAATGGGGGAGAGTTGCATTGTATTAACCCATTCTGCGAGTTCGCGTGGTATGCCTGTGAATGCCATGGTCTTGGTGAGATACGCGGCGCCCGCTAATATAAACATGATCATGCAACTCGTGCGCGTCGTGCCCATAAGGCCCTCCCAAAAATTAGACCATGTAAGGCTGCGACTCCATGCGGCCAATGCCAATGAGCCCACAACACCATAAGCGGCGCATTCGGTAGCAGTGGCGTAGCCTGCAATCAACACCCAACATATAAAAACAATCAAAGCGCCACAAGGGATCAAGCTACCTGATTGATTGATTTTTTGTATCCATGTGGTGGGTGCGTCTGGAGGTGGAACTTTATCGGGGTTTCGTAAACTCCACCAGATGATGTAGCCGCTGAATAATCCCATCAATAAAAAACCAGGTGCAAAACCTGCCAAAAAAATTCGAATAATGGAGGCATCAGCAGCAACGGCATAAACCACCATAGTGATCGACGGAGGAATCAAGATCCCCAACGTGCCTGCAGTGGCCAATGACCCTAATGCAATTTTTTCGTCGTAGCCACGTTTTAATAATTCGGGCAAGGCCACTTTGCTGATGGTGGCGCAAGTCGCGGCAGATGAGCCCGATACAGATCCAAAAATGCCGCAGCCCAAAATAGTAGTGTGCATCAAGCGACCGGGGATGCGATTGAGCCAAGGACGCAAACCTTCAAACATTTCTTCACTGAGTTTGGTGCGAAATAAAATTTCTCCCATCCACACAAACAAAGGCAACGCGGCCAATTCCCACGATGCGTTGCTTTCCCAGAATGCAGAAAATAAATTTTTACCGGGTTGCGTGGTAGTAAAAAATTCTTGACCAATCCAACCGCAAATGGCCAGGGCCATTGCAATCCACACACCGCCACCCAATAGCAACAACATGATGAACAGCAATAAACCGCCGATGAGCAAAATATCCATAGATTTAAACTTCCGAAGAAAAATCGCCTTTGGCGTGGCGCTCTTCCACGGCGGTCACAAACGTGGGCTTGTTGCCTTGAATCACAAAAATAAATTCATCGACTACTGCGATGAACAACAAAATCGAGCCCAACGCAAAACTCATTTGCGGAATCCACAAAGGCAATGGAAGCAGGCCTTGTGCAATGTCGTTGAACTCCCAACTTTCGTAGGTGAATTTACAAGCCCACCAACACAAATAACTCGTGGCTGTTGATGCGATGAATAAAGAAATTATTTCAAAACGTCGACGAATGCCAGGCGACACTTTTTCTAATATTAAAGTAACGCGAACAAAGTCACCGTGTTTGAAAGCATGTGCCATGGCAAAAAAAGCCGCCGCTGCGCAAAACCAAGAAACGATGTCATTGATCGCCCCAGTTCGCAAGCCCAATTCGCGAAAAATGCTTTGTCCAACCATCAACACGCAAATGCCAACGATGAATAAAGCCGCGAGCGCACCTGCGCCTAAATAAAGGCGATCAAGAAATCGACGAAGCATTGATTATTTTGCTTTGGCTGCTGGCTTGGCTGCAACGGATTTATTGAACGCAGCAATCATGGCTTCACCATCAGGCCCCGCCTTTTTTTGCCAATCGGCCAACATAATCGCACCCACTTGTTTCATATCAGTGATTAATTTGGGCGATGGTTTCATGATCTTCATGCCTTTTTCTGCAAGTGCTTTTTTGTACCATTCATCTTTTTCTGCGCTGACTTTCCATCCGCGTGCTTCTGCATCTGCGGCGGCTTTCATCACAGCGCTTTGAGTGAGTGCGTCGAGCGCTTCAAATGCTTTGCGATTAACAAGCAATGCGTTTTTTGGTAACCATGCTTGTGTGTCGTAAAAGTATTTGATGCTTTCGTATGTTTTGGTGTCGTAGCCTGTAGAGCCAGAACTCATATAGCTTTCGACAACACCCGTGGCTAATGCTTGTGTGAGTTCTGCAGCTTGAATTGTGACGGGTTGCGCACCGATTAATTCAGCAATTTTGCCAGTGGCAGGGCTATAAGCGCGCCATTTGAGACCGCGCATATCGGCAACAGAGCCGATTTCTTTTTTGACATAAATGCCTTGTGGTGGCCATGCGACGGCATATAAGAGTTTCATGCCTTGCGCAGATAAAAGTTTATCCAGATAAGGTTTTTGTACATCCGAGAGTTTTTTGGAATCTGCATAACTGGTGGCTAAAAATGGAATGCCATCGGCGCCATACATGGGATTTTCATTTTCAAAATTGGCGAGCAACACTTCACCAATTGGCGCTTGACCGCCTTGTACCGCGCGTTTGATCTCGTTGGCTTTGAACAACGATGCGTTGGCATGCACGGTGATTTTGAGTTTGCCGGCAGTGGCTTTATCCACGTCATTGGCAAATTGGATGAGATTTTCTGAATGGAAATTGGTAGCCGCATATGCTGCGGGCAAATCCCATTTGGTTTGCGCCCATGTAGTGCTTGTTAAAGCACACGTGGCAACTAAAGTGAAGAGGCTTTTATTCATGATTTCTCCTATCAAAAAAATACAGAAAACAACCCTCAAGCATAAACCCAAAATCTCTAGTAAAAACTCGATTTTTGGTTGAATACTTTAGTATTGTAACGGAGCGCTATGAAATTCTTTTTGGAGTTGCATGCATTCACTTTTAGACTTAAAGTAAACAAACGAAACTATTCGAACATTGGTTGAGGTTTTGCACAAATTATCCAAAACAATGAAAAATATAAATCACAAAATATTTTTTGGCATCACGGCATTGTTGCTCGGTTTCATGACGACGCAGGTGAGCGCAGAGGTTCGCCCTTATAAATTTAAATGTCAATTGCACGGAACGATTCCTGATTTAGAGGACAAACCACTCAAACCCGCTCAGGTTAAAGTGGAAATACGCACGATTGGCGTGAATATCTATTTAACGATTCAAGGCCCACAGCCTTATGATATGTTCATCAGCACCTTGGTGACAGACAAATTTACTGGAAAAAATATAACAAGTTCAAGCGCGATGGGCATCAAAAGCACTGACAATGAAACAAAATACGAGCGCGAAGTAAAGATTGCGCGTGAAAGTTTGGTTCTGAGTGGCTCGACTGATATTTTGTATCGCAAGCAAAAAGTAAAAGCAGTGTTTGAAGGCGACTGCTTAAGAGATTCATAAACAATGAAGGCGTTTTAAAAAATGGCATCGAAACAATCGGACGAGTTAGCGCACGCGCTGGTTCTGAGAGAAATGAAGGACGGAATCCGCAGAGATGGACTGTGGGCGCAAGCCATGTCAGAGTCAGAAATGGACTCTAACAAAGCAACTGCAAGGTATATTGAATTGCGCGTGCAGTCGATGAAAGATGAGCTGCGTCAGCAAATGCTCAAACAAATTAAGGGTGCTTTTACCAAAGAGGGTTTGCCTGATTTAGGAAGTATCAAACCTAAAAAGAAATAAGCGTCAAAATAAAATTTTGAAACTGTTTTCTTGCACTTGAATACGGCTAATTTTTTTACCGATAAGGTCGGGTACTTGATACACATGTACGTCATTGAGTAGCAACTGAAACGCATGACGCACCGTTGAAGCAGCTTTTGTAGAAATTTCTGCCACATCGCTCGAGCAAAGTTTGATCACTTGAAATTGTCCGATCTCGATAGCGCCAAGGTTCATGTTCCAGGTGAGTTGTGTGTCTAAACAAAAATCACCCTTTCCCTTGAGGAGTTTGCTCGTCCACCTCCCGCACAATTGCATTTTTTGAATGGATGGGTTGAGCTTAATTTGTATGCGATCGATCTTGACGCTTAATTTTTCTTTGGGAAGTTGTTGCGCTACTTCCGATTCGATCATGGACAAGGGGACGCGAAGACTGATGGCGTGGGCTCCACTTAAGAGCCCCATCTGAAGAAATAAAACGAAAGCGAAAAAGCTTAATTTCATGGGTGCTTGTATTGTATGCCTTGGTGTGGCTATCATTGCACTATGCAATCAGTTAACGATATCAAAAAGTGGCAATTCTGGATAGACCGTGGCGGTACATTCACCGACATCGTCGCGCAGTCACCGCAAGGTCATTTGCTCACTCATAAATTATTGAGTGACAACCCTAGTCAATATCCAGACGCTGCGGTCGCGGGTATTCGCCATTTGCTCCAATTAAAACCCCAACAAGCCATTGGTGCAGATCAGGTTGAATGCGTCAAGATGGGCACCACCGTAGCAACCAACGCGTTACTAGAGAGAAAAGGCGAGCCCACGTTGCTCGTCACCACGAAGGGCTTTAAAGACGCCTTGCGCATTGCCTATCAAAATCGTCCTTGTTTGTTTGATCGACATATTGTTTTACCTGAGTTGTTGTATTCGCAAGTGATTGAAGCCAATGAGCGAATGGGTGCGCATGGAGATGTGATTGAGCTATTGGATGAAAATCATTTGCATCAACAAATGCAATTGGCTTTTGATGCGGGCTTAAAGAGTGTTGCAATTGTTTTTTTGCACGCGTATCGCTATACAGCGCATGAGATTACAGCTGCGAAGATCGCGAAGAAAATTGGATTTACACAAATCAGTACATCGCATCAAACGAGTCCCTTGATGAAGATGATCAGTCGTGGTGACACCACGGTCGTTGACGCGTATTTGTCGCCCATACTCAATCGCTACGTCAATCAAGTCGCAAAAAAAATGCCTGGCGTGCCGCTTTACTTTATGCAGTCTTCGGGCGGTCTGACCGATGCGCATGCTTTTCAAGGCAAGGATGCTATTTTGTCGGGCCCCGCAGGTGGCATTGTGGGCATGGCACGCACAGCAGAACAAGCTTTTAAACATGCACAAGGTTTGTCGGGACCCATTCGCGTGATTGGTTTTGATATGGGTGGTACATCAACCGATGTGAGCCACTACGCGGGTGAATTTGAGCGTGAGTTTGAAACGCAAGTCGCAGGAGTGCGCATGCGTGCACCGATGATGAGTATTCACACAGTGGCCGCAGGCGGTGGTTCGCTGTTGCAATTTGATGGATCGCGTTTTCGTGTGGGCCCACAAAGTGCCGGCGCCAATCCGGGCCCTGCGTCTTATCGACGCGGTGGTCCGTTAGCCGTAACAGACGCCAATGTAATGCTTGGAAAAATTCAGCCGCATTACTTTCCGCATGTGTTTGGTGATGATGCAAAACAAGCATTAGACAAAAATGTTGTCGAACAAAAATTCAATGAATTGGCCGATCATATTTCTCATACAACGAATAAGACCACCAGCGCCACAGAAGTTGCAGAAGGCTTTATTCAAATTGCAGTTGCACAAATGGCCAATGCGATTAAGAAAATTTCTGTGTCTCGCGGCTACGATGTGACGCAATATACGTTGCAATGCTTTGGTGGAGCAGGTGGTCAACACGCCTGTGGTGTGGCCGATGCCTTGGGTATGACGACAATATTGATTCATCCCTTGGCGGGCGTGTTGTCTGCCTATGGCATGGGCTTGGCCGATCAAAGTGTAATTCGCGAGCAAGCTGTAGAAAAAAAATTAGATACGCAATCATGGATGTCGATTCAATCGGTTTATCAACAACTCGCAAACGATGCAAAGTCACAGTTGCAATCATCCATCGCAGCTTCTTCGCAAGCTAGTATTGCGTTGTTAGAACGCATTCATCTGCGTTACGAAGGCAGTGATACGGCAATGGTCGTTCCATTTGGCGATATTAAATCGATTCAGAAAAATTTTGAAATTGCCTACCAAAAGCGTTTTGCATTTTTAATGCCTAATAAAGCGCTGATGGTTGAAGCGGTAAGCGTTGAGGCGACGATTGCAACGCCTTTGCCCCATACTGCCGTGTTGAGGTTTACGCAAAGAGACCAAGTACCTGTTCGTGAAACAGTCAAAATGTTTTCATCAGGGCAATGGCATTCTTGCGAATTGGTGGTGCGCGAAGATTTGCAAGCGGGCGACGTTGTAACGGGCCCCGCCATCATCGCCGAACAAAATGCAACAACCGTGGTTGAGGAGGGATGGCAAACGCAACTCACGTCACTCAATCATTTGGTGCTCAAACGCATCAAACCTCGCGTGACGCGTCATGCGGTTGGAACGCAAGTCGATCCTGTGTTGCTAGAAGTGTTCAATCATTTGTTTATGAATATTGCTGAACAAATGGGCTTGCAATTGCAAAATACGGCGCATTCGGTCAATATCAAAGAGCGATTGGATTTTTCTTGTGCGATTTTTAATCAAGATGGACATCTAATCGCCAATGCGCCGCATATGCCTGTGCATTTGGGTTCCATGGGCGAGAGTATTCAAACTGTCATTGCCAATAATAAAAACAAAATGAAGCCTTGCGACGTATATGTACTTAACGACCCCTATCACGGCGGTACGCATTTGCCCGATGTCACCGTCATCACGCCTGTTTATTTAAAAGATGATGCACAGCCTTCGTTTTATGTGGGTTCGCGCGGGCATCACGCCGATATCGGCGGATTGACGCCTGGCTCGATGCCGCCTTTTTCGACGCTGATCGAAGAAGAAGGCGTGCAGATTCAAAACTTTAAATTATTAGACGCGGGCGTCTTGCAAGAAGAAAAAATGTTGGCGTTACTGCGCAGTGGTAAATATCCGAGTCGCAATCCTTCGCAAAATATGGCGGACTTGCAAGCGCAAATTGCCGCCAACGAAAAAGGCGTTCAAGAATTGCAAAGCATGGTCGAGCAATACAGTTTACCCGTTGTGCAAGCGTATATGAAGCATGTACAAGATAACGCTGAAGAATCGGTTCGTCGAGCCATTACAAAGTTGGCGCATCGATGGGGCAATGATGCATCTAAGAAACATTCTTTTGTGCTTCGATTAGACAATGGCGCACAAATACAAGTGGCTATACAAATCGATGCAAAAACGCGCACAGCACAGGTGGATTTTTCTGGCACATCAGTGCAGCAAACCAATAATTTCAATGCGCCCAAAGCAGTTTGTATGGCCGCTGTGTTGTATGTGTTTAGAACGCTGGTCGACGATGATATTCCGCTCAATTCGGGTTGCCTCAAACCTATCACCGTTAATATTCCGCAAGCTTGCATGCTCAATCCCTTGCCGCCTGCCTCCGTGGTTGCAGGCAATGTGGAGACGTCGAGTTGCATCACCAATGCTTTGTACGGCGCGTTGGGTGTAATGGCGGGTAGCCAACCTACCATGAATAACTTTACATTTGGAAATGCACGCTATCAATATTACGAAACGATTTCCGGTGGGAGTGGTGCTGGCCCCTTGTTTGATTCTGTTGGCCTGATCACGGGTGGATTTGCCGGAACGAGTGTGGTTCAAACGCACATGACCAATTCGCGACTTACCGATCCAGAAGTTTTGGAGTTTCGTTTTCCAGTTCGCTTATTGGCCTACGACATTAGACAAGGATCAGGCGGTGCGGGTCATTGGTGCGGAGGCGATGGCGGAATTCGTCGTGTGCAATTTTTGGAGCCGATGACAGCTAGTATGTTGTCCAACGGTCGCGTCTATCCCGCATTTGGTTTGGATGGCGGCGAAGATGGAATGACGGGTATCAATCGTGTGATTCGTGTTGATGGATCAATAGAAACGCTTGATCATATTACTCAGGTGCAAATGCAAGCAGGCGATATTTTTGAAATTCACACGCCGGGCGGTGGTGGATATGGCGAATAAGATTTGCCCTCAACTTTAAGGCCTTGTTTGGATAATTAATGAGCTGTACTTTTGCCAATGCCTTTAACGCGGTGCATGAGGTCTGACCAACTCTGAAAGGCTTTTGTATTTCTTTCTTTGAGCATGCGTGTCGTCATTGCAGGACCCAAACCCAGCAAGTCGTCTAAATCAGATTCTTTGGCTTGATTGATATCGAGTGCGTTGGCATGTGCAAACCAAAAAAATAAAATTGCAATAATTATTTTTTGTGACATGATGGTGAAATGAGTTGAGTAATTTCATTACACCAGTTGCAACGGACGCATCGTTGAAGTTGAAGTTAAAAAATAATTGATTTACAACTCTTCAATGCGACGAGGGGGGTAACTGTCCCACGCTTGGCAACCGGGGCATTGCCAAAAATGCTGCTGCGCTTCAAATCCACAAGCCGCACATCTGTATCTTTTGAGTGGTTTTGTTGCTTCGTCTAATGCCTTTTGTACGGAGGGATGTAAATTCTCGTGCGTAAATTTTTCACCCGATAACCAGCGAGTGGCCGCAATCAGCGAATTGGTTTTTTGTAAGTGTTGCGCAAAACGATCGCGTGCAGCAACAGGATCGATTGACGACTCTATATCGACCAAGGCTTCAAGAATATCTAAATTGGGTTGATTGCTGTAGCAGTCTTGCAAAAGTTGGTGCACCGATGCTTTGAGTTGATCGTGAATAGCCAAATGCAACAACAAATTTTTAGTTAGCGATAAATAAGCAGGCGCGTGATCGCGCAAAGTCAAGAGAGCTTCAAAGGCTTGGTCGGGTTGCTCGTTTTCAATGAGCAGTTGTGCTTTGTAAACATGGGCGCGTGCACTGCGTGGTGACAACGCAATTGCGCTATTGAGAAGTGTTAACGCTTGATCTGTGTTTTGTTTATCAACGACTTGTGCTTGTTCACACAAATAATGGGCTTGCCGCACAGAAAAGCTTCCCTCGTCTGCCTTGTCTAATCGCTTGGCTATGCGGGCTGCATTTTCCCAGTCACGGGTGCGTTCATAGATGTTGAGTAATGCCAATTCGGCTTGATGGGTGAGCGGTGAGTCTATTAATTCAAGCAAAGCATTTTCTGCACGATCCAAGATGCCAGCTTTTAAATAATCCAAGGCCAATGCATGTTGCGCGCGTTGGCGATCGCTCTTGGATAAATCGCCGCGTTTTAAAAGATGCTGATGCACGCGAACCGCGCGTTCGTATTCGCCGCGTCGTCTGAATAAATTGCCAAGTGCAAAATGCAATTCAGAGGTATCGGGATCGTGTTGAACGGCTTCAATGAATGCGTCAATTGCTTGATCTTGTTGCTCGTTGAGCAAATGATTCAAACCTTTAAAATACGCTTTTGGATTTTGTCGATTTTCAAAGCGCAATTGCCTCAAATCAAAACGCGAAGCTAACCAACCCAATACAAACACCAAAGGTAAGCCAAGAAAAATCCAACTCAGATCAAGGTCCATAGGGGTAATCGTTTTTGGGTGGAGTGGATTGAATGGGAGCGATGGGTTGAACAATCTGTTCGGCAGTTTTAATCGATTGCTTAGCTAGTTTGCGTTGACGCCACCAGCGCGGCACCATGGCCAAGGCGCCAACCGCCACACCCAATGCAAAGACGGCTAATACGATCAATACCATGGGTGCGCGCCACTCAGTGCCAAAAAACAAGCGAACCACCGCGTCTTCTTGGTTATTGAGCGCAAAAGCAAATAGCGTAAAAAAAATGGCTGCCTTCAGAATCCACTGGAGCAGCCATATGACTTTTTTCAAAAGATCTCCTCAGTGAAGAGGTGATTCTAGACTGTCACGCTTTCTTTTTTGTGAGCATTTCTTGCGTTCTGGCATCGACCGCTTCACGGAGCGCTTTGCCCGGTTTAAAATGAGGCACGCGTTTTTCGGGAATAGCCACGCTTTCGCCTGATCGAGGGTTGCGTCCCATGCGAGGAGGGCGGCGGTTGATAGAGAAACTACCAAACCCCCGCAACTCGATGCGATGACCCTTGACGAGCGCCTCACCCATAGCATCGAGCATTGCCTTTACGGCAATCTCGGCATCGCGATGGGTGAGATGCTTAAAGCGTGCGGCCAGTTCTTCGACCAAATCACTGCGCGTCATATCAAGTCAGTGAAGATCACTTTTCGTTGGTATCCAACTTGGCACGCAACAAAGCGCCCAAACTGGTTGTACCAGCGTTATCGCGTGAAGACTGTTGACTCAAATTGGCCATCGCGTCAGCTTGATCAGCAGCGTCTTTGGCTTTGATGGACAACTGAATGTTGCGAGTTTTGCGATCGACGTTAACGATCACAGCATTGACTTCGTCGCCTTCTTTGAGAACAGTGCGTGCATCTTCGATACGATCACGAGAAATTTCACTCACGCGCAAGTAACCGATGATGTCTTCGCCCAAATCAATTTCTGCACCTTTGGCGTCCACTGTTTTGACCTTACCTGTAACGGTTTGACCTTTGTCATTAACCGACACAAATGTGGTGAAAGGATCAGAATCTAATTGTTTGATACCTAAGGAGATGCGCTCGCGCTCCACATCGACAGCCAATACGACGGCTTCAACTTCTTGACCTTTTTTGTATTCACGAACAGCGTTTTCGCCTGTTTCATTCCATGACAAATCTGACAAGTGAACCAATCCGTCGATGCCTGCGGCTAAACCAACGAACACACCGAAGTCGGTGATGGACTTGATGGGGCCTTTGACGCGATCGCCACGCTTGGTGGTGAGAGAGAACTCTTGCCATGGATTGGCGCGGCATTGTTTCATGCCCAAAGAAATGCGACGTTTGTCTTCGTCGATTTCAAGAACCATGACTTCAACTTCATCGCCTAATGTGACGATTTTGCTAGGAGCCACATTTTTGTTGGTCCAGTCCATTTCGGAGACGTGCACCAAGCCTTCGATGCCAGGCTCGAGTTCAACAAATGCGCCGTAATCGGCGATGTTGGTGACCTTGCCAAACATGCGAGTGGTTTGTGGGTAGCGACGAGCAACGCCAAACCATGGGTCTTCACCCATTTGTTTGAGGCCCAATGACACGCGGTTTTTTTCGGTATCAAACTTAAGAATTTTGGCTGTGATTTCTTGTCCAGCAACCACCACTTCGGATGGGTGACGTACACGACGCCATGCCATATCGGTGATGTGCAACAAACCATCGATACCACCCAAGTCGATAAACGCACCGTACTCGGTGATGTTTTTGACGACGCCATGCACGATAGAGCCTTCTTTGAGGTTGTCCATTAACTTAGCTCTCTCTTCACCCATAGAAGCTTCAACCACAGCGCGACGACTCAGCACAACGTTGTTGCGCTTGCGATCGAGCTTGATGACTTTGAACTCCATGGTTTTGTTTTCGTAGGGCGACAAATCTTTGATGGGGCGTGTATCAATGAGTGAACCGGGCAAGAATGCACGAATGCCATTGACTAACACGGTGAGGCCACCTTTGACTTTGCCACTGGTGGTGCCAGTTACAAATTCGCCAGACTCCAATGCTTTTTCGAGAGACAACCACGATGCCAAACGCTTGGCTGTGTCGCGACTGAGTATGGTGTCGCCGTAACCGTTTTCAACGGAGCTGATGGCAACAGACACAAAGTCACCAGCTTGAACTTCAATTTCGCCCAAGTCATTTTTAAATTCTTCGATAGGTACATAGGCTTCAGACTTCAGGCCTGCATTAACCACAACGTGGTTGTGTTCAACACGAACAACCTCAGCGGTAATCACTTCACCGGTGCGCATTTCTGAGCGTTTGAGGGATTCTTCAAATAGATCTGCAAAAGATTCTGACATTTAATTTCCTAAACCGTCGACGAAAAAGCCTGCTATTGAAACTAGCCAGATGTAATCGACGGTGGTTGCTGTGCGGATGATCCGCGGGTTAAGTTGTTGATCCCTATTACCAATGTGCATGCAGCACGTAAGGAGTAACAGGGGCCGGTTTTAGCTTTGGCTTGACGCTTTGGGCTGTTTGCTTTGCCACCAAGATAAAACCAAATCCACCGATTGATCGATCGATAAATGGGAGTTATCCAGTTGCATTGCATCTTGCGCGGCTACCAAGGGCGCAAGGCTTCGGGACATGTCCCTAGCGTCTCTGGCTTCTAAATCGGCGCGAAGAGTATCGAGTGTAGCTGAAAAACCCTTTGAAATCAATTGCTTATACCTTCGTTGTGCACGTTCTTCGGCAGAAGCGGTCAAGTAGACCTTGAGAGGCGACGCGGGAAAGATCACCGTTCCCATATCGCGACCGTCGGCAACCAAGCCCGGTAGGCGTTTAAAACTGTGTTGTAAATCAACCAAGGCTTGTCGTACCGCAGGCATAGAAGATACTTTTGAGGCATTCATTCCTGCCTCTTCAGTTCGTATATTCTGAGAAATATTAGTCCCATTTAAGAGTATGCACTCACCATCAAACTGAATTTTGGATTTGCTGGCTAATTGTGCGATTGCATCGGATTGTTCTGGTTGAAGCGATAAGCCCGCCCGAACAGCCGCTAAGGCGGTAATTCTGTAAAGCGCGCCCGAATCCAAATAATTAAACCCCAAGCGCTGAGCAACTGCCCAAGCCAGTGTCCCTTTGCCCGACGCTGTGGGGCCGTCGATACAAATTACTGGAATTGTGTTGCTTTTGCACACCGAAAACAAAGTTTCAAAATAATCGGGAAATGTTTTGGCCACGCAGGCGGGGTCCTCGATGCGCACTGGCAATTGATCTGCGTTAAAAGCCGCCAAAGAAAAACACATCGCCAGACGATGATCTTCATAGGTATGAATACTGGCGCTTTTCCATTGGCCTTTTGCAATGGGATGAATGCGCAACCAATCGGGGCCTTCTTCAATGTGCGCACCTAATTTGCGTGCTTCGCATGCCATGGCAGCGATGCGATCGGTTTCTTTCACGCGCCAACTACCGATATTTTTTAAGGTGCTAGGTGCATCTGCAAACAACGCCATCACAGCCAATGTCATCGCAGCATCGGGTATGTGATTGCAATCCAACTCAATGGACTTCAAAGGCCATTGGCTTTGTTTGATTTCTAACCAATTGTGCCCGCCTGTTATATGAGCGCCCATTTGCTTAGCAGAGTCAACAAATCGAATGTCACCTTGAATCGACTGCAAACCAACACCTTGAATTCGAACACCCGATCCTTGAGTGATCGCACCCAATGCAACAAAATAACTCGCAGACGATGCATCGGCTTCCACATGCACAACGCCTGGAGAAATATATTGACTGCCCAAAGGAATTACAAATCGCGACCATTGATCGCGTTTCACGACGATTCCAAATTGCGCTAACAAATTGAGTGTGATTTCAATATAAGGTTTTGAAATCAATTCGCCTTGCACTTCAATCGTGATGTTTTGTTTAGCCACCAACGGCAACGCCATCAACAACGCTGTCAAAAATTGACTCGATACATCACCCCTTACTCGGATCGGACCATCAAGCTTGGGGGACGGGCAACCTTTGAGCTGCAAGGGGGGGAAGCCTTCATTGGCGATGTAATCAATGACGCAACCCAATTGTCTTAATGCATCGACCAAATCACCAATGGGGCGCTCGTGCATGCGAGTCACGCCACGCATCGTTGCACTTGCACCCATGATGGCCAAGGCTGCAGTGAGCGGGCGCATGGCAGTGCCAGCATTGCCCAAAAATAAATCAAGCGATATCGATGAATCGATTTGACCTGCAATGCCTGTTACTTCAAGCACGTCATTTTTTTTGTTGATCGTGCAGCCCATTTTTTGGAGAGCGTCCAGCATCACACGCGTGTCGTCAGAATCCAAAAGATCATGAATCTGCGTAGTGCCTTTGCTCAAAGCCGCTAAGAGCAATACTCGATTTGAAATACTTTTTGAACCTGGCAAATGCACAACACCTTGCGCAGATTGCAATGCAGGCATATCTAAAAAAGGAATGCTGTACATCAGTTGCTATCGTCTTGATTGGCGGCGCCTATTTGCCATTGACTGCGAGTTTGACTGACTTTTTGAATGGCCTCAAAAAGTTGCGCGCCGTCCCCTTGGTCCATCATTTGAATCCATGTTTGCATGGCATTTTGAAACAATTGCGCTTGCTGTTTGATGTGCGTTGAATTAGCCAAAAAAATATCGCGCCACACATGGGGGTCGCTAGCTGCTAAACGAGAAAAATCTTTAAAGCCAGGCCCTGCCATTTGCAGCAATTGTTGTGCATGATCTTGTTGATTGATGGCGTGCATAGCTGCAAATGCAATCAGATGAGGCAAGTGACTCACGGTTGCAAAAATTTGATCGTGCGCGTCGGGTGTGAGTTGATGAACCGAGCTGCCCAATGTTTTCCAAAGCACAGTGGCTTGTCCAATTAAATCACTTGGTGTTTCTGTCAAGGGTGTCAATATCAAAGTGCGATTTTGATACAGGTCTGCATCGGCGTGCGTAACGCCTGCTTTTTCTTTGCCTGCAATGGGGTGAGCGGGCATAAATTGCGACAGACGTTTTCCCATCACACGACGCGCTGAAGCAACAATATCGGATTTGGTTGATCCGACATCCATCACCCATGCGTCATCGGCCATCACGTTTGAAATTATTTTTAAAGCGTTTTCAATTGCACTCACAGGAGTAGCAAGCAAAATCAAATCACTTTGTAAGCACGCTTCTTCAACACTTGCGCAAGCTGTATGAATAACGCCCAATACCAAAGCTTTTTGTCGCGTTGCAAGCGATGGGCTGTAGCCCACGACGTGTTTCACAAGACCTGCGCGTTGCAGTCCCAATGAAAATGATCCGCCCATCAGGCCGCAGCCAATGAGTGCAAGTTGTTGAATCAAGATGTCACCATCCCACTAAAAAAAGCCCGCAAAGGACTTATTCACTAACTGGGTATGAGCCCAGTACTTTATAAAACGAGCACAGCGATTGAAGTTCCTGAAGGGCTTGACTCACGTGTTTTTGTGAAACGTGACCTTCAAGATCGATGTAGAAAAAATATTCCCATTGACCTGATTTGGCAGGGCGCGATTCAAAGCGTGTCATCGAAACGCCGTGTGTTTTGAGAGGCACCAATAGATCATGTACGGCACCAGGACGATTGGGAACCGACACCACCAAACTTGTGCAGTCTTTTGAAGATGCAGGTGGTGTAGCCATGGTTTGCGGCAAGCTGATGATGGCAAAACGCGTGCGGTTGTAAGCTTCATCTTGAATCGCGTGTGCAATACTGTGCAACCCAAATTGCGCAGCAGCACGCTCACTCGCCAAGCCCGCCCAAGCTGGATTGGTAGACGCGAGTCGCGCGCCTTCTGCATTACTTGAAACGGCTCTGCGTTCTGCGTGTGGAAGATTTTTTGTGAGCCACGATTGACATTGCGCCAAGGCTTGAGGATGCGCCATCACCACTTCGATGCCATCAAGCGAAGGACTTTGTCGCAACAAATTAAATCGCACCATCAAACTAATTTCACCCACGATATGAACGGGTGAGCGCAAAAATAAATCTAAAGATCGTGCAACCGCACCTTCGGTTGAATTTTCAACGCCGACAACACCAAATTGAGCGGTTCCCGATGAAGTGGCATGAAACACTTCGTCAAAGTTGGCGCAATAAATAAGCTCTGTCGCACTGCCAAAATATTCAACTGCCGCTTGCTCGCAAAACGTGCCTTGAGGGCCCAACACGGCAATGCGTTGAGGCGCTTCGAGCGCCAAACACGCCGACATGATTTCGCGCCAAATCGCAGACACGTGTTGATCGAGCAATGGCCCTTTGTTGTTGGCCTGCATGTTTTTAATCACTTGCGCAACTCGATCGGGTCTAAAAAATGGCGATCCTTCTTGTCGCTTGATCTCTCCCACTGACTCTGCAACCGATGCGCGTTGATTGAGCAGTTGCAACAACTGCGAATCGAGCGAATCAATTTGAACGCGCAAATCTGCCAGCGTGTGTTTGGGTTTGGAAGAGTTGCTCATGTTGTCTCAATCGTTGTTATTGCTCAGGCGCTGTATTGGGCAAGTCTGCATCAGATGCATCAACATCTAAGTCATCTTCATCGCCGTCAACTGTGTTGGCGTCGTTTTCAACAATGCGTTGCAAGCCACTGAGTTTTGCGCCGTCGTCCAATCCAATGAGTGTGACGCCTTGTGTGGCACGACCCAGTTCTCTAATTTCACTCACGCGTGTGCGCACCAACACGCCCGTGTCGGTGATGAGCATAATCTCGTCTTCAGGTCTGACCAAGGTTGCAGCAACCACTTTGCCGTTGCGCTCCGATTGTTGAATCGCAATCATTCCTTTGGTGCCACGACCATGTCGTGTGTATTCGGTTATCGAAGTACGTTTGCCAAAACCAAATTGAGTAGCCGTGAGCACAGATTGCAATTCATCTTCTGCAACCAACATCGCAATCACACTTTGGCCACCGTCAAGCATCATGCCGCGTACACCGCGTGCATTGCGACCCATGGGCCTCACATCGTTTTCATCAAATCGAACGGCTTTGCCACCATCGCTAAACAACATCACATCGTGTTTGCCATCGGTGAGTGCTGCGCCAATTAAGAAGTCACCTTCGTCAAGATCAACCGCAATAATGCCAGCTTTGCGTGGATTGCTGAAATCATCGAGCGGTGTTTTCTTGACAGTACCCATGGACGTGCCCATGAACACATAGTGATCATTGGGGAAGGTTCTCATGTCACCAGTAATTGGTAAAACAACGTTGATTTTTTCGCCTTCAATTAAGGGGAACATATTGACAATGGGTTTGCCGCGTGAACCGCGTGAACCTTCTGGCACTTCCCACACTTTGAGCCAATACATACGACCGCGATTTGAAAAACACAAAATGTAATCGTGTGTGTTGGCAATAAAGAGTTGATCAATCCAATCGTCTTCTTTGGTAGCCGCCGCTTGTTTGCCACGTCCGCCGCGTTTTTGCGCGCGGTATTCAGACAAAGGTTGGCTCTTGATATAGCCGCTGTGCGAAAGCGTCACCACCATGTCAGTTGGCGTGATGAGATCTTCGGTGACCAAGTCTTGCGCATTGTGTTCAATTTGACTGCGACGCGCACCGACTTTGGTTTGTCCAAATTCTTGTTTAACAAGAGTGAGTTCTTCGCTGATGATGGTCGATACACGCTCAGCTCTTGCCAAAATATCAAGCAAGTCATCAATTTCTGACATCACTTCTTTGTATTCGTTAACAATTTTGTCTTGCTCAAGACCTGTCAAACGTTGCAAACGCATTTGCAAAATTTCTTGCGCTTGCGTATCGCTCAAACGGTAAAGGCCGTCGTTGCCCATGCCGTATTCTTTTTCAAGACCGTCGGGGCGATAGTCGTCTGCATTAATCACGCCGCCGTCTGCACGTGCACGCGTCAACATTTGTCTCACCAATTGACTGTCCCACGACTTGGCCATCAACTCTACTTTAGCAACGGGTGGCGTAGGTGCGCTGCGAATAATGGCAATGAACTCGTCAATGTTGGCCAATGCAACCGCCAAACCTTCAAGAACGTGACCGCGTTCACGCGCTTTGCGTAAGGTGTAAATCGTGCGACGTGTGACCACTTCACGTCGATGTTGAATAAAGACATCGATGAGTGTTTTGAGATTACACAACTTGGGTTGACCGTCGATCAGGGCCACCATGTTGATACCAAACGTGTCTTGCAGTTGCGTGAGTTTGTACAAATTATTGAGAATAACTTCTGGAACTTCACCACGCTTGAGCTCAATCACCAAACGCATGCCAGACTTGTCGGATTCATCTTGAATATGACTGATGCCTTCGATTTTTTTCTCGTGCACCAACTCGGCCATGCGTTCTTGCAATGTTTTTTTGTTGACCTGATAGGGCAACTCGTCAACGATGATGGCTTGTCTTTGTCCTTTATCGATATCTTCAAAATGACATTTGGCGCGCATCACCACGCGACCGCGTCCTGTGCGATAACCTTCGCGCACACCCTCCATGCCATAAATAATGGCTGCAGTTGGAAAATCAGGTGCTGGAATAATTTCCATCAACTCTTCAATCGATGCCCCTGGATTTTTGAGCAAGTGCAAACACGCGTCGACTACTTCATTGAGGTTGTGTGGCGGAATGTTGGTGGCCATACCCACGGCAATACCCGAAGACCCATTAACTAACAAGTTAGGCAACTTGCTGGGCAAAACCAAGGGCTCCTTTTCTGAGCCGTCGTAGTTGGGACCAAAGTCGACGGTTTCTTTGTCGATGTCGGCCAACATTTCGTGTGCAATTTTTGCCAAACGAATTTCTGTGTATCGCATAGCGGCCGCGTTGTCGCCATCCACCGAACCGAAATTGCCTTGGCCATCGACCAACATATGTCGCAAAGAAAAATCTTGCGCCATGCGAACAATGGTGTCGTACACCGCGCTGTCGCCATGTGGGTGGTATTTACCAATGACATCGCCAACGATACGCGCAGATTTTTTGTAGGGTCTGTTCCAATCGTTGTTGAGTTCGTGCATCGCAAATAAAACGCGACGATGAACGGGCTTGAGTCCGTCTCGCGCGTCGGGTAGTGCACGCCCAACTATCACGCTCATGGCATAGTCGAGGTAGCTGCGACGCATCTCCTCTTCAAGGCTGATGGGCAGGGTTTCTTTTGCAAACTGGGACATTGAGATAGCCGTTCTAAATCTGGTCAACTGAGTATTTTAGGCTTTTGTGAAACCCCTCAGTATGTAGTCCAACTGCAACAAATAGATACCAATTCATTCATATTGAAGGCTTGCCGATATTAGGGTGGCCAATGTGTACTTTTATATGGCACAATTCCAAGAAGCCTTGGGGTTGATCCAAAGTGCTCTTGTTTCGCAGTCCAACTGCGGTTTTTTTTCCCCAGAGGAGAACCATGAAAAAATGCAATCAATTGGCAATCTTAATTGCCGCAGCAACTCTAGCAACTCTTGCCGGAGCCCAAGAAATAAACAACTGGCGAAATGCAAGTGGTGATGTTTGGAAAAATGGTTCCGGCCAATGCTGGCGCAGTGGTGCATGGACACCCGCAACAGCCGCCAAAGATTGTGATGGCGCAATTGCTCCTGCTCCTGCTCCTGCTCCTGCTCCTGCTCCTGCTCCAGCAGCTGCTCCACCAGCTCCGAGAGCTGCAGCACCAGCTCCGGCTCCAGCACCCGCACCAGCTGCTGCATCAAAGGTAACTTACGCATCTGACACATTCTTTGACTTCAACAAGTCCGTTCTAAAAGCCGAAGGCAAAGCCAAGCTTGACGACTTGGTTGGCAAAGTCAAAGCCATCAATCTTGAAGTCATCATCGCTGTGGGTCATACAGACTCCGTCGGTTCAGACTCTTACAACCAAGCGTTGTCGGTTCGCCGTGCTGAAGCTGTCAAAGCTTATTTGATCAGCAAGGGTATTGAAAAGAACCGTGTTTATACCGAAGGCAAAGGCGAGAAGCAACCCGTCGCTGACAACAAGACAGCTGAAGGCCGTGCCAAAAACCGTCGTGTAGAAATTGAAGTCGTTGGAACACGTCCCAACTGATCTCATTTCAAATCTTCTAAAAGCCCCGTTTCGACGGGGCTTTTTTTTGCAACTTTGGGTATAGAAGTTGTTTTTTAAAAGAGAATCTGTTGATGAATACATCTAACGTTGACCCCGCCGAACTCGCCAAATTTTCTGAACTCGCACACCGTTGGTGGGATCCGCAAAGCGAATTCAGGCCACTGCATGAAATCAATCCGTTGAGATTGGCATGGATTCAAAAATGCGTCTTGCTTGAAAATAAACAAGTGTTGGATGTCGGTTGTGGCGGCGGTATTTTGTCCGATGCGATGGCTCGTGCAGGTGCACACGTCACAGGAATTGATTTGGCCACGCGCTCCCTCAAGGTTGCGCAGTTGCATGCGATTGAGACGCAAACACCTCGTGTTACCTATCAAGAAATCAGTGCTGAAGCACTCGCCGAGCAAAAGCCGCAATCATTTGATGTGGTGACATGTATGGAAATGCTAGAGCATGTGCCTGACCCTTCGTTGATTGTGAAAGCATGCGCGCAATTGGTGAAACCTGGCGGTTGGGTATTTTTTTCAACCATCAATCGAAACCCGCAATCATTTTTATTTGCCATATTAGGTGCGGAATATATTTTGGGTTTGTTGCCCAAAGGCACGCACGAATATGCAAAGTTCATCAAGCCCAGCGAACTCGTCAACGATTGCAGAGCTTCAGGATTGCAAGTGCAACAACTCAAAGGCATGCAGTACAACCCCATCACGCGACGCTACTGGGTCGATGAAAACACCAATGTCAATTATTGGGTCGCCACTCAACGAGAAAATTAAATCATGATCAGCAATCTCAAAGCCATTCTTTTTGATTTAGATGGAACCCTTTTGGATAGCGCGCCCAATTTGGGATTGGCGGCCGACAAAATGCGTCAAACTCGTCAGATGCCTTCTTTAGATTATAGTGAATACAGACCTTATGCTGGAGCGGGCGCAAGAGGGATGATCAAAGTTGCATTGGGTCATACACCCGACCATCCAATTCAAATGGGGCATTGTGACCAATAAATCGCAACGTTTTACAACGCCTTTGGTTAAGCAGTACTCAATTTTGGCCAACGCATCGGCTGTGATCAGTGGTGACACAACACCGCATTCCAAACCACATCCTGCCCCTTTGTTAGAAGCGGCCAAGCGCATCGGTGTTTTACCAAACCAGTGTATGTTTGTGGGTGACGATGAGCGTGATGTTCAAGCGGGCAGGGCTGCGGGCATGCTCACGGTGGCTGCGAGCTATGGTTATTTGAGTGATTCAAAAAATGTGTCTCATTGGCGCGCCGATTTTGAAATTGATTCACCGATTGAGCTATTGAAAATATTGAAACTGCACTAAAATGGGGACTTGGGGCTGCACTGGTTTCGACACGGGTTCGGACGCGCAGCAGGGCATGTCGAGGTTCTGTCACCTCGTAAATCCGCAGAAAAAAAACTAACTGCAAACGACGAACGTTTCGCAATCGCCGCTTAATCCGGTGATCCTTGCAACAGTTGGCCGATAGGCTGGGTTAGGGGGTCGCAAGACATCCTAGCTGCAAGGTAAAACATATGGGCTGGTACCTCATCGGGCATCTTGATGAGGGGCGAGAAAATAGGATGCTGGCTTGTTGCATAGCGTGTCGCTGTGCGATGCAACCGGCGAGAAACAATCCAGACGACTACACATGTAGAACTGCTCGAAAAAGACTTGTGGACGCGGGTTCAAATCCCGCCAGCTCCACCAATACCAAAACCCCAACTCGTCTGAGTTGGGGTTTTTTTTCGTCCGTTGGCGCGTATTGCCCCGTGTTGTTGCAGGTTCCTGCGGAAAGCTGTGGACCTCGCCCACCGCACGTACTAGCCTGTTCTGCACCCAGTTCTCTCTCTTTCGGCCATTTCTCTCTGTGCCCGTTGCGCAAGGGAATGGCCCGAAGTCCACAAGACTCGCCGTTCGTGGTCAACAAGATCAACAACTTACGAGTGGACGAATCAATCTGTTTGATTCCAGCATTGGTAGGCGGGCATAAAGCACAACCGGCCGCTTGTTCACAGGGATAGCAACGCCCGCTGCTCGTCCCACAGCAGGGGCGTCCCAGAGGCCAGGTCAAACAACGTGACGTGATCCGGCAAGGACTCATCCAGGATGGCTGCCACGATATCCGGCGCCAGGGTGGTGAGGTTCACCATCCGGCTAACGTAGGCTCGGTCCATTCCCTCCATTTCAGCAACGTCGGCCAGATTTCGGGCCTTGCCCGATTCGAGGAGCGCCAACCAACGGTGCCCCCGAGCCAGGGCCAGTTGGATCGGTGTGGGCGCACTGTCCCACCTCCTTGGCTGCAAAGTCGTGCCGTCTGGCAGCGTGACCGCCTTACGTCTACCCCGCCGGGTGATCTTGATTGG